>JBCBDN010000051.1:0-17666 GCA_038529685.1 Cyanobacteria bacterium J06598_1 | reverse complement strand
GCTCGGATGTGGCGGCGCTCGGAGATTGTGACAGATGCGGCGCTGAGTGAGCTGCGCTATGGCGGGCGGCCCGCAGCCGTGCTTAGAGGCGTAAAGGCATTTGTATTTGCCGTGCCGATGACCTGTTTGGGGCTGGGCTATACCCTGCTAGCCATGACTAAAGTGATCGATGTATTGCAGGTGTGGCAGGGACTTGGGTTCGATGGCACAACGCACAATCTGAAGCTGTGGAGTGTGCTGGCGCTCAGCGCTTTGGTGCTGGTATATGCCGGCCTCACTAGCTTATGGAATGTGGTCTCAACGGATTTCTTTCAGTTCTTTTTGGCGCTGCTGGGTTCTTTAGTGGTTGCCATTGCCTCCCTAAACGCAGTCGGTGGTATGGGCTCACTGGTCGATCAGCTTTCTACGGCCAGTCCGGATATGCTTAGCTTTCTCCCGATTCGTAGCGGTGAAAGCTTCGGCTGGAGTGCCCTAGCGGGTATTCCATCGGGCACTTTTTTGGCCTATGTGATGCTGCAATGGTGGTCTTTTCGGCGGAGCGACGGCGGCGGGGAGTTCATTCAGCGGTTGGCCAGTACCCAAACAGAAGCTGAGGCCGAAAAAGCGGCTTGGCTATTTAACTGTTTGCACTACGGGGTGCGTACTTGGCCTTGGATAGTCGCTGCGCTTGCGGCAGTGGTGCTATATCCAGACCTAGCGGATAAGGAGCTAGGCTATCCTTTGCTGATGGTTGATACGTTGCCGCCAATAGTGCTGGGTTTGGTGGTGACCTCACTGATTGCAGCTTTTTTGAGTACGGCTTCAACGCTGGTGAATTGGGGGGCGTCGTACCTGACGACAGACCTTTACCGGCGATTTGTTGGGCCTCAAGCGACGAACGGTGAGCTATTGATTGTGGGTCGGTTGGCGTCTTTGGTGATGATGGCTGGGGGTGGGTATGCGGCTTTCTTGACGCCGGAGGTCGGTACGCTTTTTCGACTGACGATCGCACTAGGAACAGGCCCTGGCCTAGTCCTCATCCTTCGCTGGTTCTGGTGGAGAATCAATGCGGCGGCTGAGCTGTCGGCCATTATCTCGGGCTTTGTGATTGGCTTTTTGACCAGTGTGGCGCCTGGATTTGCGATCGCAGACTTTGGTGCTCGCCTGGTGGTGATTACCCTCGCAACGACCTTTGTGTGGGTATCTACCCTCCTAATAACAGTGCCAGAGAGTCCTGAAACGCTCGACCGGTTTTATACCAAGCTGCGTCCGGGCGGCCCTGGCTGGCAGCAACAGCAGCTCAGAACGGGGCTACGTCCTTTGCAGAACTTGGGGCTAGAAAGTCAGCGAGTGGTGGCGGCGGTGCTGCTGCTGTTTGGTTCTATGTTTGCGGTGGGTGGTTTTTTACTGCTGCGATCGCTCTCTGGCTGGCTGTACTTATTAATTGCGGTGGGTGGCGGCTCCTGGCTGCGCTACCTCAACCGACAGCCCGCATTTCCGATGGCTAGGCCCGGTACTGAAGATGGTTAAGAATTGCCATTCAACAAGAAATACTGAACTCACTAGGTGATTTAAATCGCTGCTCTGTGAACACTGAGGGCGCGTTGTCTGCCTTGATATAGCAAACGTCCTAATGCATTAGAACGTTTGCTAGTCGAGTTGCCTGTTGTTCTGCAACGGTTTCAGCCGATAAACACGTCCTAAGCAACTCGACAGACGCTATAGCAGCAGCGTGACTGTTCTTCCTCATGTGAGTGAGTCACCAATATGGCAAACGGTACTGCGGCAAAAAACAGGGCAAACGGCATCTATATTTTGGCTAATGACGTTGTGCTTGATCAGCTGATTGCGCTGATCAACAGCCTTGAGGAAAATGTGGGCACAGATCTGCCGATCTGCGTAGTCCCTTACGATGACAACACGCGGCAGTCTCGGCAAGCAACACTCGCTTACCCACAGGTTCAGTGGTTCGATGACGCCGCTACCTTGAGCAAGTGGGAAGACTTTGCTACCCAAATTTGGCAGGCCCACCCCAGCGCCTTTGCCGAGTGGGCTAAGCGCGGCGTCACGGGCGTCAACCGCATGGGGATGCATCGCCGCTTTTGCTGCTTCGATGGCCCGTTTGAAAAGTTCATTTACCTCGATGCCGATATCTTGGCGATGAACTCATTCGATGTTATTTTCGACAGCCTAGATGAGCACGACTTTGTCACCTACGACTTTCAGTACAAAGACTTGAGCCATGTGTTTGATGTAAAAGCGCCGGGACTGACGGATGTATTTGAGTGCGATCGCCTAGAAACTGAAATCTTTTGTGCGGGCCTATTTGCTTCCAAAAAAGGTGCGTTCACCGATCAAATGCTGGCAGACCTTCTAGATACCCTGCAAGCTGGAGATGCTGAAATTCTCTATTTCCACGGCCCGGACCAAGCCATTTTGAACTACATGGTGCTGAAGTCGGGCATTGATGCCATAAACCTATCGAGAACGCTGCCCAAAGAAAAAAGAACGGGTTGCTGCGTGACCTCACCGCACTTTTCTGAAGACGATCATCTCCTGTTCGATAAAGGAGAGCAGCTAACGTATCTTCACTACATTGGCATCAGCTCTCGCTTTTTTCGGCAGGTGTGTACCGGTAAAAACGTGCTTTTCCCCTACCGCGATTTGTTTTTGCACTATCGCTATTTGCGTGAGGCCGAGCAGCCTGTACTGTTGGGCCAGCCAATTGCTTACGACCGCCCCATCCTGACGCAAAAGCAGCACGTGGCTCGTAAAGTGCGTCAGCTCCTGACGGCTGCGATCAGCCAAGTTCCGCTATTACCTCAATTCCTGAAACCCATGACAGAGACTGCCACGACAGACGCCCCACCACCTCTCAAAAACGTTTAGTTCAATACTTACCAAGGCAATTGCGTGCCGTCCCAAGAGAAGAACTCCCCGCTGTCTTCTTGCTTAACTTTAGAGAGCACAGCGATTAACTGAGAGACGGTACGCTCTGTAGAAAAGAGCTTTTCAGGCGGCACGCCTCTCTGAAAGGGTTTGGAGAGACCGGTATCCGTTGTCCCAGGGTGCAGCATTACAATAGCTGTCTTTGGACTGCGGCGACGATATTCAATTGAGGCTGTTTTCAAAAACATATTGAGGGCGGCCTTTGATGCTCTGTAGCCATACCAGCCGCCGATTCGATTATCGCCAATGCTGCCGATTTTGGCAGATATGGTAGCAAATAGGCTGGGCTCGCTGTGTTTGAGTACGGAGAGCAGATGTTTGGCCAGTAGTGCCGGGCCGATGCTGTTGACCTGAAAGTATGTGAGCAAGTTATCTGAGTTTAGCTGCCGCAGGGCTTTCTCGGGCTGCTGCTGCTCGCTGTGTAGTAGCCCCACGCAGTTGATGGCGATGTGCAGATTTGGGGTGCGTTCAGTCAGCTGCGCCATTGCCTTTTCAATCTGCGCTTCTTCGGTGATGTCCATTTGCAGGCAGTGCAATCGTTGCGAGTGCTGCTTGGCTAAGGCGAATAGCTGTGTGGCGGTTTGCTCAGAGCGGTAGGTCGCAAACAGGTGTTCAATGCGGTCATCTTGCAGGAGCTGTGTTACAAACTGTAGGCCAATGCCTTGGGTCGCGCCGACAATGAGCGCATTGAGCGCGCCAACAGAGGGAAGAAGCATGAAAACAAGGAGAAAATGAGGGCTAGGATTGAGCGTAGCATTTAGGCGATCGCACCGAAGGTTGCTAGCTTTTTTTCTGCGGCTCTTAGCTGTTGGGTTTGTCGTTCGATAATGGCCTTTTGGGTCTGAATCTGAAGGTTTTGCTGACGGACTCTGAGCTGATTTTTGACCCTGGCGATCACTTCTGCGGGATGGAAGGGCTTGTTGATATAGTCGGCGGCGCCCACTTCAAAGGCTTTGACTTTGTCGAAGGTGAGATCCAGCGCGCTGAGGAAAATGACGGGGATATCTTGAGCAGCTGGGTCAGCTTTGAGCTGCTGACAGACGCTGTAGCCGTCCATTTCTGGCATCATAATGTCGAGCAAAATTAGGTCGGGCTTAAAGCGAGGAACGTTGGCGAGTGCCAGGGCGCCATCGGGTGCTTTTTTTACGTCGTAACCTTGTTCTAACAGCAGGCTGGACAATAACCGTAAATTCTCTAAGAGATCGTCTACTACAAGGATCTTGCAAGGATTTGCAACAGAAGAAATACTGTCATTACGAGAGAGGTTGGAATCCATTGTGCTAGCGACCTACGTTAAGCAAACGACTGGTGTATCTAATAGGGTTATGATGCCCAATCAAAGAAATCTTGATGCAAAAATGCATCAACAATATATCAATAGTTGTTGATTTTTGCAGGATGGGCAACCTGCATATGGACATGACGACATCTATTCAAATTCTTTATCTCTTCTCTCTTATTTCAAGGACGATTAGCGCGTGAATATTTTATTGGTTGAAGACGATTATTTGTTAGGACGGAGTACGGCTCGGCTGTTGGAAAAAGCAGGTAAGCATCGCGTTCGGCTGACCCACAAGGCGGCTGATGTATTTAAGCACTGTCAGTCTGGAGCGGTGGAGCTGGTGATTATGGATGTGAATTTGCCCGGTACGTTTTGGGAGGGTGAAGAGGTGACGGGGCTAGATTTGTCTCGGCTGCTAAAAACGCAGCCCAAAACTTCACGGCTTCCAATCGTGCTACTGACGGCGGATGCGATGGACGCAGAGCAAGACAGCTTGCTCGGTGAAGCGCTGGCAAATGCGATTTATCCTAAGCCGATTGCCGATGCTGACGACTTTCTATCCCTGTTGCTTCAAGTTAAACTTGGCGGCGGTTTTCACGGATTCAGAGCTTCTGCTTCTTGATCGACTGCTTGAAGCAGCTGGAGGAGTGTTTTGTAGTCGAGGTTTTGAACCTTCTGGCGGATGGCAGCTGCGATCGCTTCGTGCCCGACCGGTAGCTGACCGGCCAGCTCCAGTATTTTCTCATCATCAAGATCGAGGATGGCCTGCGTAAGCCCATAGCGCCATTTTGCCGAGGTGGTAGCGAGCAAATCTGTGGTCAGTAACTGCCCGACTGACTGACTAGGGACTGCTTCTGTCTCGGCATACCGATAGCGAACCCCTAAATGCTGAGCCGTTTTCTCAAAGACTTCGTGGGCTCGAATGGGTTTGCTGACAAAGTCATCACAGCCACTAGCGAGAGCTGTGTTTTTGTCTTCATCGAAGGCATTGGCGGTGAGGGCAATGATGCGGGTGGTGCGCGCGGTATCTTGCGCTTTGATCCGCAGGGCCGCTTCTTCGCCACTCATTACCGGCATTCGAATGTCCATCCATATGAGGTGAGGTTGCCAAGTTTGCCACTGGGCGATCGCAGCTTGCCCATCTTTGGCTTCGCGCACTTCAAACCCAACAGAACACAGTAAGTGGGTGAGCAGCTTACGATTAAGCGCTACATCATCAACGACTAAAATTCTGTAGGCCGGCTGCTTATGCTCAAGTCCAATGATTTTGCCAGTTACGGTGGGTTCGCTCTGATGGTCAGGACGTTCCAACAGAGTCTTTACCGGGCGAACGCCTAGACTAAAGCTAAAGGTAGAGCCTTTTCCCACCATTGACTCGACATTCAGCTGCCCGCCGAGCAGCTGAATGTATTCGTGAGAAATTGCAAGGCCAAGCCCAGTTCCCTGCTGCCCAGTCAAGGCTGATTGCGCCTGTACAAAGGCTTCAAAGAGACGGTCTTGGTCAGCGGGGGCGATGCCTGCACCGGTGTCTGTGACAGCAAAGGTGAGTGCGATATGATCTTGATTAGGCCTGTCTGACGCGCCGTATTCTGTATGATTGTGTGCGCCGCTATCGACTGCTGCTGTAACGGAGAGCGTGATGGTGCCGGTGGCTGTGAATTTGACGGCGTTACTGAGCAGGTTGATCAAAATTTGTCTGAGCTTGAGGCGATCGCTATGGATAATTCGCGGTAAATCAGGCGATCGCTCTACCACCAGCGCCAGATTTTTTTGCGCCACGACCCCGCTGAACATCTGCTGCAGTTCTTCTATCAGTCGGTACAGATCGAACTCGCTGTGAGCCAGCACGACTCTTCTCGCTTCAATTTTAGAGATATCGAGAATGTCGTTGATTAGGGCCAGCAGATGTTCGCTGCTGTTGTAGATGATGTCGAGATTCTCTTTCTGTGCGCTGGTAAGAGAATCATTTTGCAAGATATGTGTGAAACCTAAGATCGCGTTGAGTGGCGATCGCAGCTCGTGGCTCATGTTGGCCAAAAACTCGCTCTTGGCCCGGTTTGCTGCCTCTGCGGATTCTGTTGCTAGCGCTAACTTTTGAACAGCCTGCTTGCGCTCAGTAATGTCTTCAAAGATATACAGATAGGCAAACGTAGAGTCGTTTTCTTGAATAGGCCCATAGATGCGCCTGAGAGTACGCCCATCGAGCATGGGGACTTCGTCTTCAACAATTTTGTTGCCGTGAGTAAAGTCTTGATCGGTAGAGGTAGCGACGAATCGCCCGAGGTCTATATTGCTGAGACATTCTGTTAGCAGCTGCTCGCCGGTAATCTCTCCTTGTTCTACTGCATCCTTCAAATGTTCTAGCTGCCAAATGCGATAGAACTCACTATTAATAAACAGCGCTTCGTTGGTGTGGCAATCCATCACAAAAATACCGGTGGGCGGCAGATTGTTGATGGCTCGCAGCAGTGCTTCACTACGGCGAAGTTTCTCTTTGGCCTTGCGGCGTTCGGTAATATCGACCAGTACGCCAAATGTGCTGCCCGATCGAGGATTCTCGCTGCATTCAGCCATCGTAGAGAGCAAAACATCTATGCGATCGCCCCTCTTTTTAACGAACTGACACAGGCGATTTCGATCGACCTTTTTGGACTCTAGGCTCAAGAGAATATTTTCAATTGTTTGTGGTGCTTTTTGGGCCAAAAAATTAGCCAGAGGCTGCCCGATCACATCTCCTCTTTCATAGCCCAACGTTTCTAGCCAGCAGTGGCTCATACTCACAATGCGGCCGCGTCGATCCACAGAGTGCATCATGGCGGGTGTTTCTTCATAGAGATGCCGGTAGCGCGCATTGCTATGCTCTAGCGCTTTGAACGTCTCGAGATGGTGAGAGATATCTACCTGCGTCCCGACATAGTGAGTGATCACGCCTGACTCGTTGGCAATAGGAGAGAGGGTGAGTTCGTTCCAGAAAGGCTGACCGGTTTTTCGATAGTTGTGGAGCAGCACTTTGTAGCCTGTGCCCGCTGCGATCGCTTTCCGAACCTCTTGAATCCCTAGCTGCTGCTGCTCATCACCCTGTAAAAAACGGCAGTTTTTTCCGAGCACCTCTTCTGCTTCATAGCCCGTCAGGTTCTCGAAGCTAGGGCTGACATACACAATGGGTAAATCAGGCTGCTGCGCGTCGCAAATGACCAAGCTTCCAGCTGAATGATTGATTGCCTGCTGAAAAATCGTATTGGGTAACAGGGCTCCGGGGCCATTGAAGTTAGCGCCCTCTTCAGTCCTAGCCTTGTGACTACCTTTGGCTTTCGGATGTTTTTGCTGTTGAATTTGCGCGCGGACACTACCCCAGTAATAAGCACCAGCGGCTGTGCCACAGCAGGCTAGCAGGGTTACTAAGTCAAACCAGTTTTCCAGTGGCTGCACACCCATGCTGTTTCAACCATTTGATCACTACAACTCATCTTTCCCAAAACAGATGTTTATCCCATTATCTTTAGTTGATATTTAGTCCTTAAAATGAGGATTAATTAAGCTGGTGAGAATATGGTCTTGCCAGTGTCCATTGATGTACAGATAGTCGCGGGCGTAGCCTTCTACCGTGAAGCCTAGCCGCTTGAGCAGCCTTCCGCTGCGCTGGTTGTGAGGCAGATAGTTGGCGCTGATCCGGTGGAATTGCATGGTCAAAAAGATGTGCTCAATGGCAACGATCATTGCTTCGTACATGTAGCCGTGGCCCTGGTAGTTTTCGGCTAGGCTGTAGCCCACTGTGCAGCTTTGGAATACGCCTCGGACAAAATTACTAAAGTTGAGCGTGCCGATCACCGCCTTTGGGTTTTGCTGGGTAAATAGAAAGAGTTTGAGCGATTGCTCTGCCTTGGTATTGTCGATACGATTTTGTAGCTCTCTCTCCCAGTATTTGGCGGTATAAAAGGTAGAGGGTTTAAGCGGCTCAAATGGGGTGAGGTAGGCTTGATGGGTCGTGTAGTAAGCCAGAATTTGAGGAATATCTGCGGGTTGAGCGTGGCGTAGGTGCAGGCGAGTAGACTTGAGACGAATCGCAGGGCCTAACATGGCGGAATAATGAGGTTAACCAGCGTTGTGACGATGCGATCGCTCTCCATCGGCATCAGCTCAGCGCCGCCCAATACCCGCTGAAGCATAACAAAGTATATCAAGGTGCCCATAAAAGTGCGGGCAGAGGCTTCTGGATCGCTCAAACTCAGCTCCTCACAAGAAGATAGATAGCGCGTCAGTCCATCGATCAGCGGTTTGGCGACGTTTTGTATGTAGGGTTCGGATAGCTCAGGAAATCGGCCTGATTCTCCGATGATCAGCCGCATGAACTCGCAGGCCTGTGGGTCGCAGCTGGCCCGATCCAATATATCTGTCGCGAGCTGAGTGAGTACCACTTTGGGCTCGCCCTGCATCGTACTTTCATCGCGAGGATCAAAAGAAGTTGCTTTGAATTTATCTTCTGCTAGCTTTTGCACCAGAGCGGCAAACAAACCCGACTTGTCTTGAAAATGGCTATAGACGGTTGCTTTGGAAACGCCAGCAGCAGCGGCGACCCTATCCATGCTGGTTGCGGCATAGCCATTGGCCAAAAATTCTTGCATGGCGCCATCGAGAATAGCCGCTGTTTTTAGCGCGGACTTTTTGCGTTCGGGTCGGGTAGAGGGGCTCACAAATGGGGGAAGGCGATCGCTAGCGACCTAGCCAAACGAAGGGTTACATCACACGTCGGGGTAGAAACCTGCTCATTTAGCTTATTACATTGTCGGGGGGTGCTCGGTACCTTACTTGACCGTGTGTCACTTCCTAACCAAAATCTATTCCCAGCTGATGAGCATTCTCATATTGAGCCAGTTGTATCGATACATGAGATAGGGCATCGCGACAAATAGCAGCGTAAATGCGATCGCTAGCGAAAGTATGACGGTGGGATCTAACTGAATGCGATCGCCCATAAACGTCAGTAGCAGCGTAGAGGGCACCATGCCGAGCAAGGTCGCACTGGCATATACCGGTAGCGAAAGCCCTACCATGCCCGCCCCGTAGCTGACCAGATCAAAAGAAAATACAGGAATAAGCCGCGTGATGAAGACCATCCAGCCTAGGGTGCGATCGCTTTGTTCCGATGAAAAGCTGATTTGTTTCCCGGTAAGTTTTTTAATAACGGGCTGACCGAGTACCTTACCTAGCCCGTAGGCAATAATCGCTCCACTGAAGCCACCGATTACTGTGTAAACGCCAGCGAGTAGCGGCGGCCAAATCGTACCTGCAATGACGGCTAAGGGTGCGCCTGGAATTTGGCTAAGCACCACCGAGAGCGCAATCAGCGCAATATACAGGATGGGTCCTAAGTCTCCTGCCTGAAGCACTTTGTCTGCCATTAGTTCAGGTGTGAGCGTACTCAGTCCATGTATGAGGCTATCGATTAGGCCATCCATCTGCGAAGCTCCGTGACGCCAGTGCGCTGCTACGCACTCAGCTTAAAACGACGATGACCCTTTCAGCTGAACTTCATCCTATAAAGTGCTGAGAATCTGGTGAGTTCACGCTTTGATGCCTTGGCTCGTAGCAGAAAGCCGACAGGGAATTTGAATGATGACGGCGGTCCCACCAGCAGGCTTAGAAAAAACTTCTAGCTTGCCTTTGTGCGTATCGGTAATCATTTGGTAGCACAGCGGTAAACCCATTCCCGTGCCTGTTCCGACGGGTTTGGTGGTGAAAAAAGGCTCAAAAATTCTGGCTTGGATATCTGCACTCATGCCTGGACCATTGTCAGCAATTTCGATTTGTACCCAGTCTGTGGTCTGAGTCGTTGCGTGGTGGTCGGGCAATAGTTTGGAGGTGCGAAGCGTGATTTGTGGAGAGCGTGTGGGCTTAGCATGTGTCGGCTCAGCGTGCGCGTGCTTAGAGGAAGACCCTCTGAGGGCGTCAATGGCATTGATTAACACATTCATGAACACCTGGTTGAGCGTGCCAGCAGCGCAGGTGATGGAGGGAAGTTCGTCATAGTCTTTTTTGATATCAATTTTGGGGAGCCCATTACCATCGCTCAAACGGTGCTGCAAAATTAGCAGCGTGCTATCGAGGCCCTCGTGAATGTTGACAGCCTTGAAGGTGGATTCGTCCATCCGTGAGAAGTTGCGCAGCGATAAAACAATTGTCCGAATGCGTTGCGTTCCCACTCGCATAGAGCTGATTAAGCTAGGTAAATCGTCTTGAACAAAGGGCAAATCGACATTCTCTATTTCAGCTTGAATGGCTGGAGCCGGGGTGGGATAGTGCTCCTCATAAAGGCCGATAAGGCCAATTAGAGATTGGCAGTAGCGCTGAACATGGACCAGGTTTCCGTGGATGAAACTGACCGGATTGTTGATTTCGTGGGCAACGCCTGCCACTAGCTGACCCAAACTGGACATTTTTTCGGCCTGCATGAGCTGCATTTGCTTCTGCTGAAGCTGTTTTAGTGCGGTCTCTAGGTCTGTGTTTTTTTGGCTCACTTCACCCAACAGCTGCTTCACCTGAGCAATGAGTTGGTTAAAAGAGTTGGCTAGGCTGACGACTTCGCCTTTGCCCAAAACGGGAACTCGTAGGCTGAAGTTGTTTTCGTGGTTGATGCGATGAGCGAGCTGGGTGATGCTTTGGATGGGCTGTGCGATTTCCCGACTTGTGCGGTGCGCGATCAGAGCGGCGATGGCGAGTGAGAGGGCTAAGCTGCCAAAAATGATGTGGGTCTGTAGGGCGATCGCCTGCGCTAGGGCTGCTGAAGCATCGCGCTCCTGACGTTCGACGTGGGTTACAAACGGCACGAGGTCTTTGGGCAGCTGCACAAAATTAGCAAACTCTGGGCCTTGTACTAGGCTAATCAAACGCTTTTGAGCGACTGTGACATTGGCAGCAGAATACTCAGTGGGTTGAACTGGCTGGGTGAAGCCTTGCACTCGGTTATGAAACTGAATGAGGTCTGTTTCGTAGCTATCTAATAGCTGCTTGAGCCCACGGTCTGTCTCGGTATCGTAGGCGGTTGAAAGCTGGCTTTTTGCCTCATAAATATCGGTTCTACTGGCTAAGAGGGCTTGAATGTCGACTATGCGCCCAAGCATAAGATTGCCCGCTGACCGTAGGCTCAGATGGTTATTTAGATAGGGTGAGAGTTGCTTGGTCGGACGGTTGTAGAGAATTTTGACCTGTAAATCGCTGAGTAGCTTTCGTTCTGCGATCACGACTTCTTGAGCAGCTAAAGCCTGCTTTTGAAAATGGCTGCCTACCAGTATCCCTGCCGTGGTGCCTGCGAGTGCCATACCCAGAACAAACGCGTATCCTTGCGCAATTTGGCGACGAATGGTCATAGCAGCAAATTATTTAAGCAAAAAGAGAAGTGATCTTTGTATGCCCACCTCATACCATCGACTTAACTTAATGAGTCGCAACGATTCGTTGCCGTTATTTTTGATTTGAATGAGCGTGTACTTTAACGAAATAGTGACTCAGTCAGAGTCCTCCTAAGCGCTTGATTTCATACGCATTCATCGCTGTGACAGCCCCACGCCCGTCTGTTTGGCAGTTGTCGTTTTCTGTAGATTATGAAACAATTATGAAAAGTGAAACGATTATGAAAAGCAAAGGCGTTCAAAATGAACCAGGTGAGCCGTATTTTCAGGCTGACTACTCAAAATAAGCGGCGTTGGTCTGCCTTAGCTGCAGCCCTTGTTCTGTTTGGCTGTAGCCCTTCAGCGCCCAGCTTAGAGGCCGACGCCTCAGCGTCTAAAAAGGTGCTGACGACATTTACGATTTTGGCGGACATGGCGCAGCAGGTGGCTGGTGATGAGCTGACGGTGGAATCGATTACCCGCGTGGGCGCTGAAATTCATGGGTATGAGCCAGTGCCTAGCGATATCGCGAAAGCACAGAGCGCCGATTTGATTTTGTTTAATGGGATGAACTTGGAGCGGTGGTTTGATCAGTTCATTGGTAATTTGGACGATGTGCCGACAGCGGTGCTGACTGAAGGGGTGGAGCCGATTGCGATCGCAGAAGGCCCCTACGGCGGCAAGCCTAACCCCCACGCCTGGATGTCGCCACAGAACGCACTGATTTATGTAGAGAACATTCGCGCTGCTTTTGTTGAATTAGACCCCGAAAATGCAGAAATCTACAACGCCAACGCGGCTGCCTACGCAGAGCAGCTCAAAGCGATAGATACCGAGCTAAAAACCGATTTGGCGGAAGTGCCCGAATCACAGCGCTACCTTGTGAGCTGCGAAGGTGCTTTCTCCTATCTGGCGCGTGACTACGGCCTCAAAGAGATTTATGTTTGGCCAATTAACGCCGAGCAGCAGTCTACGCCGAAGCAGCTGAAGTCTGTGATTGAAAAAGTGAAGGCTAACGACGTACCGACTATTTTCTGCGAAAGCACCGTCAGCGACGAAGCGCAAAAAGAAGTTGCAAAGGCCGCTGGATCTAACTTTGGTGGCAGCCTGTATGTTGATTCGCTTTCTACAGCAGAGGGGCCGGTGCCTACCTTTCTTGATTTGTTAGCTTACGATGCGGACCTCATTGCCGATGGACTTTTGGGTAGAGGGCTTTAGTGATGTAAGTCTCTCCTGGGTTTGAGGTCTTGCGATTACCGACTGTTTATCTTGTTGTTTTCACCATTTTGTCTTAACCATGTTTTCTACAGCTGCTCAGTCAAACTTCTCTGATACCTATGGCATCGCTGTAGACAACATTAGCGTCACCTACAGTAATGCTCGCCTCGCTCTGTACAACGCTAGCTGCTACGTAGAACCCGGCACAATCACTGGATTGGTGGGCCCTAACGGCGGCGGCAAATCTACCCTTTTTAAGTCCATCATGGGCTTTCTTTCCCCTAGTCAGGGCACGGTGCACATCGACGGTATCTCGGTAGATAAGGCCCAAAAGCAACAGCTGATGGCCTACGTACCCCAGGCCGACGAGGTGGACTGGAACTTTCCCATCAGCGTGTTCGATGTGGTGATGATGGGGCGTTACGGCTACATGAATATGTTTCGCATTCCGAGCCGCAAGGACCGCCGAATTGTGATGGAGAGCCTAGAGCGAGTGGGCATGAGTGAGTTTCGCAATCGCCAGATAGGAGAGCTTTCAGGCGGACAAAAGAAGCGAGCTTTCTTAGCCAGGGCACTGGCTCAAGAAGGCAAGGTGATTTTGCTGGATGAGCCGTTTACTGGGGTGGATGTGAAGACCGAAAAGAGCATTATTACGCTGTTGATGCAGCTGCGTGACGAAGGCCATACGATTTTGGTATCTACCCACGATTTGTCTTCTATTTCTACGTTTTGCGATCGCGTTATTCTCCTAAACCAAACCATCCTCGCCGCAGGGACTACTGAAGAAACTTTCACTGAAGAGAATCTATCTATGACCTTTGGCGGATTGCCGCTCAGTAGCCTCAATCCTAGCGTTAATCAGTCTCCTGAGGCATACCGTCCCAATCAGCCGGGTCACTCTTATATTCAGCCTCAAAAGCAGGAATCGAATCAAGGTCAAGGTGCATGAGCGCTGATGCACTAATCGCGGTAACACCTGAAGCTGCTTGGACTTGGCTGGTTGAGCCGTTTCAGTTTGCTTTTATGATTCGCGCGCTCTGGGTGAGTTCTTTTGTGGGCGTGGTGTGTGCGGTGCTCTCGTGCTACATCACGCTCAAAGGCTGGTCGCTGATGGGGGATGCGGTGTCTCATGCGGTGGTGCCGGGGGTTGTGGTTGCCTATGCGTTGGGGCTGCCTTTCTCGCTGGGCGCTTTTGTATTTGGATTCGGTGCCACGGTGGCGATCGGCTACGTGAAGGCGCAAACGCGGCTAAAAGAAGATGCCGTAATCGGTGTGATATTTACGGGATTCTTTGCTTTTGGCCTTGTGCTAGCGACTAAGATTCCAAGCAATATTGACCTGTTTCATATTCTCTTTGGCAACGTGCTGGGCATCTCTGAGCAAGACATTATTCAAACGCTGATTGCCGGTATCTTGACGCTCGGAATTATCTTATTGCGGCGAAAAGATCTGTTGCTTTTTTGTTTTGACCCCAACCATGCAAAGGCCATCGGCTTGAACACTCAGCTGATGTATTACACGCTGCTCAGTGTGCTGGCGCTGACCATCGTGACCGCGTTACAGACGGCTGGGATTGTGCTCGTAGTAGCGATGCTGGTGACCCCTGGCTCTACGGCCTATTTGTTAAGCGATCGCTTTGACCACATGCTAATGATTTCAGTGGCGACCAGCGTACTTTCCTGCTTTTTGGGCACTTACTTGAGCTATCACTTGGACGCTTCTACAGGCGGATGTATTGTGGTGCTGATGACACTCTTTTTTGTCGCGGCGATGCTGTTTGGATCGAAGTATGGCATCGTGTCGCAGCGGGGACGGCGAAAAGCGGTTTAATAGAGTGTTCGCTGAACTCTGTTTTTATGGACTCGTTAGAGCATTCGTTGGAGCAACTGATCGCGCTAGACCGACAGCATGTGTGGCATCCCTACGCGGCCATGCCGAACCCACTGCCGGTGTTTCCGGTGCGGTCGGCCAAAGGGGTGCGTCTGGAATTGGAAGATGGGCGATCGCTGATTGACGGTATCTCTTCTTGGTGGACGTGCATTCATGGCTACAATCACCCTCAGCTGAATGCGGCAGCGCTGGCCCAGATGGAGAAAATGAGCCACGTGATGTTCGGCGGCCTCACCCATCGGCCCGCAATAGACCTGGCCAAAAAACTGATCGATATGACGCCAGCTGATTTGCAGCACGTGTTCTTTAGCGACTCGGGCTCAGTGGCCGTAGAAGTCGCGATGAAGATGGCGGTGCAGTACTGGCACAATCGCGGCCAGTCAGAGAAGACGCGGTTTTTAACCATTCGCAATGGTTACCACGGTGACACGTTTGCGGCGATGTCGGCCTGTGACCCCGTGAACGGAATGCACCATTTGTTTCGCGGCATGCTATCTCAACAGTATTTTGCCGATGCACCGCAGGTGTGCTTTGGTGAAGCGTGGCAGGAATCGGATATTGATAGCTTTAGAGATCGGTTGGAGCGTGAGGGCGATCGCATTGCCGCTGCCATTTTTGAACCGGTGGTGCAAAACGCGGGCGGGGTGCGATTCTACCATCCTGACTATGTTCGCCGGGCCAGTGAGCTGTGCAAGCAACACAATGTGCTGCTGATTCTCGATGAGATTGCTACGGGGTTTGGCCGGTCAGGCAAACTGTTTGCCTGTGAGTATGCAGATATTTGCCCGGACATTATGTGTGTGGGCAAAGCGCTTTCGGGTGGATTTATGTCATTGGCCGCTACGCTGACCACGACCCACATTAGCGAAACGTTCTCTTCGGGTGAGGCGGGCGTGTTTATGCACGGGCCCACGTTTATGGGTAATCCGTTGGCCTGTGCGGTGTCGCTGGCAAATTTGGAACTGTTGGAAAGCTACGACTGGCAGGGGAAGATTGCGCAAATTGAGCGGCAGTTGAAGGCTGAGCTAGCGCCCTGTCTGGACTTGGTAGCAGTGAAGGATGTGCGGGTTTTGGGTGCGATCGCCGCTGTAGAACTGCACGAACCGGTAGACATGGCGAGCGTGCAGCCGATGTTTGTAGAACAAGGCGTTTGGCTCAGACCCTTTGGTCGATTGCTGTACACGATGCCGCCATACATTATTGAGCCCAATGAACTGAGCGCTATTACAGCTGCTATCCACACTGTGGCTAGTGCGCTTTAGTCAGTGACTTTCGATGATTGGGCGTCTATAGCTGTTTTAACTTTTTGGAGGTCTAAGTTTAGGCGGGTAGCGATTTCTTCGTGTGGGGTTTGGCGTAGGGTGAGAGATGCGATCGCCATTCCTTCTACTGTTGATAGCGGAATATCCCAGCGTTCTGCTATTGCGTTCAACGACATCTCATTTTTGAGTAGATAGGGAATGGCGACTCGGCGTGCGATCTCCAAATTTACCTCTAGCAGCTCAGCTATCTTTTCGAGAGGAGTTCCTAGCTGTAGGAGTGCACTCGCAGCTGAGATTCGTCCTTCCTCACGGCCCTCATTACGACCTTCTTCACGGCCCTCATCGCGCCCTTTTTCAAGCCCTTCTTCAAGCCCCTCAGCCTTCACCTCTTGAAAAAATCGAGACTTACGTATTTCAGGGATAGTAATCATCGCTTCAATCTCCGCTCTGTCTACGTTTTTGAACTTATAGACCAGTATGGTTACTATAGCTTCTGTCGATTTGCTTAGGACATAGTCATCGGCTGAAACCGTTGTGTGGCAACGGGCAACTCGATTAGCAAAGTAAGAATGCATCCTTACTTTGCTATACCAAGTCTACAAAATTTTGCTGCCTGTTAGTATCTGAAAACTCTGTGCGACTTCTTTTAACTAGCTTACGGCTCAGCGTGGGTGCACTTTTCTTCGAGGTGACCATCAGTTTTAGCAGGCTCAGCCCGATTGAAAGTGTTTCATCATCATATTTGTACGCATGTACTATCTCTGGATTGATTTACATCCTGACGCCTCATATCATTTAGCGAAGGAACTGGCGTCAAAGATATGACTACCTACTACGTTTCACCGACAGGTGCTGACTCGGCAGACCGTGATGGGCTCTCTGCTCAGACCGCTTGGCAGTCTTTGGCCTATGCGAGCGATCGCACGCCAGCCGGAGACCATACCATTCAGCTCAGCGCAGGGACATTTGTCGCGACAGAAACCGCGCGGCCTAAAAGTGGGATTACGATTGTGGGCGCAGGTCACGAAGGCGAGACGCAGACCAAAATTGTGGCGTCTGCTGACTGGCCACTGTCTGCCGATCCGACTTCAGCTACTCGCATTGATAGTGAATATTTAATAGCGCTCAAAGCTGTTCAAGATGTCACGATTCAAGATTTGACGCTAACGTCTCAGCCCTCTCATCGCATCACCGGTGCGGTTCATGCAGAACGAGCTAATGGTCTGACTGTTCATCACGTGACGGTCCAAGATTTTCGCTGGGCTGGTTTGGACTTGTCGCTATCTGAGCGGCTATTAGTGCACAACAACCACATTGAAAACGCCAGTACAGAGAAACACGGTTTTCCCAACGGTTTGATTCGGACGCGCTTTCTCAAACACTCAGAATTTCATCACAACACTGTTGTTTCAACCACGGGTGGCTATGGTTACAAGGGGGGCGGCCACGAGAATGTGCGGATTCATCACAATACTTTTGACTTGGCCTCTGGCTTTGCGATTGAGTCAGCCCATAAGAACGAATTTGGCGTAGAGATTGATCATAACTGGGCGAATGCGACGATCTCTATTCCGAAGGGTCGGCAGTCGGCAGATCCTAGTGATCGCGGCTACGACTACACCTTTTGGATTCACCACAATTTTCTGACTGATAGCTACACCATCGAAGGGCCGCGTAACCACCTACGCGTGAGCCACAACT
>JBCBDN010000050.1:0-17720 GCA_038529685.1 Cyanobacteria bacterium J06598_1 | reverse complement strand
TCGTATTCGTAAAGTTGAGATATAGCATGGTCGGATTTTCTTCCAAACAATTTTTTCAGGCTTTTGTCACCACATTGTTGTTGTTGGTCGGCTTACCTCAGTTCATTGCACCTATTTTGGGATTGCATCAGTTTTCGGGCGCAGCGCATGCTCAGGTAGGCAATGCTATTCGCCTCAGCAGGCAGGTTCGCTACGACAATGCCGATAGCACTAATCAATTTCGAGACGATCGATTAAGCTATAGCTTTAGCCTAGAAAACCAAGGCGCCACAACTATCACTGGAATACCCATTAATATTGATGGACAAGTAGCAGAGCGCGTCATGGTGGCGTCTGTGATTCCGGCAGGAACTTATTTAGCAGGCGTGCCCACGCCGCCCGCCGGTTGGCAGGTGGTGTACAGCACCGACGAACGCACGCAAACAGGTAGAGGAAATAGCGATTCGAGGTTGGTATGGACAACGCGTCAGCCGGTTGCACGCGGGGCGGCGCGAGTTGCTTTTGTAAGAGCAGCGATCGCACCCTACGAAATCACCGACCACCTCGGCTTCAGTCTGCTGTTAGAAAATATTCCAGCCTATGCTCCTGGCATCTACAACACGGCAGAAGTATACGGCAACACTGGTGGAACATCTGGGTTGATCACTCGTGATGAAAACTTTTATGCAGATATTGAAGGCACCGAAGAAGTCGCGCAAAACCGAGCTGGCAAACCGACGGCGGCAGTACCCCAAGAACCGCTAATTGCAGAACTTCCAGCTGTAGCACCGCCTCCAGCACCAGCAGAAAGTATTGAAGCTGTAGAGCCGCAACCACGCCCTCAAATGCCCGTAGCGGAGCCTACACCGCCCGCGCCTGTTGCACAGTCAGCAGCCCCTAATAATGCCTGTGAATTTAGTACGGTGTCACCCCAGTTTTCTGTAGGCGTAAGTTCTGCCGGGAACGGGACAGATGCATTCCCAAGCGTGGGTGGCTTTATTCCGGTAGCGCAAACGCCAGGGAGAAATCTGACCTATGTGAATGCGGTTGGCCGGTTAGATGATTTTGAAAATGTAGGTACTAACGTGACGGTAGGTCATCGTTTTTACAATGATGGCGGCGATCGCATTTACGGCACCCACTTCTCCTACGACCTAGCCAATGAACAAGGTGCCACCTTCAACCAAGTGGGCGTCGGCATCGAAACGCTCGGTCAAGTGTGGGACGCTAGCCTGAATATGTATGTGCCCCTAGAAGGAGCGCAGACAGTAGATAACGGGACAAAAACAGTTGATCCTTTAACGACCGTGGAAGGTGAGGTGTCCGCCAAGCTCCTATCAATTGAAAATGGGGGCGAAGTAAGAGCCTACGTAGCACCCTACTACTACACCGAAATCAACACAGTCGGCGCGCGCGTCGGTATCACCGCTGAGCCCATCAACGGCGTTTCTGTCGGTGCAAGCGTACAAACAGACGAAGTGTTCGACACACAAGTTGCCTTCAATGTGAACTACACCATCGGCAGTAGATCATCTAACCAGGCGTCAGTTTCTGATGCAGACGACTTTGCCACTTCTGTTGGCACAGGCAATCCCTGCGGCCAGCTCGACCGGCTAGGTGACCCTGTCCGACGAACTGCGCCTGTCAGGTTTGAGGTGGAGTCTGCTGATCCTGTAAATTCTGTTGGACTACAGATGGAAGTCGTCGAAGAGCTAACGACCTGCCTACCCGCTGAAGTGCTGATAGACGGCATGTGCAGCAGTCTTTCTGTCTCTGATAGAACCCTGAAAGAGAATATTGAATACTTGGGAGAAACAGAAAGCGGCTTCAAGCTCTACGCTTTCGACTATATCAACAACTTCTCTTTACCCAGAGGCCGCTTTGTCGGCGTCATGGCTCAAGATCTGTTGCAAGACCACCCGGAAGCCATCGTCACCCGAGAGAACAACACTTACGCCGTGAACTACATGGCCCTTGGTCTTAGAATGGTTTCCTACGACCAGTGGGAGGAGTACGGACTAGACTCAGTGACTGTTCGCTAAGAGAATCAGGCTAACCGAAAAGTATTTATTCCTAAGGCTCAGCAATGCGTGAATGCATTGCTGGGCCTTTCCTTTCTTTTTACATTGAAGCGGTTTACTACAGTGTCAAAGACTGAGCGTTATTCTCAATTAGATCACACAGATCTTTCAAGAAGGCTGCGCCGTCTGCGCCGTAGATGATGCGGTGATCGCTGGTCATATTCACACGCATTTGATTGCGGATACCCATGAGGCCATCTGGCGTAGCGACCACTTGCGGGCGGGAGCCGCCAATCGCGAGGATGGAACCTTGACCGGGGGGAAGGATGGCGTCAAAGCTATCGACGCCAAACATACCGAGGTTGGACAGGGTGAAGGTGCCGGAGTTGTACTCTTCGGGAGTGAGCTGCTTAGAGCGCGATCGCTTCACCAAATCCTTCCACGTCCGCGACAGCGAGTAAATATCCATTTGATCGGCACCACGCAATACCGGCGTAATCAAACCACCATCAGGCATCGCCACGGCCACCGCAATATTAATGCTGTTGCTGTACTGAATACCGCTAGGGGCAAAGCTAGCATTTACCACCGGATGCTTCTTGAGCGTGACGGCCACCGCCTTCGCCAATAGCGCCGTCATCGTCACGCCCTTTGGCTTAATTTGCTTGTACAGTGCGTCTAAGGCATTAGTGGTGATGGTGTAGCCCACGCGGAATACTGGCACTGTGAGGCTAGCGTCCATATTGCGAACGACAGCCTGCTGAAGCGAATTGAAGGCAACGAGTTCACCAGGAGCCGCTGGTGGTGGAGCGGCTGCAGGCGGTGCTGAGGAAACGGCTGGCGCTGGTGGTGCCGAAGGTGTGGGCGCGGCTACAAAGGACTGAGTAGCCGCAGGTGTCGGCGTTTGGCCAGCTGCAATTTCAATATCAGCCGCCACAACCCGGCCATGAGGGCCAGACCCTTTAATGCTGTTGAGGTCGACTTTGAGCGTTTTGGCTAGCTTGCGGGCACGGGGCGAAATGATAACGCGGCCAGAAGGCGCTGAGGTCGCAGTTGCTCCATTCTGTACTGCCTGAGCTACAGGAGCAGCTGCAACCGGTACCGCAGTAGGCGTAGGCTCGGCGGCAGGCGCAGATGTAGCAGGCGCGGCACTTTCAGTGCGGTTAGCGGCTTTTTGCTTGGCTTCTTCGATTTCTTCAGGCGTTTCAGCGAGGTAGGCGATCGCATCATTGACCTGAGCCATCTCCCCTGCTTCCGTCATAATCACCGCCAGGTAGCCTTCATAAAAAGACTCCACATCCATGTCAGCCTTATCAGACTCAACGATAACGACGGTTTCACCTTTTTCAACTTTGTCTCCAGCAGACTTTGCCCAGGAAACAATTTTTCCCTCAGTCATCGTAGAGCTGAGAGCAGGCATGAAGACTTCGCGAATCATGGATGGGGTTCTAAGATCGACAACAGCGCTCTGACTCTTCAGCCGCTTTAGCTCGGAGAATTGCCAGCTATTTATTGTATCCCTTTGCGTGACCAGTTTTGTGTCAAACGTCAATAGGAACAAAATTTAGTAGTGAGGGTGCAAGTCTTGCACCCCTACAGTGTGGGAGCCAGTGTGGAAGCCAGTGTGGAAGCTTCTACAGTTCACCGCGAATATCTTCGACTACACCGTCGCGCAGCAAAATTTCGACCTGCATTTTTTTGATCATGTGATCGCCCACAGCCACGTTAAAGAAGCCGTCAATTTGACCCTGGCTTACTTCTTTATCTAGCTCTAGGGTTTGTACCTGCTGGAGCTGTTGCAGCAGCTGGTTCTTTTGCTGAAGCAGCTGGCTTTTGTCTTGGTTGAGCTTGCCTTGAACACTGCTAATCTGCTGAGAAACAGCTGGATCGGTAGGGTTAGAGCCTTGTTTTTGCATTTCGCTGACGATTCGCTGGCTTTGCATTTCTAGCTGCTGGAGACGACCGTCGATTTGGTTGAGCTGGCTTTGTAATTGCTTTTGAGCCTCTTCTTTCCAAAGTGGAGTGACCACTGCTTTGATGTTGACGACGCGCTTGAGCAGTAGTTGAGACGGGGAAACATCCATGACAGTCTAGGTAAGTAAAATTTAGAAGGACTTGTGAGTTATTCAATCAAAAATTATTCAATCAGGTTTTGATTAAATTCAGTTGATACTGACAACCATAAAAGCAGGCGAGTGTTCATAGCAAACATACCCACTTATCAACATTAGTTATCCTATTCAGGGTAATTACGCAAATAATTTGCTATTTTCGCGTGCTTATTTTTCGCGTGAACGGTTGTGACTACTGAGCATATAGGTCATCAATCCTAGATTGATAGCGATCGCGCACTTTAGGTCTTTTCACCTTCAACGTCTGAGTAAGCAGCCCGTTTTCAACAGTGAACGGGTCTTCTAGCAGCACAAACGGTCCAACTCGCTCATCGGGCCGATAGCCAGGACGACTAGACACTTCGCGCTTCAGCTCTTTCTTAAACAAATCTTGGATTGGTTTACTATTCAAATCCGCGATGTCAACGCCTTTACCGCTAGCCCACTGCTCCAGCGCTTCCTTGTTTGGCACAATCAGCGCCCCGATGCTCTTTTGGTCCTGTCCTACCAGCATGACTTGATCAACGTAAGGACTCCGCAGGCAGGCGTTCTCAACCGGCGTAGGCTCAATGTTTTCACCGTTAGTTAGGACAATCGTGTCCTTCGCTCGGCCCGTAATAATCAAATCGCCCATCACAGTGAGCTGACCCAAGTCACCCGTATCAAACCAGCCTTCAGCATCAATCGCTTTGGCAGTCGCTTCAGGATTTTTGTAGTAGCCCTGCATCACCTGTGGGCCCCGCAAAAGCACCAGCCCCGGCGTACCCACAGGCAGTGGCTGGCGGGTTTCTGGGTTAACAATGAGGGTCTCAGTACCCGGAACAGCCTGACCGTCGGCCCCGCGTAGGTTATGCCAAGGGCGACGAACATGGGTAATGGGCGAAGTTTCAGTCAGGCCGTAGCCACCGAGGATTTGGATACCGACGATTTCGTAAAAGTCTTCAAGATAGTCAGCAATAGAGCCACCACCGCTGACTAGATAGTCCACCTTGCCGCCCATAGCTTCGCGGACCTTGCTGTACACCATGCGATCGCCAATCTGATGAATCGGCCAAAGATAGGCTAGCTTCAACCGGGCCATCAGCTTTTGCCCCGACGAACTCTCCATATTCTCTAGATCTAAACCTTCTATAGTGCGCTTAGCTCTGATGTATTCGAGGCTTTTGCCCAAAAAGAACTGCACCAGCTTTTGCTTACTTTCTGGCTGTTCGCGAAAGTTTTTCTGTACACCTTCATAAATGGACTCCCACAGACGCGGCACCGCGACCATATATTGCGGGCTGTGGGCTTTAAAGTCCTTTTTGACTGCACGAATGTTGGTGTAAATTTGGCTACAGCCCTGAGAAAGCGTGAAGTATTCAAACGAGCGCTCATAGCAGTGCCAAATCGGCAAAATACTCAGCACTTTTTGCATCGGACCCACATTGACCACGCTGCTAGCCCCAGCGATTTGAGAGAGTAAGTTGCCCTGGCTCAACATGACACCCTTAGGCATACCAGATGTACCAGAGGTGTACATCAGCGTGGCAGTGGAGTCGCGGTCTTGAGTCACTGGCGTCAGCGTACCTCCAAGGCCCATCAGCTCAGAAAAGTTAAGTAGCCTCGCACCGCCGAGGTCCGCATCAATTTCAGCGGCTTCATCTGTCAGCAAAATGATAAAGCGCAGGCCTAGCTGACTCAGGTCGCCTGCAATTTTGCTGAGTACACTGATGTCTTGCACAATCAGGCCGATGCTGTCGCTATTTTCTAGGATATACAGCAGCTCAGCTTTATCGGCATTGGCGCCGCGCACAGCGTTGATGGCACCAGCGGTCATAATGCCTTGGTCGGCAACCATCCAGCGAGGTCGGTTTTCACTAAATAGAGCAATTTTTTCTTGGGGCTGCACGCCTAGCGTTTGCAGGCTAGCGGCAAACTGATTGATCGCGTCGGCTAGCTCACGATAGGTGTATTTGGTTTCGGGGTTGGTGTGCGGATCGTGCAGTGCCAGACGCTCTCCGTACTTAGCTGCGACGATAGGCCACACGTCAGGAATAGCAGAAACGTTGCCATAGTCAATCGCTTTGGCCCAGTTGATTTTTTCTTGTTCGTGTAGCGCCGCAATCATGGTGTGCTAACCCCGTTTAATAGGTAAAGAACTCAGCAATATTACTTGATAGGATTCCCTGATCAAAAGAATACCCGGATCTCCGGATTACGGACGTTAAGGTTGTGACGCTAAGCCCGCGCGGTTTACCATAGATTCTTAAGTAACGTTAAGTCACTGGCCTTTTTGGCTGGCTTTTTATGGTGTCAGGTGTCGTTGGTGGAATCTTGGGTGAGCTAGGGGGCTGGCTACAGCTTTACTGGAAACAGGTGGCCTGGGCGATCGCATCCATCTTTCTAGTCGAAATGGTCCGCGACTTCTATCACGTGCTAGGCCACCGATGGACACCGATTCAGCGGCTGCACAGCTGGCATCACCGAGCCTACAAAAAAGACTTCTCCCCTATCAGCACTGATATTTATCGTCGAGCGCAGCTATATAACGATGCGCCCGAGTCAATTTTTATGATCGCCGCGCTGGCTCTAGGCGCGATCGCTCTCCACACCCCCGGACTCTGGCTAGGCGCCCTCTACGGCGCAGGCTTTCTGGCCTCAGCAATACTGCGATCGCAGGGCTATCTCACCCGCACAGATCTCACCCACGAACCTGGCCCACTGACCGATACGCCAAGCTATTGGCTCGTGAACCGGACTTATCATTGGCGGCACCACTTCGACAATACCAGCGCCTACTATGCAGGCTTTTTCCCCTTTAGCGACAAGTTGATGGGAACAGCCCTGTCGCTAAAGGGGAAGGCGATCGCCGTAACAGGCGCGTCAGGAACGTTAGGCCGAGCATTGATCAAAGCGCTGGCAGCCCAAGGCGCTAAGCCAATTGCACTGACCACGTCAGCTAATGCCGAAATCCCAGGGGCCTTCAAAGTACTCACATGGCGGGCCGGAGAAGAAGCAGCCCTGAGCGATGTATTACAGAAAATCGATATTTTGGTGATTAATCACGGCGTGAATGTGATGGGCGATCGCACTCCCACTGCCATCGAACGCTCATTAGACGTCAACGCACTGTCCGGCTGGCGACTGATGGAAACCTTTTTAGCCACTGTGAACGACCGCACTGGGCGCGCCACCAAAGAGGTATGGGTCAACACCTCAGAAGCAGAAGTAAATCCAGCCTTTAGCCCGCTCTACGAAATATCTAAACGGTTGATGGGCGACCTGGTAAATCTACGCCGCACTGACGCGCCCTGCATTATCCGCAAGCTGGTGCTCGGCCCATTTAAGAGCGAGCTAAATCCCTACGGTGTAATGGGCGCTGATGCGATCGCCCGCGCCATCGTATTTCTCGCCAAGCGGGACATTCGCAATATTATTGTCACCATCAATCCGCTGACATACGTATTGTTTCCAATCAAAGAACTCACCCAATCAGTTTATTTCAGACTCTTTTCTCAGTCTTCTTCTCAGGGGTCAGCGGCTGCACTATCAAAGCGTTCCAAAGCCCTTTCTAAAGACCTCTCTAAAACCTCGTAAAGAGTTTAAAGCTGTTCAAAAAGACAAGGTAAGAGCAAGGTTAAAAAAACAGCGATAAGCTCTAAGAATGTTCAAATATCAAGACAAACCACCGTTTTTTTAATTAGATAACGGTAACTTCATACTGCTATTATTCTTTCAATAAAGGTTGATTGCTCAGGAGTGATCCTGCGCAAGTTGCATCAAGATAATATGGTCTATGATGAGCGCGAAAGTTCTTAATACTCTGTATTCTGAATGCTCTGTATAAGCGGGCCTTTGGGTGGCATTGATACAAAGCAACTTTAGGCTTATCTCTCTTTAAAGCTCATACGAAGCTGATTCAAGCTAACTAGGTGAGTGTCTACCATGAAAGATTTTTCTCAGCGGCTTTTATCGTCTATTAAGACTTGGCGCTGGCTGTTGATTTTGGGTGGTGGTGTTTGGCTAGCACTGATGGTTCTCTTACATTTTCAGTCTGCTTGGCCGGTAGGTTTTCTAACGAGAGACCCGGCTGCGATCGCCCATCACAATCCATTTTTTGGGGCGCTGTCAAATATAGGCATTCTGCTGTGGAGCGCGAGCGCAGCGGTCTGTGGTTTGAGCGCAGCTGTTCTCAACATTATTCAGCCAATCTCTGACTCAAGGTTATTTTTTGGGCTATTTGCAGGACTGAGCGCTGCGCTGTGCTTAGACGATACGTTTTTACTGCACGAAGCTATTTTGCCAAATCGGCTGCCGCTAGTACACATTCCTGAAGCGGTCGTCATCTTGAGCTATGTGCTTGTTTTGATTGGCGCTATTGTGCGGTTTCGTAAGCTGCTGTTAGATACGTCGGTTTGGCTGTTTGGTTTGAGCTTAGGATGTTTTGCGATCGCAGCAGGGTTCGACCAAATTTTGCCACCCAATGTCTTCTCAGAAGACATCACGTTCCTTATAGAAGACGGCTTCAAACTGCTGGCAATTTTTTTGTGGCTGGCTTATTTCGTGCGCGCAAGCATGGAATCGATTGTGGAGGCTGTAGAACAGCATGCTTAATATTCAGCACAGCATGCTCAAGGCTCTTCTTACGCCATCAGCCAGCTCTCCTGCCAGTGCATCTCTAGAGTTAGAGGCTGCGCCCCTGGTCAGTATCGTCATCAACAACTGTAACTACGGTCGGTTTTTAGCGGGGGCGATCGACAGCGTTTTGAACCAAACGCTGATGATCGACCCCAAAGTGCAGGTAGAAATCATTGTGGTCGACGATGGTTCAACGGACTACTCGCGAGCAGTCATTCGCCAATACAGTTCAAAGATCATTGCGATATTGAAGGAAAATGGTGGCCAAGACTCTGCTTTTAATGCTGGATTTATGAGCGCACGCGGAAAAATTGTGTGCTTTTTAGACGCAGACGATCGCTTCATGCCCGATAAATTGGAACAGGTCGTTCGGTGTTTTAACCAGCATCCCGACATCGGCTGGTGCTTTCATTCCTTGCAGTTGAAAGATATCCACACAGGCCGCACAATTTGTATGACAAAAGCGTTTCCAGGCAACGAACACGATACTTCGCGCCCCTGCGATTTTCGCGAACCTTTACGGCTAGGCCGACTGCCTTTCTACCCAGCTTCGACCTCTGGACTTTGCTTTCGACGGTCCTTGCTGCAGCTAATTTTGCCGATGCCAGAAACCTTTATGCCAACCTCTGCCGACCGCTACGTGCGGCTAGCGGCAATGGGCATAGCACCGGGCTATTTTTTAGCCAATGAGCTGACGGTTCAAGGCATTCATGGCAACAACGCATCTACCATGCGCCGCGATCGCCCGGCTCTGCCAGAGAGACAAATTGTAATCGCCTACCTGCTACGCACCCAATTTCCTCAGCTCGCTCGCTATGCCAACCGACTTTTTTCGCGAGGGTTGACTGCCTACAAAGCCATTCCGACAGGCGCTGTAAATCCTGAATACAAGACTGTTATTCATCACTACTGGCAGATGTGCTCACCGCTAGAGAGCGGGTTGATTTGGCTGATTCGGCTTTACCGGCAGCGTCCTTGGCGGCGGCGAAAAATTCGAGAAGTTGATTTTTATTACTTTGCGCAGCCAACAGCGCCGGAGGTCAGCACTAAAAAGACCGTTTCAGAAAAAGTTTCAGCCCTGCGCTAACGCCAGCAAACATAACATTGGCAAACCTATCACCGGCAAACTGTACAGCGAGGAGTCAACATACGAAGATCGAATATTGCAAACGAAATCATTCAATTGACAAAAAATCAGTAAACTCGTTGAACTTGAGGTCCGGTAACGCTTTACAATCAAAATCAGTAAATATGCTGATGTCGCGCTAGGGCACGGCTCTCTATGCCACCGATTCTGTATGCCACTGCTTAAAGAACGAGCGTCTACCCATACGGTTTCACCGCCTGCGGTTCCGAAAAAAAAGAACCACTTGCGTCGAGTAGGGCGTGTGATTGCTCGCCACCCAAGACTGACTCAAGCCGCTATTTTACTGACCCTTACAACCAGTGCCGGTCTGTTTCTGCTCTATACCCTTTTCAAAGACGCTTGGTCTCCTCATCAAGATAACCTCAGCGTTTTACAAACCATCTTCCAAATGGAAACGAACCGAGAAAGCACCCTCGCAATTGATGACAATCCACAGCTGGTCGTCACCCGCTCCTACCAATCGTTAGAACCCCACGTCGAAACCGATGGCTGGGTGTGGATCAATCGCTTCGGCAGCACCATCACCTACGGTAAGCAAGACCAAAGGCTGATTGCATCTTGTAGTCCCTACTCACCGCTGTACATGGTCTGCTCACTCAGCGAGATTCCATAGCTCCGTCAAGATAGCTCTGTCAAAAAGGCCCAGTCAAAACGGCCCAGTCAAAACAGCCCAGTCAAAACAGTCCAGTCAAAACAAAGCCGCCAAACAAAAACCCCTTCGCTATCCCTCTCAAATCGAGATCAGCGAAGGGGTTTCTAATTGAGAAACACTTAACGGCCCAATCTACGCGACTCTAGCAGCAGGTAATACAGGCACCGTTTTCGTCGGTGCACCTAAAAACTCACGAATAAGCCGAGCAAGCCCTCTTTGCACCACACCGTTTACCACACGCTGACCCAGACCTCTGGCCTCTGGCTCAACAATCAGCTTGGGCACCACGCTCGCCACCGTCACAGGATTAAATCCGGGGGTATCTCTCAAAATTTTCAGAATCCGAATTGCCTGAGCCCAAGTCGACTCTTTAGGCTGAGCCCCAACGCCTGTCGTCGTCACCACTGGCTCTGACTGAGCAACCGGCAAGCGTATCGCCCGTGTAATTTGCTGGAGCAAACTGTAGCCCATCTTGTCGATTTCTTTAGCTAGCTCATCGGCGATACGCACTCGCAAGTACTCGCCCCGATCTGAGAATAGAAATTCCAAAGTTTGGTCAAGCACCTGATCGAGATCATAGTCGTTGCTATTGCCGGCGTTCTTCAGCAGATTTTCCAGTCGGTTCCAACGGAAGCTCCCGTCGCGGAACAACAGCTCTTGCAGAGACGTTCTCAGCTGAGGCGCTGGATCAGTTAGCAATCGGCGGGCCACGTAAGGGTATGCCTTACTGAGCACCTTAAAGTCAGGGTCCACCGTAATAGCAATACCGTCGAGCGTAACCAGGGAGCGAATAATCAGTGCATAATAAGCCGGTACACGGAACGGATATTCGTACATCAATGCCGAAAACTCATCCGTAATGCTTTTTAAGTTGAGCTCTGCAACACTCGCACCCAGCGCATTGTTGAACACACCCGCTAGCGCCGGAATAATCGGACTCAGGTCTGTCTCTGGCGTTAAAAACTCTAGATTCACATAGTCTTGAGCCAGCCCATCAAAATCTCTATTCACCATGTGAACAATCGCTTCAATCAGGCCGTAGCGCTGGTAGGGCTCTACTTCGCACATCATGCCAAAGTCCAGATAGGCCAGCTTTCCATCAGCCGTGACTAGCAGGTTGCCAGGGTGGGGATCCGCATGGAAAAAGCCATGCTCTAGCAGCTGTCGCAAAGAGCACTGCACACCTACTTCAATCACATGAGTAGGGTCAATCCCCCGACGGGCCAGCTCATCTAACTCAGTGAGCTTGATTCCTTCTATCCATTCCATCGTTAGCACGCGTCTGCCCGTGTACTGGGCATAAATGCTAGGAACTAGAATCTCAGGTAAGTAGCCATATAACTGCTCAAACCGTTCAGCATTAGCACCTTCGTGGTTGTAGTCCATCTCCTCGAAGATGCGCAGCCCAAACTCATCTACGATGCTGACCAAATCGCTGCGGATCTGCTTGATGTTGTTAGTCGCCCAAGTAGCAATTACCCGAATCACATAAATGTCTTTAGTGATTTGCTCAGCCAAACCGGGGCGTTGAACTTTAACCGCCACATCTTCGCCCGTTTTCAAGCGACCTTTGTACACCTGCCCCAAAGAAGCCGCTGCAATCGGCGACTCAGACAGGTACGCATAGACATTTTCGGGTGGCTGACCAATTTCCTCTTCAATGAACCGCATGGCAATCTCATTGGAGAAAGCAGGCAGCTGATCTTGCAGCTTCACCATCTCTGCCATCGCCGCAGGGGTCACCAAGTCGGGCCGTGTAGATAGCGCTTGTCCAACTTTAATGTAAGCAGGGCCCAGCTTCGTGAGCATCACGCGCAACCCCTCTGCCCGCTTTTGCTCATTGACTTTTTGGCGGCCCGTGACCTTATCCCACAGCAGACCAAGCACGTAGCCCGAGGCAATCCAGAAAATTTTGATCAGGCGGAACAGAATCTGAAATGGACGCTTGCGATAGAAGGCAGCGATCGCCTCCGGGTCGTACACCAAAATATCTTCGAGCGATTTCGGCGGCATCTGCCTAGCCGCCGGTTTAACGGGCATTGCTGGCACACTCACCGTTTGAGGCCCTTCACGATGACTTGCAGGCGGCACCGCGCCACTGCCTACAGCAGAGGCAATCGGTGTAGCTGACGGAACAGCTGAACTGGGATGGGAGCTTAACAAGTCAGGCGAAGCTGCGCTCATAAGAAATCTTCAAAAAATGTTGTGGGAGGGCATTAGGCCCTAAACTACGGCTGTAGAATAAGCAAAAGTCACGTCATCAAAGACGCCTTAGCCGCCGTATGTAAACTATTGTATCAAGATGTTGAAAAACATCTTCTGTCTTAAGCAAGAACTTTCGTTCATTCACCTTGAAAAGGCGGGCTGAAAGACTTTAAGTAGTACATTTTATAGTACGAGTGTCTACGCTTACCCCCATTACGGCGACTGTATGCTGGTTTCTTTGAAAATTGAGAATTTTGCCCTGATCGACCAGCTCGATTTGGAATTGCAGGCAGGGCTCAATGTCCTTACAGGTGAAACTGGCGCTGGTAAGTCGATCATATTAGATGCCATTGATGCGGTGCTAGGGGGGAAAGCCACCAACCGATGGGTGAGAACCGGTACAGAAAAAGCCCTGGTCGAAGCGAGCTTTCAAAAAGATGAGCGCATTACTCACTGGCTGAGCGAACAGGCGCTGCCTGACACTGGCGATGTCATTACCTGCCGCCGCGACCTCACAGCAGGCAAAGCCTCTGTACGCAGCAAGTCCTGGCTCAACGGCACTATCGTCAAAAAGCCGCAAATGGAGTCGCTACGTCAGCTGCTGATTGAAATTACAGCCCAAGGGCAGACGCTTCAGCTGGGTGACCCAGACCTTCAGAGAGACTGGCTCGACGGGTTCGGTGACCCAACGCTGCTTTCGCAGCGATCGCAAGTCGCTACCGACTACGAAGCAGCCGCAGCCACCAAAAAAATCCTCGATAATCGCCGCCGCGCCGATCAGCAGCGCGCCGAACAAATCGACATGTTTCAGTTTCAAAACAAGGAGTTCAGCGAAGCCGAACTAGAAGACCCTAACGAACTGGAAAATCTGCAAATAGAGCATCAGCGCCTCAGCCATAGCGTGGAGCTACAGCAGCAAAGCTACCAGATTTACCAGGCACTGTACGAAAACGACGGCGGCGCGGCCTGCGCGGATATGCTAGGCGATGCAGAAGGCATTTTGACCGACATGCTGCGCTACGACCCGGCGGTCAATCCCATTTTAGAAATGGTGGCTGATGCCCTCGCACAGGTGCAAGAAGCAGGCCGGCAAATCAATGTATACGGCGAAAATATTGAAACCGATCCAGAGCGTCTAGATGAAATTGACGCCCGGATGTCTCAGCTCAAACAGCTTTGCCGCAAGTACAGCCGAGACCTGCCTGAGCTAATTGAGTACTACCAAACGATTCAGGCATCTCTGGCGGCGTTAGGCGGCGACGGCCAGTCCATTGAAGCGCTCGAAGCGGCCTATCAAAAAAAGCAAAAAAAGCTGCTCACCAGCTGTGACAAACTCACTAAGCTGCGGCAGAGCGCAGCCAAGAGCCTAGAGGCCGACCTTCTAGAGCAGCTCAAGCCTTTGGCTATGGAACGGGTCAAATTCAAAGTTGATATCCGATCACAACCGCCAACCGTACATGGCGCTGATGCCATCTCGTTCGTGTTTAGCCCCAACCCCGGTGAACCCCTTCAACCGCTGATTGAAATCGCCTCTGGTGGTGAAATGAGTCGGTTTTTGCTGGCGCTCAAGGCTTGCTTTTCTAAGGTTGATCCCATTAGCACTATGGTCTTTGATGAGATTGATGTTGGGGTATCAGGGCGAGTGGCACAGGCGATCGCAGAAAAGCTCTATCAGCTAGGTCGCGAACATCAGGTTCTCTGCGTAACCCACCAGCCCCTAGTAGCTGCTATGGCCGATGCCCATTATCACGTAGGCAAACACGTCGTCACTCAGCCAGCTATCGAAAAGACCTCGAGCAAAACCACCAAAACGAAAGCAGCCAAAGCAGCCGTCGCCGCCGAAGAGGCCAAAGCAAGATCCAAAATTGCGGCTCAAATTGATAAGAGCGATACCGACACCGACAAAACGGCTCAACGCAAAACAGCTGCCAAAAAGATTCAAAATACAGACAGCAAGTCTGGGAATAAGGGTCGTGAAGAACGCACTATCGTCAAAGTGACCCCGCTAAAAAAGGCAGAAGAGCGACGCGACGAGCTAGCACAGCTGGCAGGCGGCAAATCTGATACGGATGCGATCGCATTTGCAAATTCCCTACTTGCCCAAGCCGAAACGATCCGAAAGGCAGGGTGAATCATGCGCCATCAGGCCCTATAGTGAACCTGACTATTTACGCCTACCCAGGCTTTAAGAGCCGACAGGCAAGTTAGAGGCGTAGAATTTATGCACTGGTTAGCCACAGCGGTAGAACCCGCCTTAGAAAATCCAGCAATTGAGGAAAACCTGCGCCAGTTCTTGCTGGTGCTTTCCGTTTCCCTCGGGGTTGCCACCCTCTCACGGGTGTTCAGCGTCCTACGGAATATTCCCTACACCCTGCTCCTACTCCTAGTAGGACTCGGGCTAGCGGTTGTAGACGTTCGCCTTGTGAACCTCTCACCCGAACTCATCCTATTCATCTTCCTGCCACCGCTGCTGTTTGAAGCCGCCTGGAACATCAAGTGGAGCCGGCTAAAAAGCGACTTTATTCCCATCCTGCTCTACGCAGTACTGGGCGTCGTGATTTGCGTCCTTGGCCTGGTGTTTGGCCTGCAGCAAATCGCCGGGGCCTCACTAGCAACCGCTCTCTTGGTCGGCGCTAGCCTCTCCGCCACTGACCCCGTCTCAGTCACCGCCCTTTTCCGTGAACTCGGCGTCGATAAACGATTGACCACCCTAATGGAAGGCGAAAGCCTCTTTAATGATGGGGTCGCCGTCGTTGCCTTCAACCTCCTCCTAGGCATCGCCCTAGGCATTGAGCAATTCGATGCCTCCGTCACCATCGCTCGGTTTGCTCTCTTCGTAGGCTTAGGCATCGCCCTAGGTGGGCTCATCGGCTTCGGCATCTCCTTTCTCACCCAAAGGTTTGATATTCCCCTCGTTGAGCAGTCGCTAACCCTAGTATCGGCCTACGGTACCTATATCATTGCTGAAGAAGTCGGGGGCTCTGGCGTAATTGCAGTCGTCACCACCGGCCTCATCCTCGGCAATTTTGGCTCGCGTATCGGCATGAACCCGCGCACCCGATTAGTGGTCTCCGAATTCTGGGAATTTCTTGCCTTCTTCGTCAATTCCATTGTCTTTTTACTCATTGGTGACCAGGTCCGCTTTCAGTACCTCGTGGACTACGCCGATACCATCGGCATCGCCATCGCCATTATGATCGCGGCTCGCGCGGCTAGCGTCTACGGACTCGGCTTCTTAAGCAACGCCCTCACACCCGGCGAGAATATTTCCATTCCCGGACAAACCGTCCTGTGGTGGGGTGGCCTTCGGGGGTCTGTATCCGTTGCCCTAGCGCTCAGCGTGCCAGAATCTCTTGCTCAGCGCGAAGAAATCATCGCAGTCGTCTTTGGCGTCATGCTCTTTACCCTGCTGGTGCAAGGTCTCACCACCCAGCCGCTGCTCTCTTGGCTCAATCTTCTCGGAGACCAGCCCACTAGGCAAAAGCACACGCAGCTCGTCGCACACCGAGTCGCACTCAACCGCGTACTCGACCGACTCAAAGAGCTCATCGAACGGCAAGAAGTCGATGAAGAATTCGCACGATACCAAATAGCACTGGTAGAAGGCCAGCTGGAAGAAATTCAAGAAACCTTGGTCAAGCTACAGCGGTCTAATCCTGAGATTTTGATCTACGCCGCTGAACAAGTACGAGATGAACTATTAGCCATCGAATCCGATACCTACGCTGAATTCATTCGCGCTGGTCAGCTCAAAGACGAGCTCGCACCACTGCTACAAGACGTACTACCTCAGGAAAGCCCAGCTTAGATAGGCAGTGCTCAGCATTGCCTATCTAAGCTGGGCCCATCTAAAAGGTCTCAGCTAAATGAGCCTGACTAATCTTTTCGTTCTGACGCCTCATGCTCTAGCTTGAGGCGTTTTTCTAAGTTCTGAATCTCATCTCGGCGCGCTGCCGTTTCAAGCGCCCTGCGGCGAACTTCCTGACTTTGCAGCGTCAAAGACTGTCGCCACTGCTCTGCTCGCTCTAGCTCGTCTTCCAAGCCTCTCGGCGTCAGTCCCAAGCACAGATATTCAGCCACAAAATCCGTCACCCATTCCGTCGCATCTTGAACCGTCAGAACTTTATCTTCGCCTTCAACCTCTACCAGCACCAGCACCTGTTCATTAAAAGGAACATCTTGTGAGGTAATGATGATCTTGCTCGGCGTCAGCAGTTCCCAAACATGCTCAGACGGATTGAGGGCGAGTAGCTGGAGCTGGGTGGTCTCCGGCGAATATTTAGAATGGACCTTTGCCAGGTATTGCATAGGTGCGTGGGCGTAAAGCGCCAGCAATCGACAGTTAGCACTACGGCTTTGAGAATACAGCTTTGAGAATACAGGCTCAAGGGCACATCATTGCAAAAACAGATGTGATCATCAAGACACCTTACCCATTATATAAAGTTACAGGTTTAACGTTCTAGTTCGTCAGAACGATTGCTGTATTCAAATCTTCTCACTCAAGAAACTATGCCGAAGAATGTAAGGAAATATAACTAAAGTAAGACGTTTCAAAAAGTTTTTATGAATCATTGCCCTAAGGTATATCTTGTCTGTGATATCAATGATAAAGACTTATCGAAAAATCTCTATAAATGGCGAACTTACTTTGAAAACATTTCGTCATTAAACGCAGGGAATATTTCTTCGACGTTGCTATTTCTTTGACGTTGCTATTTTTTAGATGCTGTCACTAGATAAAAGCAGCATGTTCTTTCAAGATTGTTTAGCCTAGGCGCTTTTGTCAGTATGATGCATTTTGCAGGTTTGTATCAGTCCAATGGTTGGACCACCCATAGTCGGAAAGAACCCAGCTTAGGATTCCATCAGGAAGCACACTCAGAGTCTGCCTGCAGTCATCACTACTCATCTAGCAGCTCATGCCCTTCGAATAGCACTTCTGAGCGTTGTGCAGTGGCTATTGCGTTGGATGAGTTAATCAAAAT
>JBCBDN010000049.1:0-17726 GCA_038529685.1 Cyanobacteria bacterium J06598_1 | reverse complement strand
GGCTTGATGTAACTAATCCGATAGCTGGAATTGAAGAGAGAGAACTCGATGATTTTTCTTTCGCAATAGCGGCCTGCTCAGCAATAGTTTGATGCTCAAAAAGCTGTGTGGGTGTAAGCTGTAGACTTTTCTCGTAGGCTTTAGAAACAATTTGCATGCCGGAGATAGAATCACCACCTAAGTCGAAAAAATTGTCATAAATGCCAACATCAGTGCGGTCTAGAATCTGTTTCCAAATGCTCAAGAGGGCGCGTTCTTTATGATTTCGCGGTTCGCTTTCTTCTTTATTTGCGATCGCAACGGGGGCGGGCAAAGCCTCACGGTCTATCTTCCCGTTGACTGTGAGCGGCAGCGCCTCAAGTACAACAATATGAGCAGGCACCATGTAGCTTGGCAGCGCCTGAGCTAGCTGTTGATGTAACGCTTCTTCTAAACGGAATCTACCATCGGTATGTAATCTATCGGCTGTGGCTGTCACATAGGCTATTAGCTCACGCTGAGTCCCTTTTTCTTTCAGCACGACGACCGCACGCTCCACTAGCTCGTGCCGGCAAAGAACGCTTTCGATTTCACCGGGTTCAATTCGGAATCCTCTGAGCTTAATTTGGCTGTCGATACGTCCTAAATATTCCAGGGTGCCATCGTTTCGATACGTGACGAGATCTCCGGTTTTATAAAGTGTGTCACCAGCGGAAAAAGTATTGCCAACAAAGCGCTCAGCTGTTAATTCTGGTTGGTTTAAGTATCCACGAGCAACCCCCGCACCGCCAATATATAGCTCGCCTGGAACGCCTGTCGCAGCAGGTTGCTGACCCTCACCTAAAACATAGAGCTGAGCACCGTTGATAGGACGACCGATGGGGATATTGCCATCGTCTTCTTCGGTTACCTGATGAACGCAGCAGCCAACCACGGCTTCTGTTGGACCATATTCATTGAACAGCTTTACTTCTGGATACTGCTCTCTCCAGGTAGAAATATGATGAGCCTGAAGTGCCTCACCGCCGATAATAAAAGCTTTGGGTAAGCGCTCTCGCTCAATTACCTGAGTCGCGAGCAGCGGCTGCAATGCGCTTAAGTGAGCAGGCGTCAGCTTGATAAAGCTAAATCCACCTGATAGGGCTGATTGAAGTGCTTCAATCTCGGTTTGTTCTATACCAAAGACAACCTGCTTACCCGCCAATAAAGGAGAAAACAAACTAGTAATAGTCGCGTCAAATCCAACAGACGACTGCACAGGTGCCCCACAGCCTGCCGCTACAGGATAAGCTTCTAAGCACCAGTTTAGATAGTTGAGCAGTCCACCGTGGGTGAGCTGAGTGCCCTTGGGTCTCCCTGTAGAGCCAGAGGTATAGATGACGTAGGCTAAATCTTTTGGCGTAGCTGTAGCTGCCAAGTTATTACCAGATTGCGCAATCAGCTGTGGTTCATCTTGATCTACACAAAACACTTTGGTTGAGTACTCGTGAGCAAGCTTCAAATCTAAACAGTCGCTATGACAAATGAGTACAGTAGGATGTGCGTCCCTTATCATGTACTGCACTCTTTTTGCAGGCAGTGATGAATCTAATGGAACATAGGCTCCACCTGCTTTTAACGTTGCTAGCAGGGCCGTCATTAAATCGAGCCCAGGATGCACGCAAACGCCGACTAATACGCCTGGGCCAACACCTTGATTGCGTAACCAGTGCGCAAGTTTGTTGGCGCGTTGATTGAGCTGTTCATAGGTGAGTTGATAGCAGGTGGTCTGAGGTTTTCTTGCATTATCCGTGACGGCGATTTCACTCGGCGTTTTTTGTACCTGTTCCTCAAACCTAGCCGGAAAACAATGTGTCGATGGTGCGACGGCCTTTCCCTGGCTCCAACTGCTCAAAATCTGCGCTTGCTCTATGGAAGAAATCGAAGAAAACTGAGCGACGGGTTGAGCTGGATTCGCAATGACTGATTCTGTCAATGTCTGGAAGTGACTCAGCATTCGAGCAACCCGAGCGTGGGCGAACAACGCTGTCCTATACTCCACTGCCACCAACAGCCTACCGTCACGCTCAATCACGTGCCAGCTCATATCAAACTTAGTTTCCTCAGTTTTTAGCCACTGCTGAGAAAGCTGTAAGCCAGGCATATCTAAGTTCAGCGCTTCAGCATTTTGCAGCTGGTACCCATCGCTCTGCACCTGAAACATCACTCGAAAGAGAGGATTTTTTCCGGGGACTCGCATAGCACCGACAGCGTCGACCACTTCAGAAAAAGGAATGTCTTGGTTCTGGAAGGCATCTGCTAGGGTAGATTGGACCTGTTTTAACCAATCGGAAAATTGCTGTTGGGGATCAATCTGTGACCTTAGTACCAGCGTATTTACAAAGAAACCAATCAGTGGCTCCACGGCTGAAGACTGTCGTCCGGCCACAGGAACGCCCACGGCGATATCTCGTTGACGGCTATAGCGGTGCAATAGCAGCTTAAAAATTGCTAACAGCAACATAAACACCGTAGCACCGGACTTTTTTGCCAGCGATTTGATGACCTGCGTTTGTTCTACTGAAAAAGTTTGGGTGCAGGTATTACTGACAAAATCAGTTCCTCCGATTCCATCTGTTAGTAGCGTTAGCTCGGGCAATTCCGCTAGCTGCTGTTGCCAGTAAGCTTTCTGACGCTGGCACGCTTCCCCTTTTAGCCACTGCTGTTGCTGAAGCACATAGTCAGGATATTGAACGGTTAATTCTGGCAAGGGCTGCGCTGCCTTGCCCTGAATATGATTGCGATAGTTTGTGGCTAACTCTTGAAATAATACGCCCCGAGACCATCCGTCTGCGATGAGATGGTGGAGGATCAATACCAATTGAAAGAAATTGTCTTCTATTTTTATTAATTGCGATCGCAGCAATGGACCACATGCTAAATCAAATGGCGTTTGAGCCAACTGCTTGCAGTAGCGTGCAGCTTCTACCGCTGGCTCTACCGCTGGTTCTACGGCTTCTGTTAGGTCAATAACCGGAAAATCTAGCTCAACACGTGGTAATACCTTTGTATAGGGCTGGTTATTTTCTTGCAAGAAAACAGTCCTGAGCGATTCGTGGCGATTGACAATATTTTGAAGGCTCTGCTGCAATGCGCTGGATGAAGGAATTCCTTTTATATCCAACACCATCGAAATATGATACGCACTGGTGTTGGGATAGAGCTGATGCAGCACCCAAAGATGCTTTTGAGCTGCCGACAGAGGAAGCTTTTCTGGGCGAGCGATGGCTGTTGCTGTGACCGGCTCGATAGATTCTTCAGCCCTTGCTACAGCTTGATCCCACGGAATACCCTTCGCCTCAAGCTGCTTACGAAAAAGCCGCTGTTGAGCCGGGGATAGAGAGGCAATCCTTTCCTGTAGAGATTGAGTAGTTTGCAGCTTGTCGGTCATGAAAAAACTCTTTTCAAGTATAAATAGTCACTTATTCGACCTAGGCACTGGCACTTGAGAAAGTGTTGCTTTGAGTGTTGCTTTGAGTGCTGCTTTTTAAGTGACGAAAAATCGACTGGCCGGTGTGAATTTCGTTAATGCTCGGAGGCCCCCGTCCCCGAGTTCGGGGATCTGAGGCAAGATGTCCAACAATTTTCTGGTTCGAGCTCTAGACTGTCCTGGACCAGCGGTGCTCCCCCGAACTCGGGGGCTGGGGGGCTCCGTCAACGATTTCAGCACGTTAGTCAGCACGTTAGACGGTGTTGCGAAATATGCATTTCGCCTCATAAAGCAGCTACCATAACTGGTACCTCCTCCTCACAGCGCAGCTTGAGCTGTGCCAAGTAAGGCAATGAGCCCATCACCGCATCAAAGTCTTGAACAAAATCAATGAGGCAAGCAATTTCATCAACGCCCGCGTCATTCAATTGCTGTACAAAGGGCCGACAGCTCTCAGGTGTCCCGATTAATGACCTTCCTTTCATAAATCCTTCTACACCAAATAATAGCAAACTATCGAGATCATCATCCGAAAAATCAGACAAACTCACATCCAAACCCATGCCTTTCGCTAGATTTTCCAACAGACCGTAGTGAGTTTTTAAATAATCACAAAAGGGCTCGCGAATATCTTCTTTCACTTGGTCAACATCTGATCCCAAAAAGGTATGCATCATCATCGAAACAGTCCTGGAAGCTGGGTCATGACCGTGCTTGCTCAACATCTCTCGGTATCGCGCAATCTTAGGGGCCACCTGCTCTAGGGTTTCTCCTAGTAACGAGGTGAGGACGTTCACGCCTAACCGCCCTGCTTCAATAAATGTCTCCATGGACTGACAGGTCACCCACGTAGGCAGTTTGGGCTGTACTGGCTTGGGCAAGGTCTTTGTACTGACCGTTTTTCCGGTCGCATCTTCAAAATCTACTGCTTCGCCCTGCCATAGCTTTTGTACTGAGTCTAGTCCGCGCCACATGACTGATTTACGGCTGCCGTGGGGCTCACGAGAGAGAATGAATTCATCCATGGTCCAGCCGGAAGCAAAGGCCACAGCAGCCCTACCACCAGAAAGGTTATCCACCATAGACCAGTCCTCAACCACGCGTACTGGGTGATGCAGCGGTAGCACCACACTGCCTGCCCGCAGCTGAATCTTTTCGGTCACCATCGCTAATGCCGCACTGGTCATTGCTGGATTTGGATACAGTCCGCCAAAGGCGTGAAAATGTCTTTCCGGTGTCCATACCGCGCTAAACCCATTTTTATCGGCAAACTTCGCGCTTTCAATCAACAGCTTGTAGGGATTGCCTTGAATATTCAGGCCGTCTCCATCGAAATAAAATAGGCTAAACTTCATTTTTTACCTCCTCTGGTGTCATGTCTTCAATTTGGTCGAGCAAGCTTTCTATCGTTGACTGGGTCTCTGATGGAATTTCTGTTTTTTCCTCATTGATTTGATCCTCAATAATTTTGGCAATACCTGCAACGGTGGGTGCTTCGAATAAGAAAGCGCGCATAGGTAAGTCAACTGGAAACTGTTGCCTGAGCTTGGTGACGGCCTGGATAGCTAGCAGCGAATGGCCACCGAGTTCAAAGAAGTTGTCGTAAATGCCGACCGCTTCAATGCCGAGTAAGTCTCCCATGGCTTGAGCGACCGTTTGTTCTACGGGCGATCGCGGGGCAACATATTCTGTGGCTAGGGCTGGACGCGTGTGAGCCGTAGATAGGGTCCGCTCTGTCGCACCGCCTTGATTCGCAAGCGCGGGAGGTAAAGGTGTGAAAGCCTTTGCTAATCGAGCATTTAAGTCGCGAGGAGAAATGACTAGCTGGGAAAAATCTGCCTGTGATTGAGCCAAGGCTCTTTGGGTCGTTTGCCAAACTTCTTCGGTAGACATTGCTAAAGCCATCAGGTCAGAAGACTGTTGTGTTTGGTTGTTCTCTAGATCACAGGCGTCCCAGTTGAGACTTAGCCAGCGGGTGGTGGTTCTGTTTTGTTGGGTGGCGAGCGTGTCTAGGTAGCTATTCGCCGCAGCGTATGCCGCAAACCCGATGCCACCCACGATGGCAGATAAAGAAGATTGGAGAAGGTAGAAGTCAATGGGATGACCCGCAAGGGCTTTTTGGAGCGTTTGGATGCCCTGGACTTTAGTACGAGTAATGTGCTCATACTTTTCATCCGTTAGTTGCTCAATGGCACAGCTGGCGCGATCGCCCATTACCCCGGCATGAAACACGCCGCTAATATTGCCAAACTTCTTCATTCCAGTGCGAATGCTGTCATTCACCCAATCAGAATTAGCTAAATCTCCGCTAAACCAAAGAAACTGTTCGCCTGCTTTACCTAACGCTTGTAACCTACGAATTAATCGACTTACTCCATGCTGTGGCCCGTGAGTGAGCAGCCATTTTTCCCACGCTTGCGGTGCCGGTAATCCCGATTTCCCCAGCAAAATCAGCTTGGCATCAAACTCTTTTACCAAAGCTCCGGCATGCACCATCCCAAGCCCTTCTACCAAATCTCCTGCGATTAAGTAAGTGCTATTGTGCTTGACCAAATCCGATGACTGGGCGGGTAACGCTAACGGCTCATAGGTTTGTACCCAACGCTGGCGATCGCGATAGGCAATTTGTCTTTGTTCAAGGTTGTAAGGTGTCGCCAACTCTCGGTATAGCCGCTGCAGCGCTTGCGGTTCAACGGCCTCAATCGCTATGCCCACATCGATGAGACGGCAGCATAACCCTGGGCATTCTTGCGCGATCGCCTGAGAAAACCCTACAACTTTGGCCTTGTGCGGATTGAGCGAGTCTGTACTTGTGACATCGTAAATATCTGTTGTGACAATGCTAATGGTGCATGGTTTATTGACAGGAGAAATTGACTGAGTCAGGTATATAAGTGATTGAAAGTCATTTGACTGAGTCTTGCTGTTGCCGTTGTCGTCGCTATTGGCATTATTACTGCGGTGAGTAATTCCCCAGCCGTACACGATTTGAGTCGGCCATTGTGCGATCGCTGCTTCGGTCGCCGCAATAGATTGCACAAGCTGTTGATAATCATCAGCGTGATGCGGTTGAATTGTGTAGCCATCTGACTCACTCGCGAATGATGCCCCTGGCTTTACCCAAGTTATTTTTGGACTTGTTTTCAAGGTCGATAAATGAGCCTGAAGCTGATCTTGCAAATCACTCTCGGCAAAAATTAGCCAATGATTATCTGCAACTGTTGAGGCTTCGGCAGTCAGTGGCAATCGCTTCCATGTAGGCAGATAAAACCAATCGGCCATATCCGCTGCTTTGCTCTGAGATGAAGATTGAGTCTGCCGATCAGTCTCTCCACCCTCTTGTAACGGTATCCAATAAGACTGCCTTTCAAATGGGTAAGTAGGCAGCGGCATCCGATGACGCGTTGTGCCTTGATAAAGGCTAGACCACTCAACTGTGCTACCTGCCAACCAAAGCGCTCCTAACGCAGTCATGAGTGTATTGGGATCTGACTTCGCTGCTTGAGGATGAGGTAGAGATTGAATAGCTGGAATATGCTTACCGGTTTCATCAGCAGTTTCGCCCGTCGGTAAATGCTGCTGCACAAATTTAGTGAGCGTATGCCCTGGTCCCACTTCTAGAAAAATTGGATTGGGTAAGCTTAAAAGCTCTTCTATCCCTTCGCTGAATCGAACTGACTGGCGTAAATGGCGGACCCAGTAATTAGGATCAATGGCTTCACTATCTTTTATCCAAGTGCCCGTCACGTTAGAAATGATATCTATGGTGGGTGGCGACAGGGTCACTTTCTCGAGTGCCTGAGAGAACTCAGCTAAGGCTGGTTCCATCATGGCTGAGTGAAAGGCGTGGGAAGTTGCTAGCAAACGGCAGGGAATGTTTTGCGTATCCAGCTGCTGTTGAAGTGCTTCGATAGCGTCTGTTGGTCCAGAGATGACACAGTTTTGAGGGCTGTTGATGACTGCAATTTCAGTGCTGTCATTGAGTAAAGGCTGAAGCGTTGCTGCTGTTGCTAGTACCGACAGCATGGAGCCGGGGGTGCAGCGCTGCATCAGCTGACCTCGCTTTACGATGAGTGCGATCGCCTCTTTCAAAGAAAAGACCCCTGCCACACAAGCCGCGACATATTCACCAATGCTATGGCCAATCATTGCCTGCGGCTGAACACCCCAAGCCATCCAAAGCTGAGCAAGCGCATATTCAATCGCAAAAAGAGCCGGTTGAGCGTAAGCCGTTTGATGAATAGAAGGTGCCTCTCGTAGGATAGGCGTCTCGCCTGTTAAAGCCGACGGATAAATGAGCCTTATCAGGTCAATGCCTTCATCCGCCAAAATTTCAGCACACTGATCAACGCTTTTTTTGAAAACAGATTCTGTTTCATACAGCTCCCGCGCCATGTCGATATGCTGAGTGCCTTGCCCCGAAAACATAAAGACAACAGATCTTGGCTGACTGTCAGCTATCGATTGATGTGGCGTATTTGACTCACTCAGCCGCTGAACCGCATCTTCGACGCTTTGGCAAATACAAAAGCGTCGATGTGGCCAAGTACGTCTGCCGATTTGTAGTGTGTAAGCGACATCGGCCAAATTGAGATGAGGCTGTTGATTGAGTTGCTCTGTTAAGTAACTCGCTAGCTTTTGAGCAGCGGTTGCTAACGCTGTTTTCGTTTTGGCAGAAAGTACAATCAGCTGCCAGGGGCGTGACTCCCCAGAAGGACACAGCTGAGGGGCTTCTTCTAGAATTGCGTGAGCATTCGTGCCACCCATGCCAAAAGAACTCACCCCAGCGCGTCTGGGTGAGTCCGAATTCCTTTCAGACTCAGGCCAATCGATAGCGTGTTGATTGACGACAAACGGACCATTGTTAAAATCAATTCTAGAATTGGGCTGCTTGTAATTAAGGCTCGCTGGAAGCGTTTTGTGCTGAAGCGCTAGCACCGTCTTAATGAGTCCAGCTGCGCCAGCAGCAGCGTCGAGATGGCCTAAGTTTGTTTTGGCTGAGCCCAGTAAGCAAGGTTGGCGTTTTGTTGTATTAACCTTTGAATTTTCCTTACTTGACTGCCTTGAACCATAGGCTTTATTGAGCGCAGCGACTTCGATCGGGTCACCCATAGGTGTGCCCGTACCATGCGCTTCTACATAGCTAACCGTGTCTGGATCGATGCCTGCGTTCTCAATTGCTGACTGGATGACGGCTGATTGACCAGATACACTCGGGGCAATTAAATTTACCTTGTCAGCGCCGTCATTATTAATGGCCGACCCAGCAATCACCGCATAGATGTGGTCACCGTCTGCTACGGCTGCTTGCAGTCGCTTCAGCACAACAATGCCGACCCCATTCCCAAAAACAGTGCCCTGACCATCGGCATCAAACGCCCGACACATGCCATCGGGAGAGGCAATACTTTCTGCCTGATAGATATACCCCTGGGGCTTAGCGCTGCTAACGGTGACCCCGCCCGCTAAAGCCATATCGCACTCATGATTGAGTAGGCTTTGGCACGCTGTGTGAATAGCCACAAGCGCCGTAGAGCAACCGGTTTGAATACCGCAGCTGGGGCCTTTGAGATCCAGCTGGTAGGAGACGCGGGTAGGCATTAGGCCCATGACGTTACTGACCACGGCCTGCACAGGACTGATAGAATCTCTCACTTCGGGATTGGAGTGGAGATTGACGACATAGCTGTTGAGGGCCGCGCCACCATAGACGCCAATGCTGCCGTCGTATTGTTGGCTGTCGTAACCGGCGTCTTCCAACGCGCTCCAGGCGCATTCGAGAAAGACGCGATGCTGAGGATCTATGAGTTCGGCCTCGCGAGGAGAGTAGCCAAAGAACCCGGCATCGAACCCGGTGGGATCGGGAAAGCTGGCATAAGCGCTTACGTAATTGGGTTGGCGAAAGGTGCTTTCGGGGACGCCAGCGGCCAATAGCGCTTCGTCAGACAGCATCCGAATGCCTGATTTCCCCTGATTGAGTAAATCCCAGAATTCATCTAGGTTATCAGCACCTGGGAATCGTCCGGCCATACCTACAATGGCGATCCGTTCGTTGCGGGCCTGTTCTATAGCTTCTAGTTGAGACCTAGCTTCCTTTAGCGCCTTAAATACGCGCTCGGAAGCCTGACTAGAACCAGATGAATTTTGGATGACTGCGCTCATGATGCTGGTAGGAGAAGAAAAATTAGGAACGGCCTAATAGGGTTTCGAGAGCGGCTAACTCTTTTTCGATATCTGTTTGAGTCGTTTGTTTAATGTGCTCTTCGGCGGCTGGCCCATTGACTGATTTAGTGGCTGGTGATTTCTCAGGCGGTGTTTCAAAGGGTTCGCTTGATTTTTCAGGCGGCGGGTCAGGCTCAGGTTCACTTTGTTCTGTCATCATGGCAGCCAAATGTGCAGATAGTGATTGAATCGTGGAATGTTCAAAAATGAGCGTAGAATCCGTCGGTCTTCCGAGTTTTAGGTCTAGCTGATTTTTTAGCTCTACGGCCATGAGGGAATCCATGCCCATATCGAAAAAATTTGCCGTGGGTTCGACTTGTTTGTTAGCTGGTAGGTTTAACACCTTAGACACTTCTGTTTGCAGTGCTTGAGAAAGAAATGTAGCTCGATGACGTTGAGGCAGGGTGCTGAGCTTTGCTATCCAATCAGCAGGAGGGATGGCCTGCTGTTGCGGTTCAAGACTGCTCGCTGTTTTTGCAAGGCTCGAGAAAAATGGGTCGTTAACGATGTTCTGTTGTTGAAAGCGAGCCCAATTAATTGGAATAACACCAATTTGAGTTAACTCTGGTTGCGAGAGGATCTGAGAGAGGGCTTGTGTGCCTTGCTGGGGAGCGATCGCACCAATCCCCTGTAGTTCCATCTGCCGCTGCACCTGCTCTGCCGCCGCCGACCCCACCTCAGCCCAAGGCCCCCAGTTAATACTCACCGCAGGCAATCCTTGAGTCTGTCGGTAGTGTGCTAGCGCATCCAAAAAGCTATTCGCCGCCACATGGCTACCTTGCCCCGGCGAGCCTAATAGAGAAGCGGCTGAAGAATACAGTGCGAAAAAGTCTAGCTCGTAGTGCTCGGTTAACTGATGCAAATTCCATGCTCCCCAAACCTTGGGCGCTAGAACGTTCTCCATTTTCTCCCAAGTGAGCTGCTGTAAGATGCCGTCTACGAGTACACCGGCTGCATGAACAACACCTTTCAGTGGCGGTAACGTTGCGGCTAAGGTTTGCAATGCCGATGCCAGCTGAGTACGATTGGCCACGTCAGCTTGCAGAATAAATATCTCCACGCCCTTGTTTTGGCTTTCCTTAATCCAATCCTCTACCGCGACTGATGGCTTCGTGCCACGACCCAACAGAGCCACGTGACGTGCGCCTTCCTCCACTAGCCATTTTGCCGTCGCTAAGCCTAGGCCACCTGTCCCACCCGTAATCAAGTAAGTGCCTTCTGCTGTGATGTTCAAAGAAGGCGCTTTGGTAGCGTAATCCGGGGTAGCAATATCGAGCACAATTTTGCCGATATGCTGAGCCTGCTGCATATGGCGAAAGGCTTGTGGGGCTTTAGCGATTGGGAAAGACTGGTGTTGGATGGGAGTCAGCTGTTCTGCCTCAAACTGTTGTTTAAGGGTTTGCAGCATGGTCTGAATTTGCTGTGGCCGGTCATGGGCTACCGACATCAAATCAATCACGTGATAATCCACATCTGGCCGAGCGACGCTCATCTGCTGCGCTGACCAGATATCACGCTTCCCAATCTCTAAAAATTGCCCCTGCTGAGCCAATACAGACACACTTTTTTCAATAAACTCACCCGAGAGTGAATTCAACACGACATCTACGCCTTGCCCGTGAGTACTGGCCATAATCTCATCAGCAAACGCCAGTGTCCGAGAGTTCATAACATGGCTAACGCCTAAGGCTTTTAGGGCTGGCCACTTACGCGGGCTCGCCGTTGCATAGATTTCTGCACCAGCTTGCTGCGCGATTTTGACCGCTGCCATGCCAGTCCCGCCTGCGGCTGCATGGATCAAGATGCGATCGCCTTTTTTCAGCTGAGTAAGTACTTGCAGTGAATAGTGCGCTGTTAAGAAATTTGCGGGAATCGTGGCGGCTGCTTGGGCGCTGAGATTTGTGGGCTGTGCGATCGCTAGCTCCGCCGGTACCGTCACATACTGCCCAAAGCTACCTGCCGCCAGTGCTATTACCGCGTCTCCCACCGCAAACTGTTCTACGCCTTCGCCAACAGCTACAACCTCTCCGGCACACTCCACACCTAACCAATCGCGCTCAAAGGGCAAAAGAGCGAGCGCATCTAGCACATCAATAAAGTTCAGCCCTGCTGCCAACACCCGGATTTCAATCTCTCCTGCTTGTGGCTTTTTCCGATTAGCAGGGACTAGTCTCAACTTATCTGGGCTACCTTTTGTAGGCAAATTGAGTTTAAAGGGCTCTGAAGGAATGTCTAATGTGTTGCTTTGTTTAGGGAGATGACTCACTAGCCTCGCAACTCGCCGCTCGCCCTGCTGATACGAAACTGTGCTTTCAGGTGTGTTTGCCTCTAGCTCCTGGCAAAGTATCTCAACTTGCGTTGCTGTTTCATCCTCTGGATCAAGGTCAATGCGGTTACAGTTGAATTTGGGGTACTCCAACGCCATGACTCGCATGAGGCCCCAGAGAGGAGCCTGCGTGGGATTCCCGTTTTTCGCGACTGCGCCCTGAGTGACAACACTCAATCGAGGCATAGAATGCGCCTGTTGCGTAGTCAGCGACTGCAATAGATTTAGCAACCCTGTAGATGTTTTTTGAGTGAGTGCTTTGAGGGCTTCGGCAGAGTCCTTTCGTGGGTCAAAACCAGTGCTATCTGCAATATAAACAATCTGTTCAGGCCAGCTATCAGCGGTTATCCAGTCTTGAAGCAGTGCAGGTGAAATCTCTTTTATGTGCTTTGTTATACCGTGAATGCGTTGGGTGATTTGCGTAGTTAAGTCAGTTGCAGCGCCCGTCAAGATTAGACAGTTTTCTGCGGTTGCTACTGCCTGTGGCGCACTAGCAATAATGACTGATTGAGGCAACGCCTGGGAAGCGGATATATCTGAAGCAGCCAGTGGAATGGCAGTCTCAAATCCAGCAGACGTTAGGTGTTGCTGCCATTGGGAAACGGAGAGTAGCGGATGGGTGGGACGTTTCCACCAGCCCTCGGTCATGCCAAAGATAAGATCGAGCCAAATGAGGGGTTGAGTACCTTCTAGCAAGACGAGTTGGCCGTTGGCAGTGAGGAGCGATCGCACTCTCTCCAGCGTCTGTTCAATATCACCTGTCGCATGCAGCACATTCGAGGCAATCACCAAATCATAGCCACCGCGCTCAAATCCTTGCGCCGCGATAGATTTTTCAATATCTAACCGCTGATAAGAAAGGTTGGGATAGTCAGCAAAGCGTTCTTTTGCCTTAGCCAAAAACATCGGTGAAATATCAGTAAATGCATAGCTCGATTCACCAATATGAGGCAGCAGGTAAGCCGTAGTTCCGCCTGTGCCTGCGCCAATTTCTAGAATGCGAAGCGGACGATTGGCTGATGCTATCAATTTGTTGACAGTTTCTTGCACCTGCTGATTCATCAGCTGGGAACCGGGTGAGGTTTGGTAAAGCTGCGTGAGGTCGCTAGTGTCTCCAGCCGGGAAAAGCAGGGTTAAAGGATCGATATGCCCTTGCAGCACATCGGCAAGGTTTTTTCCACAGCGTTGAATCAGGGTTAGTTCTGCTTTAGCGTTTGGATGCTGACTGAAGAGCTGTTCCTGTAGCGATTTAGCCTTTGGTAAATCCGTCAGTTCTGCGGTGTGCGAAACGTCTACTAATCGATGGAAAAGGGGCTGATGTGCCGAGATTATATTGTCCTCACTCAGTCCAGCCAAAGCTTCAGCTGCGTAGCTCAGGCCCAGAGTTTCAAGCTGAGGCAATAACTCAAGATAAGACTGAATAGTGGGCGTGGCGATCGCATCTGAAAAACCACCTGCCAACTGCTGCACAATCGCCTGTACATCAATGGCCACCAGTTTTTCTGGCAAAGGCTCAGTCTGCCAATTCAATCGATAGAACCAATCTTTTATGGACGGCTGACGAGCCCCTGACTGAACTGATGAGAGCACTCTTTCTCGGGTGGCCGGCTGTAGCCGTAAACTTTTTAGACTCACCAATAGCTCACCAGATAAAGAGATGAGCTGGATGTCAGCGATGAGCCCGCTATCTTTTTGAGTGACTTTTACATGGCTCCACAGCTCATCTGCATCGAGCTGAGACACATGGATTTGGGCTTGTGCGATCGCTGCTGGTAGATATGTTTTTGAGTCTGACTCCTCTACAAAAATTGCTGCAATACTCTGGAGGCAAGCATCTAGTAATACAGGGTGTAGAGAGTAGGTACTGAGTGTTGGCAGCAGATTCTTAGGCAACCGCAAACGACTTAGTGCCTGATTTTCCCCAACATAAGTGGTTTGAATTGCTCTAAAACTATTGCCATAGATCACACCTTGCAGTTGCAATCGTTCGTAGCATTTAACGGCAGACACCTCTACAGCGCAGGACGCCTGTAGTTGCTTTAAATCTATGCAATCAGCTTCAGCGTTGTTAGGATCGGCGCTCAACGAGCCACTCGCATGCAGCTGCCATTGCTTGTTTTGCTGCAAGCTGAAGATTTCAAATTTCTGTTGCTGATTTAGCTGTTCGTCTGGCTGTTTATCTGGCTGTTTGGCTGGCTGCTGGACTTGGGCGCTCAGTACAACTTGAACCGTTTGAGCCGTATCGAGCAAAAGCGCCTGATGGAAACGAATGCTGTCAATCGTTAGCGTATCTGAAGGCTTGGCCTGTGTAGCAGCTGCCAATGCCATTTCTAGATAGCCTACTGCTGGTAATACGGTAGCCCCAAAGACTCGGTGTTCCTGAAGAAAAGGCACGGAGCCAGGACTAATCACTGTTTCAAAGTGAATAGCTTGCGTGCCTGCCAAAGAGACGCGATCGCCAATTAATGGATGTGAATGAGGTGTCACCTGTCGTGGCTTTCGTGCAGTTTTATCGACATCTATCCAATACCGCTCTCTCTGGAAGGGATATGTCGGCAACTCAATCTGATTTGTATTGTTTTGAGGCCAAGCAACGCTAGCGCCCTGAGCGTAAAGCTGCCCTAAGCTAGAGAGCATCGTGAGCCTGTCATTATTATCTTCGTAGCGAGTGGGGCGTAGGCTAGGTAGCCACTGTTCTAATCCAGGCGCTGACCCCTGTTTTGAGTTATTAGGCAGACACGCCTGCCCCATTGTTGATAAGACGGGCTTTGGACCAATCTCCAACAACACATCGCAACTCTCAGCGACTAGAGACTCTATGCCCTGCCAAAATCTGACCGGTTGTTGAATATGGCTGACCCAGTAGCGAGCCCAGTCATTGTTGGCTGTGATGCGCTCTCCCGTCACTGTGGAGATCATTTTTATCTGGGGAGACTGATAGACAACTTGACGAGAAACCTCGTTAAACGCTTCTAATATTGGGTCCATTAAAGGTGAATGAAACCCATGAGAAACTTTGAGCTTTGTCGTCTTTATGCCCTTTGCTTCTAAGTCCGCAAGGATAACATTTAGCACCATCTGCGGCCCGGACAACACCGTGTTGGCAGGTCCGTTTTCAGCTGCGATTGCTACTCCGTCTTTGAGATACGGCATCACCTGCTCTGCGGCAGCCATTACCGCAGCCATCCCACCACCTGCAGGCAACCCTTGCATCAATTCTCCCCGAGTTGCAATCAACCGCAACCCCGTTTCCCAATCCATCACGCCAGCAGTGCAGGCAGCGGCATATTCCCCAATGCTGTGACCCAAAACGCAGTGAGGAACAATCCCCCAAGATTGCCACAGCTCGGTCAGGCCGTAAGCGAGTGAGAACAATGCGGGTTGTGTATACGCAGTCTGATTCAGTGCGGCGAATCCTTCTCGAAGGATAGGGGGCTTACTGGTGTTTGCGCCAGGGTAAAGAGCCCCCAACAGATCGACTTCGTGCTCTGCCAAAATCTCTGCACAGCGATCAATTACGATGCGAAAAACAGGTTCAGTTTCATAGAGCTCTCGGCCCATGTTGAGTGACTGAGCACCTTGCCCGGTGAAGAGAAAAGCGATTTTGGGTGAGCGCTGGGCTGCTTTGCCTGTAATGGCTGTGGCTTGGTTATTAATGTGAGCCGTAAGCTGAGTTTTGGCATCAGCGATGGAATTGGCAACAATGGCAAGGCGGTGAGAGAAGTGCGATCGCCTCGAACCAGCACTCCCACATAGCTCGCCAAAGTCAACATTATCCAAGCCAGATGCCTCGATTTTAGCGAACCTGTCAACATATCGACTGGCTAAATCTTTCAACGCCTCCGGTGTCTTTGCCGATAGTGTTAATAAATGCGTATCAGCCACTGGCCTAATCGCATGAGATTGTACGTCGGGTGATATTGCAACATTAGGTGCAGACTCTAAGACAACGTGAGCATTAGTCCCACTAAATCCAAAAGAGCTAACCCCTGCAAACCTTGAGCGAGATGGCCAGTCAACAGACTTCTGAGTCACCCGAACCGGCAAAGCGGCCCAATCAACATGAGGGCTAGGCTTCTGAAAATGCAAATGTGCAGGCAGTGTTTTATGCTGCATTGCAAGCACGACTTTAATCAGCCCAGCAATTCCAGCCGCCGCTTCTAGGTGGCCAATATTAGTTTTGACCGAGCCAATATTTAAGGGAGTTTGAACAGAATGACTCTGCCCAAAGACTTCACCCAGCGCACCCACTTCAATCGGATCTCCTAAGGCAGTTCCCGTACCGTGAGCTTCTATGTAATTAATTTGCTCAGGTTTTACCTTGGCATTAGCCAATGCCTGCCGAATCACGGCCTGTTGCGCTGGTCCATTGGGTACCGTTAGCCCGCCGCTACGACCGTCTTGATTCACTGCTGCGCCCCGCACGAGGGCCAAAATGTTGTCACCTTGAGCCACGGCATCCGACAGCCGCTTTAGTACAACAACCCCACAGCCTTCCCCTCGGCCAAACCCATCGGCAGCAGCATCAAACGTCTTACAGCGCCCGTCAGGGGCAAGCATATGTGCTTTCGAGAAATTAATGCTAAATTCTGGGGCGAGAATGCGATTGACACCGCCGGCTAAGGCCACTTCACACTCTTGATTTCGTAAGCTTTGGCAGGCCAAATGCACGGCCACCAAAGAAGAAGAGCAAGCTGTATCGACCACTAAGCTCGGACCTGTGAAGCCCAAACTATAAGAGAGTCGTCCGGCAATGACGCTATGGGCGTTACCCGTTGCTAAGTAAGCATCAATTTCACTGTCTTCACGACTCGATAAATATTGAGAATAGTCATTGCTACTCACTCCGACAAAAATCCCTACCGGGCGGCCTGTCCACTGGCTGGGCACCATCCTGCCATGTTCCATCGCTTCCCAGCTGACTTCTAGCAGTAATCGCTGCTGAGGATCTAGGCTAACGGCTTCACGAGGTGAAATCCCGAAAAAGTCAGCGTCAAAATCTTTGAGATACTCAACAAAACCACCGTTGCGGGTGACGATTTTGCCGGGAGCATTGGGATCAGCGCTGTAGTAGGCATCTGCATCCCAGCGATCGTCAGGAGTTTGTGCGATCGCATCTTTCCCCTCACTCAAAAGCTGCCAAAAAGCCGCCGGACTATTCGCCCCACCTGGAAAACGACAGCCCATTCCCACAATCGCAATCGGTTCTGTCTTAGCGGTTTCTATTTCAGAAAGCTTGGCTTGTAATTTTTCAATTGCTTGTAAAGCACGAGCCATACGCTGGTCGTTGCTGTTCTGAGACTGGCTATTCTGAGACTGGCTGTTCTGAGACTGTTTATTTTGAGATCGCTGAGAGGCGGGTTGACTCATGATGCGTCCCCCTCTATAAGACTGTCGATTTCTGCTAGCTTTCGATCCATTTCGGCCATTAGGTCATCACCTGCCAAAACCTCTGCGCCCAGAACTTCTGTAGCTGGTTCAGGGCCAGGTTCAGTAGAGATTTCTGTCGCGGCTTCATCAATGAGCTGCGTTGCGAGATAGGCAATTAGCGCATCTACTGTCGGATAGTCGAATGCTAACGTACTCGGTAACGAGAGCCCTAAATCTGTTTGCAGGCTGTTTTTCAGCTCTAATGCGGTGAGAGAATCCATCCCCAGATCAAAGAATCCCATGTCACGGTTTAGCTCATTGGGCGAAAATCCGAGCGTTTGGCAAATTTGATCACAGACG
>JBCBDN010000048.1:0-17728 GCA_038529685.1 Cyanobacteria bacterium J06598_1 | reverse complement strand
CTATGTATTGTAGTATCTCTAGCCAGTTAGATGATGGCTGGAACCTAGGCCTGACAGACTTAAATGCTCAGGATGTTATCAATCCCTTCTCACAAGCATTCTTCCGCTTACCAAGACGGCTGACGAAGTGTATTGAAGAACCGTCAGTCAGTTTCTTGTTCTCAGAGTTTTTGGATTGGCGTGATCAGATTTCGAGAGGTCTGCAACTTGAACCCGCTCAAAATACCCAGGCTGAGTTTTATTTTCAAAAAGAACGAGAGACCAGAGAAGAATATAGGCACAATCTTCTCCGGAAAAGTATTATCTGGACCCTTTTTGAGATGTTTTGGTTCTCACATGATCAAAAAACGGAATGGCTGGGTGCTTATAAAGCTGTTGACTCAACGCTATGAGACTTACTTATACTTAGTGTGAGGCGATCGCAGACTTAAGCTGTCATTAACTCACGAACCTTTGTATAGTTGCCCTTTCGTTCAGTTTGCCAAAGATCGTAGGCCTGCTGCATATCTAGCCAGCTTTCAGCCGTTGTTTTAGTAGCGAGACTGAGCCTATATGCCATATCGGCATCAATAGAGCGGTCCCCATTGAGCATTTCGCTGACTGTTTGAACGGGCAAGTCGAGACTGTCAGCAAGCTCGCTAGCACCGATACTCAACGGTTTCAGATAGTCTTCTAGGATGATTTCTCTGGGTGGTGGTGGATTGTGCATTTTCATTAGTGATAGTCCTCGTAGTTGAGGACATAAGCGTCCCCGTCAACAAAATCAAAGGTTAGCCTGTAGTTTTCATCCACATTGACCGCCCATCGATTGTCAAAACCTTTTAACTGATGCAGCCTATAGCCAGGTAAATTCATATCAGATGCAGCTTTTGATTTATCTAATCTCGCTAGCTGCCGTTTTAACTTTGAAACATGCTTAGCTTGAACCTTGGATGCATCACCTTTTACATACAGGCGTTTCAGCGCTTGGCTCTTGAAACTTTTGATTGCCATTATAACCTCACCCTAATTGATGTTGTGAAGATGCGTTTAGAGTTCCTACAGTGTCAGTTTTTCTCCTGATAAAACAGGCCGATGACACCGATACCGGAGAGAGCCGCGATCGCACCCCAAGCCACTATTAGCCCAAACACTTCACTCACAAACAAATTACTCACCGCCCTAAGGCCGCCGCCAATCAGCCAGCCAAAGGCGATCGCCACCGCCCAAATCCCGCTGCTGAGCGGCACCCATCGCCAAGCCTGATTCACCTGCCGCCGGATCGCCAGCCACTGCGCCAACCCTAGCCCAGCCCCTACATAGCCGCCGTATATCAGCCCCAGTACACTGCGAGCCAATAGATTTTGCCTGCCCGGTGCCATCCACCCCAGCGCGCCGATATGAAGCAGGGTCAGCGTGCCCCAGCCAAGGATGCTAGCGATGACCCAGTAGTGGGCTTTTTTCCAGTGCGATCGCAGCACCCACCCCTGAGCGAGTCCAATCAACCCTCCCCCCAATACGCCTTCTAGCAGAGACAAATCACTCCGCTCACCCACCTCTACAATCAGCAAACTCCCCACGAACGCTAGCCAGGTTAGCCCAGTCCACCCTAGCCATAGCGTTGCGCCTTCTATCACGGGCACGGGTCTCAAATCCCAGCGCTTAGAAAACGCTGTCCAGTATGGCGTCATCCGCAGCAAAAGTGGTTGGACCAGCGGCTCAGAAAAGTCCCGAAGAGACATCTTGTTTTTCATTAAACGTTCTCCTGGGCCAGCAGCTCACGAAAATTTTGTCGTCTCTGCTGAGGCGATTCTGGTGTGAAATAGCTCCACAGCGTGTCCCAATAGAAAAAGGTCACTCCAGAGAAATGGTGATCTCGGCTGCTGATCACCTGTTCTTTGATCTGTTCAAACGGAATAGGTCGTCGCCAAGTGCCGGTCAAAATTCCAATGCTGACCGGCAGCCGGTCCATGGTCGAGTGCAGGGTTTCTTTGGCGAGCTCCCCTTCAAACTTGTCCATATCGTCTCGGTATACCTGCACCACGACCTCATCAATCCAGCCATTGTCTACCCACTTCAGCCAGTCTTGCAGATGAAAGCGATAGGCGAATTTAGCCGGGTTAGGCGACAGCGAAAATAGGCAGGTCGAGCAGGTCTCCTGGATACGAGCGTGCAGCCTCCCGACAAATTCGCTGAATTTATCGGCTCGCCAGCGAATCCAGTCGGCATCGGCAGCATCTGCTGGTGGTTGCTGCCCGTCGTGTTCTGTCTGATATAGCGATACCGTGTAAGCGTCGTAGCCAAAGTCCACAGGTAGGCTGAAATGATCGTCAAACTGAATGCCTTCAACGTCATACTGGCTGGCGACTTCGCCCACCATGTCTAGCACGAGGATTTGCACGTCTGGGTGAAGTGGATTGAGCCAGCCGAGGGTGCGGGGTGCGCCGCTGCTGAGCAGTTTGCCTAGGAGGCTGCTTTTGCCCGATGCGTTGCCAGTTAGCGTTGCTTCGTGGAGTTTGTACGATCCGTTAGCACGCTGTGTGAGCCATTCTGGATGCTGGCGGGCGAGTTTTGAGTGCAGTGGCACCATAAAGCCATATTCAAACCAGGGAATGATGCGCAGGTTATTTTTGTGGCCTAGTCGTACCATTTCGGCTAGCGGATCTTCGGTGGGGTGGGCTAGTGCCATGAGAGGTGCGATCGCATATCCAGTTGTTTGCTTCAGCACCTGACTGTGATAAAACGTTTTCCCGCGATTCCAAACCACCGGATACACCGTATTGAAGTGTAGGTCAGCCAGCTGATGAACGGCGTTAGCAATCCCCCACGGTGAGTAGAGCACACTGCTTGCGACGTTGGTAATCCAAACGCCTCGAATTTCTGACGAGACCGCTGATCGCTCTACTGATTGTGAGACTGACGTGCCCTCGGCGCCACCAGGGCCTTCTGTCCACACCACGAGCCCAGCAAACATAGCGATGATGGGTAGCAGCAGTAGTCCAGCGACCAGCGGTTTGCGCTGCCTTGGGTGAGTGTAGCTGTGGTTAAAGGCTTCAAGCCAGCGAGATGTGAGCCGCTGAAGTGAGGAGATAAGCGATCGCATATCGTCTGAATAAACGTCTTAGAGAACGTACTTTGTTATTTCACTAGCTCAGCGGCCAGACCCGGCCAATTAGACACGAAAATTTAAGGCTAAGACGCTCCCTACAGCTTGCCCGTCTCACCAGCCTTGCCCGTCTCACCAGCCATATCAAAAACAAGTTCAACTTTTCTGTGTCAATTCTGCCCCTGGGTAGATTGCAGCGCCGCCGCCATTGCCTGCCCAGACAAATAAGCCGCCGTCACCGGGTTAGCCACTGCCTGTTCAACGCACCAGTCCCCCCCACAAATTAAAGCCGGATCAAGCTCAAGCATGCTCTGCCTATAAGGCTTACTCACAAACGCATAGCGCCATCGATGAATCTGAAACCAACTGGGCTGCGCAATCCAATCGCCATACTTGCGAGCGTTCGCCCTCAGCAGCACAGAGGCGGCTGGCTGTAGGTCGCCTGAGTCGATGTACTTTTGGGCAAAGCCCGATTTGCTATGGATAACCAGGGTGGTTTCAGCCTCTAGGTTGGTTCGCTTGCTGCTGTCTAGCCCAATCCAGTCGGTGGAGGTGCCCACCCGGTCAGTCACCATCCAGCCGTCGGGGTTGAGTTTGCCCATGTCGCTGTGGCTGCCGTAGCCTGCGAGCACGGTGAGGCAAGGATCATATTCAACGGCTTTTAAGTCCGCTATGGCTTGCTCGCTTACACGCTCTGCTGTGCTGCGATCGCTCTCCACCAAATCAGCCGCCTGTGCCGCTGGTATGGCAAGCACGCACTTACGCGCCATCACAATTTTGTGGTCCTCACATTCGATTCGCCAGCCTCGGTCATCGGCTTGGCCGTAGGGGCTAAGTTTGACCGCACGGTAGCCATTGAGCAGGGTTTCATCCGGGATAAAGCCTTGGGCCAGGTATTTGGCGATCGCACTCATGCCATCGCTCGCGACATACACGGGTGCCATGTCTATGGAGACTAGCGCGTCTTGATCCTGGAGCTCGTAGGCGCTTACCTGCCAAGGCTTAATTACGCCCGCCTCAATCAGCTCTTGGGTTAAAGGTGCGATCGCCTCATCCTCAGCCGCATTTGGCCAGTAGCGCAGGCCGTGATCTACTCGCAGTGGGCCGGTAATGCGCCTAGTCGCCATTCGCCCGCCGAGCCCCCGAGACTTGTCGAGTACGCAAACCTGATAGCCCGCTGCTCTGAGCTGTCGTCCACAGCTCAGTCCGGCTAAGCCTGCTCCAATGATGGCGATGTCCCACATAATGCACCGACCTCCTCTTATACTTATTTGAGTAACTTTTATATTCCGGCACTTAGCTTTAGACTCTACGAATGGCCACAACCTTCATTCTATAAAGAGCTAAGTGCATAGCAAAGCGGGAATGCATTCCCGCTTTGCTACCTATCGAATCTAAAGCTATTTTGGAGACGCGGCAGGCAAAGCAAGTGGATGAATTAAGAAGCGGCCTCGAACTGGCCACCGATGATGAACTACATGCTCTAGCGCAGCTGCTGTTTCAGCCTAAGTTCAATCCGATAGATTATCTGTATACGCCGCAGCCGGTAGACGTAAGTAAGCACGCTCGTTCTGAGCAAATCGTGCTGCTAGAAAAAAGGTTCCGCTATCTCGCTGCCGACGGCGTCACCGTTCTGCGCAGCCAAACCCAGCGGTTTAGCTACCGCCAAACGCTATTGCAGGTGTGCCGCTACCTTAAAATGCGTCAGTACTCAGGGCTCTTGACTCATGAGCTAGAGTCAGAAATCTTTTTGGTGCTGTTAGAAAAAGCATGGCAGCGACTGCCCAATCGTGAACAAAAGCAGGTGAGGCAGCAGCTGCACCAGGCCATCGTGAATACTGAAGAATTTGCGCAGCTACCCGATACGCTACAAAAGAATCCGCTGGCGCTGCTGGCTAAGGGCGGTAGTGCGATCGCGCTCAGCACGCTGGTTCGCCCTTGGCTTCTCAAGCAAATTGCCAGGCAGTTTGCGCTGCATATGGCCCGCTATCAGGTGGCTAAGCAGGCGTTGGTCAAAGGAGGCCTTACGGCAGCCGCTCAGGTGCAGTCACGGGCGGCAGCACAAATGGCGTCTCGCGGGATGTTAGCGACCTCGGCTCGCTACGGGGCAATGAGAGGGCTTTTTGCCTGTCTTGGCCCGGCGCTGTGGACCTGGTTTTTAGCTGATTTGGGTTGGCGGGCAGTGGCGACTAACTATGGCCGGGTGATTCCGGCGGTGTTTGCGATCGCCCAGATCCGCCTAACGCGATCGCCGCTCGAATTTTCACCCGCCTGACCTGAGGAGATGATCTAACCGTAATGCCAGCATCGCCTTCTTCTCAACCGCCTAGTTCTTCTTCTAATGCTCAAGGGGCTAGGTATTCAAAAACCATTACGCCACCTAGCGACACCGATTTTTATACGCTGTTGGGACTTGCGCCGGGTGCGTCTGTTCAGGCTATTCGGCGGGCCTATCGAGACCTCAGCAAGCTGTACCATCCCGATACGACTGACTTGGAAAGTGCGATCGCCACCGTCAAATTCCAAATGCTGAACGAAGCCTACGCCACCCTCAGCAGCCCCGAAAAGCGACTCGCCTACGACTACAAAATTGGCTACTCTCGCCTTTCGGTCATGCAGCCCCTAAGCGCCAATGCGCCGAAGTACACCGTTGGCGGCAAACCTTACGATCCGACTGACAGCGCCTATTTGGACCCAAGCGATCGCCCGCTTTCTGCCGGCGAACTCTTCGCGCTCTTCATCTTAGGCATCACCTTCATCGGCTGCCTCATTCTTGTCTTCACGATTGGCCTGACCAAAAGCGAACTGCCCATAACCCAATCTTCTGAAACTCAGCCGCCTACAGATCAAACGTCCATAGCCCAACCGATTCAAAATGCTACTGAGCCTTCCGTAACCCTCTCTGACACCGATGACCTAATTCCTTTTCATCCGCCATTAGCTTTTCCCTCGATTCCAGCGCCTCAAATTCCTAGCCCCTGAAATTGCTTCCCATAATGCTCCCTTCTAATACCCCCCTTTACAGTCATCCTCTACCTGAAATTGAAACTTGGCTCCGCGACAAAGGCTGTCAGCGCGACGATGACGATATTAGCCAATGGCGATTTTCCAGCACGGGATGGACTGCCGAGCTGCGTTTAGACACCGATTCTATTGTGGTGTACTACGCCAGCAGCACTGGTAAAGCCGTGCAGCGTAGCTTCAAATACTCATTGAGCCGGGCGGATTTAGAGGAAGTCATTTTCTCTGGACCTTAGCCAGCTATAGTCTTCCGCGCTTAGCTTTAGACACTACGAACAGTTATAACCCTCACTATATAGAGCGCATAGCGCATAGCAAAGTGCGTATAGCCCAAGGGGCATCACTACGTTAGGGCCTTGCCTCGCCTTGGCGTTATGCATCCGCGCTTTGCTATACCTTTTTTCTGCTCTCTGCCGTAGATAGATTTTTTAGATATCGTTCCTAGAACGACTTGTTGCAGCTGTCGCTGTCGCAGGCAGGGTAGCTGGCGGTGTAGGTTTGGTCCCGCTTGCCGAAGAGCTGGTAGCGGTTGTCACGAATGAATTCGTAAGTGCGATCGCCCGAAAACTTCGCCCCAGGCAGCGCCCTGTACGCCTGTACAAACACAGCTCCCATCGGCAGCAGTCGGCCAATCTCCTCTGCGGCGTCACTTCCCTGCCAACGCTTTGCTGGCGGTGCGTCCGCTGAACCCTCAGCAGTATCTGGTGCAATCAAAATCATGCCCATCTCGCAGTCTGCCGCGCTGATGTCAAACTGCGCCAGCGTTGCTTCGTCCTGCATGGCCACATAGCCAAACTGCTGGCCGCGATCTAATTTTTCGAGCAGTTGAACTAGCGTGACGCAAAGATTGCAGTTGCCATCGTAAATTACGGTGTACATATCAAAAAAGGTGATTAAAGATACTAGATAAATGTCGTCTGTAACACATTCAAAAATGACAAAAGAGTAATCTTCTACGTGTAATTCCTTAACCTAGCCTTTACTTACAAGCGCTAGGTTTCAGTCAGAATGCGACTGAGCGCTGTTTTCCTTGAGGAGTGTTAGCGCCTCGGAAGAACGCGTTCAAATCATATTTTTCCACTGGTTTTACAGGAGTGATAGGTTCCATGCAATTTGTTAGTCGATTTGGGGCGCGGACTGCCCGCCTTGCGTATTCTTTTTCTATTCTAGCGTTGACAGCTAGCCTCGCTGCTTGTGGCGGTGGTACCACGACGACGGCTGAGGGCGGTGCAGCAACAGAAGCTGGTGAAGGCGTCTCTGGTGCTATCCAGATTGATGGCTCTAGTACTGTTTTCCCTATCTCTGAAGCAATGGCTGAAGAGTTCCAGATTGCGAATCCAGGTACTAGCGTTACCGTAGGCGTCTCTGGTTCTGGTGGCGGCTTCAAGAAGTTCTGCGCTGGCGAAACCGACATCTCCAACGCATCTCGTCCCATCAAAGACGAAGAAGTTGAGCTCTGCGGCGAAGCCGGTATCGAGTTCGTTGAAGTGCCTGTTGCTTACGATGGCATCACCGTTGTTACGGGTACTGGTAACGACTGGGCTACCTGCCTAACTATTGAGCAGCTCAATGCAGCTTGGTCTCCTGATGCTGAAGGGTCCATTGATAACTGGAACCAGGTTGATCCTTCTTTCCCAGATGAGCCTTTGGCCCTGTTTGGCCCAGGTACTGACTCGGGTACGTTCGACTACTTCACTGACGAAGTCAATGGTGAAGAAGGCGCCAGCCGTGGCGATTACACTGCTAGTGAAGATGACAACGTCATCGTAACTGGGGTTGAGTCTTCAAACGGTGGCATGGGCTACTTTGGCTACGCCTACTACGAAGAGAATCAAGGTTCTCTCAAAGCAATGGAAATTGAGAACGAAGATGGTGAGTGCATTGCACCGTCTACCGAAACTATTGCTGACGGCTCTTACAACCCTATGTCTCGTCCTTTGTTCTTCTACGTGAAGAAAGAAGCTTATGACACTAAGCCTCAGGTAAAAGCGTTTGTTGACTACCACCTCGACCCTGCCAACAGCACGTTGGTTCAGGAAACAGGCTACATCGCCTTGCCCGATGCAGATTTGGCTGCTTCAAAGGCGCGTGTAGATGAGGGCAAGCTAGGTAAAGACCCTAGCTAGTCGCTTACGGATTTAGTGGCAGCGAGCACCCAGAACGTTTTGCAAGGTGGTTAATTCTTAACCGCTTTCTCGGGGCCTCGCATTGCCACTAACCCCATCCGCTGGCCGTTGGGACCGATTGAGCTCTGACGGTCAGCAGTTGACGATCAAGGTGTAAAAAGTAGAAGTCCTTTTGGAGTTCTGTTTTGATTCGAGTGCTTGGGCTAATTGGGTAACACAAAACGAGGGTCTTGATAGATGACGGCTAACACGACACAAGATATTGCACCGGGTAGTTGGGTCCCGAAGCGCGATCGGGCCAAACTCATTCAGAATATTGTTAAATTAATTTTCGGTTCCTTTGCCGCGATTTCAATCATCACCACGATTGGCATCCTTGGTACCCTAATCTTTGAAACGATTGCCTTTTTTCAAGAAGTTCCCATTGGTCGATTCTTAACCGAAACCAGATGGACCCCTTTATTTGCCAGTAAGCAATTTGGCATTGGTGTACTCGTTAGCGCCACGCTCATGATTGCTGTTATTTCGATTTTGGTCGCCCTGCCCTTGGGGCTACTCTCTGCGATTTGCTTGAGTGAATACGCGACGCCTCAGCTGCGGCGTGTCCTCAAGCCAGTGCTAGAAATTTTGGCCGGTGTCCCTACGGTGGTCTACGGCTATTTTGCGTTGCTGACCGTTACGCCTTTTTTGCAAACGTTCATACCTCAGCTACAGGGCTTCAACGCACTGAGTGCAGGCTTGGTCCTGGGCGTTATGATTACGCCGCTTGTGGCCTCTCTGAGTGAAGACGCGCTGTACTCGGTTCCTCGCAGCCTTAAAGATGGCGCCTACGCGCTAGGGGCTACTAAGCGAGAGGCGGTCGTTTCTGTTATTTTGCCAGCGGCCCTTTCCGGTATCGTTTCGTCTCTAATTCTGGCGGTATCGAGAGCTGTTGGAGAGACCATGATTGTGACGCTAGCGGCGGGTGCGAACCCAACGTTGGGGTTCAATCCGTTTGTACCTGTGATGACCATGACCGCCTTCATTGTGCAAATTACGGCGGGCGATGCGCCTCACGGTACGACAGCATACAAAACGCTGTTCGCCGTTGGAATGACGCTTTTCCTCATGACTTTTGCACTCAATATTTTCAGCTTCTGGTTTGTTCGTCGCTTCCGCGAAAAGTACGACTAAATCCAGCCTAGCTTTACCCGATACTTCCAATTCTCGTCGCAGTACTTAGGTCGTTGATATGAAAGCAAACGTTTCTTCTCGCCCCGTAGATCCCACCTTAAACGCGCAACCAGTCAGCAACTTTAAAGCAGACCTTGGCAGTCGCTACACCGTAGACAAAATATTCAAAACCGCTGCTTGGGCCGCCACCATTCTTTCTGTCCTGATTCTGGCGTGGCTCCTCTTCACCATCTTGATCGATGGATTAGGAACGCTCAACTGGAACTTTGTTAACAGCTTTCCTTCTCGAAAGGCTGAACGAGCTGGAATTTTGGCCGCGCTGGTAGGAACCTTGTGGTTGATGGGGCTTGTGACCTTATTCTCCTTTCCGATCGGCGTAGGGGCGGGTATCTTCCTCGAGGAGTTCTCTGAAGACAATTGGTTTACTCGCTTAGTAGAAGTCAATATCGGTAACCTTGCTGGGGTGCCTTCGATTATTTATGGCCTGCTAGGGCTGGCGGTGTTTGCTCGGATTATGGAGCCCATCACCGGTGGCCGGAGTGTGCTATCTGGCTCGCTGACGCTGTCTTTGCTGATTTTGCCAGTGATTATTGTGGCGACCAGAGAGGCGCTACGAGCCATTCCGAACAGTATGCGCTTAGCAGGCTATGCCCTAGGGGCTACTCGCTGGCAGGTAACCTGGAGCCATGTACTGCCTGCGGCCATGCCGGGTATTTTGACCGGCGTGATTTTGGCTCTCTCTCGTGCAATTGGTGAAACCGCGCCGTTGATTGCGGTAGGTGCGGCGGTCTTTATTTCCTTTTTACCTCAGGGAGTCACTAGCCAATTTACTGCGATGCCTATTCAAATTTATAACTGGATTGGTCGTCCTCAAGAGGAGTTTCACCACATCGCAGCATCGGGCATTATTGTGCTGATGGGAGTTTTGCTGGTGATGAATGGGATTGCGGTTTATCTGCGAAACCGGTTCCAAAATGCTCAGAACGGTTAGGGTTTCGACTACCCTCACGGTCTGCTCAAGATTACAGTCTGCTTAAGATTACAGTCTGCCCAAACGGTTTTTCTTTGTTATTTCACTCCCTACATACACCATGGCTTCTCCTTCTCCTTCCACTTCAATCTCAGAAGTCGCTGATTCTAAAAAGGTCGCGCTTTCAGCTGAAAAGGTTTCGGTTTATTACGGCAACAGCTTGGCTGTAAAGGATGTCTATCTCGACATCCCTGAGCACGAAATTGTGGCGTTTATTGGGCCTTCTGGTTGCGGTAAAAGTACGATTCTGCGCTGCTTCAACCGGATGAATGATTTGATTCCCAGCGCTCGGGTAGAGGGTCGAATCACGTTCGATGGTGAAGAAATTAGCGGCAAGCGGGTAGATCCAGTTGAGCTGCGCCGCCGTGTGGGCATGGTGTTTCAAAAGCCCAACCCGTTTCCAAAGTCGATTTATGACAACATCACGTTTGGTGCCAAAATTAACGGCTACCAGGGCAACTACGATGAGCTGGTAGAGCGCTCTTTGAAGGGTGCGGCGCTATGGGATGAGGTGAAAGATAAGCTTAAGGAGAGTGGTCTAGGGCTTTCGGGTGGCCAGCAGCAAAGACTTTGTATCGCGCGGGCGATCGCAATCGAACCTGAAGTCATCCTCATGGACGAGCCCTGCTCAGCCCTTGACCCTATCTCTACTATCAAAGTAGAAGAGCTAATGCACGAGCTGAAGGCCAAGTACACCATGGTTATTGTGACCCACAACATGCAGCAGGCGTCACGGGTGTCTGACCGTACCGCTTTCTTTAACGCTGTCGCCACAGACAAGGGTGGAAAAATGGGTTACCTCGTTGAGTACAACCATACACAAGAGATTTTCAGTAATCCCAAAGAAGAATACACTCGCGACTATGTCTCTGGCCGCTTCGGCTAGAACGAATCCTAATGGAACCTGAATAGCGGCAACTCTAGATAGCGGCAACTACTGCTTCAGTGGTCTAATTTTGAAAGAGATAGTGTCTTTGTCAGATTCTCCAGCCGCTTTACGATCTACCGTTTTTTGATGAGTCGCAGCGATTTGAGCGACTGGCTGATTTAGGCCAGTCGCTTTTGTATGGGTGCCCGTAGTCGAGCCTTCAGCGCTGTCTTCTGCGAGTGCGATTTCTTTGATGGGGGGAACTTTCGGTAAGTGCGTCACATTACTCAACGCCGCTAGACCCATGCCGCCGAGAATCAGCCACAGGCCCGGTGGCTGCCAACTGCTTAGCTGCATCACCCATTCAAAAAGTTCTATCGCTGCAAACAAAACCACAAAAGCGGTTAGCCAAACTCTCATCGACATCTCACCCAAATCTCTTATAGCCTTCTGCACTTAGCTTTAGACACCAGGAACAGTGACAACCCTGATTACAGTGACGCTAAGGGCCTAGGAATGCGCTAATGCATCAGCGCATTCCTATATGGCAAATCTTAGCAGCCCCTCAAATTTTGAGAGCAATGGCGCTAGAGTAGTAGACATAAACCCCTTACTCTCTAGAACGCAACCGTGGTAAGACAAAAATCAGAAGATGCGCCCTTCAGAGGCTTAACGCTGCTCTCCAGCCGTGAGATAGACGCCATGCGTCCGGCCTGCCGACTTTCCTCCGAGCTGCTAGATTTTTTGACGCCAATGGTAGTGCCTGGTGTAAGCACGCTAGAACTCAATGATGCTGCTGAAAAGTGGACCCAATCTCACGGTGCGACGAGTGCTCCCCTGGGTTATCCCGGTGCGCAGGGCGCTGAAAATTTTCCGATGTCCATCTGTACCAGCATCAATGAGGTGGTTTGCCACGGCATTCCCAACAAAAAAGACATCCTCCAAGACGGTGACATCATTAATATTGACGTTACGCCTTTGCTAAATGGCTACCACGGCGATAGCTCACGTACTTTTATGGTGGGTGAGGTGTCTCCCAAAGCGCGCAAGCTAGTTGAAGTGACCCAAAAAGCACTTTGGAAAGGCATTGAAGCGGTAGAAGTCGGTGGCCGCATTGGCGATATCGGCGCGGCGATTCAAACCTATGCTGAATCGGAAGGCTTCGCGGTGGTGCGTGATTTTGTTGGCCACGGCGTGCATCGTACATTTCATGCTGAGCCTCAAGTGCCTCATTACGGCGTGAAGGGCAAAGGCAAAAAGATTCGTCCGGGCATGGTATTCACCATTGAGCCCATGCTGAATGAAGGGACCCATGAGGTAGACCTGCTGCCCGATAAGTGGACGGCGGTTACCCAAGACGGCATGCTTTCTGCTCAGTTTGAGCACACCTTGGCTGTGACTAAGTCTGGTGTAGAGGTGTTGACGTATTTGCCAGTGGCGGTCGTGGCCTAGGTTCTATTATGAGCCGTGCGTGCCGGATTCATATTCCAAGCATAACAGCGACAGAATCAGCCATGTCCTCAAAGCCTTCTTCACCTTTTCCAGGCTTTTCTTAGTCCTCTGCGGGCATCACAAAGGCCAAATCTGACGGCTGCGTAGGGCGTAGCTGTAAGGAAGTAGGTTGAACAGAAGACATGCTATTAAAATCTTTAATCAGAGAATTTACGGGAAGGCCAGTTTTCTAAACAGTCGTTTAATTCCGAGATGGCTAAGGTAGCGCCGTATACAGACTGACGATGTGCGGTGGTGGGAATGCTGACGGCCCGTTAATTGTCAACGCCGATTCTTGGCGTGCTTTCCGTAGGTGCGAACAGTTTAGCGATCGCGCGCTTGGTACTATAGTCACTAGCTTGGCAAATACGGGGCCGCATTGACTGAGCTATGGGCTAAGTCATGGGTGTTGCCACTTGCTAGCGAAAGTTTTGTCCAAAATTCATGAGGATCTTAGTGCATGGGGCTTGATTGACCGATTGCTATCTAAGGTATAAATTTTTACTGTGAAAAGGGTATATATCGCTGTTTGACCTCTGATGGCGCTGTATGTCTGCATTTTTCATACCTGTATTTTTACATCGCTGGCTATGTGGTCTGTTTTTTCTAGTTATTAGCCTTAGGGCCAGTAGCACGGCCTTAGTGTTTCCCCACAGCGTCTATCGCGCGGTTATTCCTGCCGCCTTTTAATTCATCTCTATGTTTTGCGATCGCCCTTCCTCGTCACAACGTTCCTTTTCTTCAACCTGTATGGGGTTCTTGGTTGCTTTAGAGCGATGCCATGCCCCTATCTAACCAGGTTGCTTTAATCACCAGCAGCCAAAGAGGCCGCTGTTCTACGACAGCGCGTCAACTAGCGGCGGCTGGCGCTTTTGTGATGATCTGCGGGCGAAATGCCGCTCAAGGCACCGAGACCGTGACCGAAATTCAGCGCTCGGGCGGGCGAGCCAGCTTTGTGCTGACCGACATTGCGACCCATTCCGATGTCCAAGCGGCCATTGACGAAACGATCGCCACCTATGGCCGGTTAGATATTTTGTTCAATCATGCCAGCAGCTCGCGTGAGTGTGATCGCGCGCTTTCTCAGGTTTCTGAAAATGCCTGGGACCGCATTACTGAAGCCATGCTCAAAGGCACGTTCTTTTGTTGTCAGTATGCGCTGCCTTTTCTTCAAAATGCGGATAGCGGTCGCATTATTAATCTGGTAGAGCGCGATGGCCCGACTCAACACTATGCCGCTTCTAGCATTTGTCAGGGTGGTCTAGTGGCCCTGACTCAATCAATTTCGCAACAGTACTCAAACGGCAGCGTCGTTGCCAACCTCATTGTCTCAGCGCCAGATGTTTTATCGGTACCCACGCTATTTACCCAAAATGTTCTCCACGGCCCCTCGTTGTCAGCGGTAGACCCGGCCAGTGATTCTGCCAGTCGTTCTGCCAGTGACTTTGCCGATACCAGCGAGGCCATCATGTATTTAGCCACTGATCCCCATCGACTACAGGGATATACGCTGGCCGTTCAGTCCTTGTCAGATACAGACAGCTGCCTCTGACAAGGACTGAACGGTCGCTTTTAACCTGGCGCGTGCGCTAACTTGGGTTTGCTTCGTCGTCTAGCAGGTCGTATTCTCCATCCCAAACAGCGGTCAGCAGCGCTAGCCCCTGCTGCGTCAGTGTTGCCTCGTCATTGTTCAGCTCAATATCTTCTGGGCTGCCACCAGCGGCATCTATCAGGTCGCTCATCCAGATGTAGCAAGGAATCGCTGGCTGCCTAAGTAGGGTTTCTAGGCGGGCCTGTTTGCTGAGGGGAAGTCGCTTTTGCAACATGGCGTACAGCGGCACGTAGGTTCTATTTTCCACCCCACCTAGCACCTGTTGCAGATACCAGGTGGTTTGACCTGCTTCTAGTTCGTCCATCCTCTGCGCTATCCGCGTCAAAATGCGCTCTACAAAGTCAACGCCCAAGTAGCTATTGAGCGATTCGACCGGTAGGTCTGGGTCGATTTCTACGCGCTCACTGATGCTGGCCCAGTCGATGTCTGGGTAGGCTGCTTTAAGCTTTTCAAAGGCGCGATCGCTAATTTGTGCCGACTGAGTCTGCATGTCATAGGAAAACTCCTCCCCTGGCTGAGCGCCTGCCTCTACCAGCATCCGAAACAGTCGAACCGCATCATTCTCATCCATTAGCGAATCACTTGGCCTCCCGATATGCTGCATGCACCGCGTTGACGTTGTACCAGTTCAAAAATATGCGTGAAACCTGCTGCGATAGCTGCGGATGCCCTTGCTCAATCAGCCAGCGCATCACCGGCCCCAGGGTTTTTTCGTTGAGCAATCCGCCCAGCGACAGCACGCCCCACAAAATCTTGTGTAGCCAAGTCATCTGAATCATCATGCGCACGTCTAAGGTTGGGTGCTTTTTGTAAAACACCACGCCCATGCGTGCACTTTGCATTTCTCTGTCGATCAGGGCGGGTAGTTCTTCTGTCGAAAAGGCCGGATGCCAGTGGTAGCCGACCGCTTCAGGGCACTTCACTAAAGACAGGCCCATATTTTTCAGCCGTACACCTAGCTCCAAATCTTCCCAGCCCCACTGCGTGAACTGAGCGTCAAACAGCCCGGCTTCTATGAGCCATTTTCGAGCGATCGCAACATTCCCCGTCGCAAAAAAAGCACGGGAATAATCGGTCACCTTAAACGGTTCTGATGTGGGATTTTCAAAGTTGCAGGTGTTCACAACGCGTCCGTAGGTAAACACGCGCTCGTTGTTTTGCCGATACGCTTCTGCTAGCGCGTCGGCATGGTGCTGCAAAAAGCTGCCCAGTACGACCAAATCGCTGTCGATAAAAATGATGGTGTCGCCTTTGGCCTGCTGCACGCCGAAGTTGCGGGCGATCGCAGCCCCTTTATGGTCTTGTTCGTACAGCGCCACATGCGAAAACTCATCGGCATTGGCCTGTATCCACTCCACCGTGCCATCGGTCGAGCCATCGTCCACCAGCACAATTTCATATCCCTCCACGCCGTACCTTTCTTCAGCACCATTCGCTTTCAGCACCTGATTTTCCATGGCGCGTAGACACTTTTCTAAAATCGGTTTGCGGTTGTATGTCGGAATAACAACGCTGAAGAACATAGGTTCGAGGAGGGCTAAAAAGAGGGTCGAAAAGGCTTCAATTAATTCAGCAAGCTCAACCTATATACTATTTTATTTTTGAACGATCGATTTTCCTCTGCCCCTGCTCCCCTACTCTCCGCTGACTGTCAGTCCATCACGAGCTTCAGAGATGGCCCCTACCCTGCCATAATATGGAACTGGATCACTTCATATACGGACACAATCAGCTATGGGCCGCGCAGATAAAGTTGTTTTGGCATATTCAGGTGGTGTCGATACCACCGTCTGTATTCCCTACCTCAAAGAAGAATATGGCGTGAAGGAAGTCATCACGCTGGCCGCTGACCTAGGGCAAGGTGATGAGCTAGAGCCCATTCGTAAAAAGGCCCTCGACTGTGGCGCGGCTGAGTCAGTTGTGACTGATGTTATTACGCCTTTCATTACTGACTACGCCTTTCCAGCCATTCAAGCCAACGCACTCTATGAGAACCGCTATCCACTTTCTACTGCACTCGCCCGCCCGCTGATCGCCAAGCTGCTGGTGGATACCGCTGCAAAGTACGGCGCGGATGCGGTTGCTCACGGTTGTACAGGTAAAGGGAATGACCAAGTGCGATTCGATGTTGCGATCGCCGCGCTTAACCCTGACCTTAAGGTCCTTGCGCCTGCTCGCGAGTGGGGCATGAGCCGAGAAGAAGCCATGGCCTACGGTGAAAAATTTGGTCTCACTTTCCCCGTCAAAAAATCTTCTCCCTACAGCATCGACCGCAACCTGCTGGGGCGCTCCATTGAAGCGGGTCCTCTAGAAGACCCGTGGAATGAGCCCACCGAAGAAGTCTTTGTGATGACAAAGTCAATCGCTGAGGCCCCTGATGAAGCTGAATATGTGGAAATTGGCTTTGAAAAAGGCCGACCGGTGAGCCTAAACGGCAATGCCCTTTCTCCTACTGAGCTAGTGACACAGCTTAACGAAATAGTGGGCCGTCACGGCGTGGGTCGTATTGATATGGTCGAGAACCGCCTTGTCGGCATCAAATCTCGCGAAATCTATGAAGCACCTGCCTTGCTCGTGCTCATTCACGCCCATCGCGACCTAGAGAGCCTAACGCTCACAGGCGATGTCACTCAGTACAAGCGCAACATTGAGCAGTCCTACAGCCAAATGATTTACAACGGCCTCTGGTACAGTCCGCTCAAATCTGCGCTCGATGCGTTCATTGCCCAAACCCAAGAGCGGGTCTCAGGCACTGTCAGAGTCAAGCTGCTAAAAGGCAACGCCATCATCGCGGGTCGCAAGTCAGCCAACACCCTCTACACAGATGAGCTATCCACCTACGGCGCTGACGATCAGTTCGATCACAAGGCCGCAGAAGGCTTCATCTATGTGTGGGGCCTACCAACGCGCGTTTGGGCTCAAAAAACTCGCTAAAACAAGACAGAAATCATCCAAGACATTTTCCAAAGCATTCTTGCAGGCGTTTTCTAACAGTTTGAACCACTGTTTAAGACCGCTTAAGAGTGCTTTTTCTTTTGGTAATTGTAAATATTGGTTGCGAAAGTTAACAGCTTTCCTCGCTTGCCTACCTGTTTAAGAGCTAACCTGCATCGAGGTTAGAAACGGCTTCTTTGTGTTGAGGGTATATAACTGCACAGCCTACGCAAAATAGACCAAATGCTTGAAAAAACAGGATATCTATAGTCTCTTAGCAGTCTCTTAGCCTTGACTCGTCGCACCCTTCAAAAGCCTGATCACACTGCCTGCATGTGCCTGTGTACACCTGTGTAAACGGCCCAAGCCCTCTATTGTTATTAGTGAT
>JBCBDN010000047.1:0-17753 GCA_038529685.1 Cyanobacteria bacterium J06598_1 | reverse complement strand
ACACAGCGTCAATGGCCTAATCGCCCGAACCCTTAGCCAGTCGACTCGCAGCATCGATTAATGCTCTGATGCGAGTACCGCTTTGCACTTGACGTTCTAACTGGTTGGCGATGGGCTGTTCTGAGAACACAAAAAGCGCTAAATCAATGCTGCGAGTCGACTGGCTAAGGGTTCGGGCGATTAGGCCATTGACGCTGTGTGCCCAAGGCTGTGTGGTAGATACGGGTGAAAACTGAACAGAGAGAGTGCTGGTAGGTAGTGCGAGCGATTGGGCGGGGAGTGGGACTTTTTTCAGGCCAAACTGACTGTCGGGTTTGCCGCCGGGACCGTCGCCCCACATGCGATTGAACTCTTGAATGAAAGGTTGTGCGATCGCTTCACTCTCTATCTTCAGCAGCACATTAGCATTGCCACGACTCTGCAAAGTTGCCGCATCGCCATGAATCCCTGAGTACGTGAAGTTAGCCGAACCCGTCAGCACCTGCTTGCCATCTATTACGACAAACTTATGGTGCATCAGGCCGCTGCCTTTAGAGCCATCTGCGGTATCGTCAATTTGTGGAATCTGTCCCTGACGGATGATGCCAAGGGCTTCCGTACGGTCTCCTTCTGGCTTGGCATACTGATTTTCCAAAATCAGCCGCACCTGTACGCCTCGCCGTTTGCTCTCTGTCAATGCCTCGGCAATGCGCGGTAGATTCAGCTCCTGCACCGCAACTTCTACTGTGGTGGTCGCCTGCTCAAGGGCACTTACAATCACCTGTTCTAAGTCATCGCCGTAACGAGTGATGGGTCGATAGGGCTCGGTGTAAACGTTTGCTTCTGATTGATTGAAGAAAACTTGAATGATCGTGTCCTGCGGTAGCGGCTCTACCAAGGGCCGGAGTGCCGCCTGCGAAACGGGCTGAAAGCGAGGAATTGCTGCCCCGAGGGCAATTAGCACACCTATTGCAAACAGTAGAATCCAGCGGCGCGGGCGAGAGCAGAAAAAATCCACGTTTGACAGGGTTAAGAAATTCCTTAGATCTAGTTATCCCGAGGAATAAGCGGGGCATCACGCAGACGGTGAAACCCTATAATCACAGGAAGTGCTTTGTGAGCTGACTTGCCCCTATGTTTTCGCCTGAACAGTTTTTAGTGTTTACCGGATATTTTGCGATCGCCACCCTAGCCTTTGGCGTTATCACCGCATTGTCTTTCATCCTCAAGTGGGGCATCCGGTTTCGTCTGGTAGGTGCGACCGGTTTCATGGGCGTGCTCACGGTGGGTCTATTTGGCCTGAGCTTTCAGCCACTGACTCAAGCAACCATTCCAGGTGCAATTCCCTACACCACCGTTTTCGACTCTGGGGCCTCCCAAATCGTGATCGCCGTACCGAATGAAATTACTCGCACTGAACTAGAGGCAACGCTACAGCAGGCGGCTAGCAATTTGCTAAAACCGAGCCGTTTGGGCGGAATGGGCCAAGCCAAACCTTTGATTCGTGCTCGCTCTATTGTGCATAACGACGGGGCGTCGGAGCTGGTTTATGTGGGTAGCGTCACGCCAGGTACGGGTAAAACGGCGGAAGAGAAAGCGCCAGTCGTTGAAATTTACCCTCAGCAGCTGGCCAAAGCTAACCGGGCCGCTGGGTAGTCTTTCTATCATCTCTAGCCCACCTCTAAAAACACATCTACAAACGGCTGCGTCATAATTTAGCTAGTTCGCACATAGCTCTTTGGTAAGCGGCATTGAATAGGCATCAAACAGGAGATGTTTTATGACAGTCTCAACTTTTCCCATTTTGAATATTGCACCGGCTCAGGTTGTTCGAGGCAGCGGTGTGCTGTCAAAAAGCGCCAATCTATTTGCCAAGCTGGGGAAAAGACCGCTAGTCGTCGGTGGACAGACTTCTTTGAAGGCCGCCTTGCCGTTTTTGACGGAACCGCTAGAAGCGTTGAGCACAGCGACAGCTGCCTATCAAAAAGACTGTAGCGAGCAGGCGCTAGCCGAACTGAACAGAGCGGCTGACGCTCACGAGGCTGACTTTATTGTGGGTGTTGGGGGTGGCAAAGCACTGGATGCGGCGAAGCTGCTGGCCCATCAACAGCGTTTACCGATGGCGACGGTGCCCACGTCTGCTGCTACTTGTGCGGGGTGGACGGCGCTGTCTAACGTGTATTCGCCAGCGGGTGCGTTTTTATATGACGTGGGCCTTACGACCTGCCCCGAGATGATTGTGCTGGACTATGATCTCGTTGCAACTGCGCCGACTCGAATGCTGGTGGCCGGGATTGGAGATGCGATCGCCAAGTGGTACGAAGCCTCAGTGAGCAGCGGTCACTCGCCTCATACTTTAGTGATTGGCGCGGTGCAGCAGGCTAGGGTGCTGCGCGATATTTTGTTTCAGAAGTCTGCGAGTGCGATCGCCAATCCTGGCAGCGACGATTGGAAAGAAGTCGTAGACGCGGCAGTCCTGATGGCAGGCGTTATCGGCGGCATGGGTGGTGCGCAGTGTCGCACCGTAGCAGCCCACGCGGTGCATAACGGGTTGACCCACGTAGCCGCTCACGGCACGCTACATGGTGAGAAAGTCGCCTACGGCATTTTGGTACAGCTGCGCCTAGAAGAAATGGAAACAGGCAATGCCTTAGCCGCGACGGCTAGGCAGCAGCTCCTACAGTTTTACACCGACCTGAAGCTGCCAACCTCCTTAGCCGACATGGGCATGGACCAATTAACCGTTGCTCAGTTAGACCAAGCTGCAATAGTGGCTTGTCGCCCCGGTTCAGATATCCATCACCTACCGTTTGCGGTGAAGCCTGAGCAGGTGATGGCCGCGATGGTATCTACGACAGTACCGATTGAGAAAGGGGTAAATGCAGCTGCTCAAAAAGTAGAAGCAAAGCAGCTTCAGTCTTAAACACCTCGAAAATGATTCAAACAGCAGGGCAGTGTGTAGTGTAATGGCTTCTACTTGCTCGATGGTGTCGTATCAATCAGATTGGGTGTCCTAGAAGGTGAAAACCTTTTTCTTTCATCTGCTATGCGCACCTTTATCAAGTTCATCGGCTACGGGCTTTTGCTCCTTAGCATTTACCTGCTGGGCCACAACATTTTGTTTACAACCAACGTTTCACCTTACTGGTGGCGAGGAATTTCAGCAGATGCCTCAATTCTTTTCTTGGCAATTGGCGTGCTGTCTTTAGTTTTCTTGCCTAGCGAGTTCAAAGAGATCGGCTGGGTCTCGACGGCAGTTGGCATTCTGCTCATCTTTGCCAGTAGTCGCGCTATTTTGAATCCCACCAGTCTCTGGGAATTTTTCCTCGCCTTTATGGTGATGGCGGTCGGGTACAAAATGTACTCTACAGGGCGTGTTCCGCTGCTGTAGCCGTTTTCTCTTTATAGTTTCTGTCGAGTTAGCTTCTGTCGAGTTGCTAAGTGCGGGAGGCTATTGTCAGTGTCTTTGCTAGAGAGTGTTTTCCTTTACCCATTCTCGAATGGCTCTTCTGATTGCCCTTCTGCCTTGACTCCGATTAGCTTCGATAAGTCGTGGGAGTTCTTGCACGGGGAGTTTAGGTAATGCCAAACTCTGGCTAGCTTCTACGTAGTCGCTATTTTGTAGATGATAAATCTTCAAGGCCCCACTGTCGTAGCACCAGACCTCCGGAACCTCTAATCGAGCATAGATTGGAAAGCGGCTCAGAGACTTACTCGTTACATCAATTTCTAAAGCGAGGTCCGGTGGCGGATCCCCTTTGCTGATATCTAAGTCGGTTCGGCCTCTAATCGCTTCCTCGTTTTGAAAGTAAAAGCAGTTGTCAGGCTCTAAGCCTGCCATAGTCTTCCGTTTTCGCCACGTGGTTGAACCATAGCTTTCGTAATCTAAATCCAGTTCGTCAGCAATATCTTTAATCGCATCTCCCATGACTTCTTTAAAGTGTTCATGCTCTGGTAATGGCGCCATAATTTCTAATACGCCGTTGTCATAAGCAATACGGCTAGTGCGATGATCGCCTAGATTTTCTAAAAGTCTTTCAAATTGGTCCCAACTGATGTGGTTTAGGACGACACGGTCGGCTCGACGCAGAGTTGCAATCATGGTTTGGTGCTCAAGAAACAACGACCTAGATAAAGTATGACAGGTTTACTTTCCTGGCGGCGTATCCTTGTTCTGCCCGTGGGCAATTCTCTCTACTTCGTATGGACTCATCGCTCGAGAAGGGTAGCTGCAAATGAGTCAAAGCGGTATTCTGGTAATTCTCTGTATTAACAAAAGCGCCCTTGCACACTGGGAGAGTTCGCCCTGATGACTTTGGATTGGTTGAGACCGGCTGATCGGTTGAGTTCGCTGCCGCCCTACGTATTCGCCAGATTAGATGAGCTGAAGGCAGGTGCTCGAGCAAAAGGCGTTGACCTGATCGATTTGGGGATGGGAAATCCTGGAGGGCCCACACCTGCGCCGGTTGTAGACGCGGCGATCGCAGCCATCAAAGACGAGAACAACCACGGCTACCCCCCGTTTGAAGGCACAGCGGGCTTTCGCAGCACCATCACTAGCTGGTATCACCGCCGCTACGGCGTCACCCTAGACCCGGATGGAGAAGCCCTGCCGCTGATGGGGTCTAAAGAAGGTTTGGGTCACTTGGCAATGGCTTACATCAATCCAGGGGATGTGGTGCTGGTGCCAACGCCCTCTTACCCTGCGCACTTTCGCGGACCAGCGATCGCTGGCGCTGACATCCACGCTATTCCACTCAAGGCAGAAAACGACTGGGTCCTAGACTTCAACGACATCCCAGAAGACCTGGCTAAGCGCGCTAAGGTGTTGTACTTCAACTATCCCAACAACCCGACAGGTGCCACTGCTCCACGTTCCTTCTTTGAAGAAGTAGTCGCTTTTGGTAAAAAGTATCAGATTCTGCTGATTCACGATCTTTGCTATGCAGAGTTGGCCTTTGAAGGATACCAACCGACGAGCCTGCTGGAGATTCCGGGTGCCAAAGAGATCAGCGTTGAGTTTCATACGCTGTCAAAAACCTATAACATGGCGGGCTGGCGAGTCGGCTTTGTCGTGGGCAATCGCCATGTGATTCAGGGGTTGCGCACGCTCAAAACAAATCTGGACTACGGTATTTTTTCCGCGCTACAAACGGCAGCTGAAACAGCGCTTCAGCTGCCTGATCAGTACCTAGAAGAGGTGCAGCAGCGTTATCTTATCCGCCGAGACTTTTTGGTGAAAGCGCTGGCTACCCTCGGTTGGCATGTGGTGAAGCCAGAAGCCACGATGTACTTATGGGTACCTTGCCCGCCCGGTATTAGCGCGGCTGACTTTGCTTTTTTGCTGTTGCAAAAGACGGGTGTGGTGGTGACACCGGGGACGGCTTTTGGTGAAGGCGGTGAGGGCTATGTGCGGATTAGTTTGATTGCTGAGTGCGATCGCCTTGGAGAAGCCGTTGAGCGACTCAGACAGGCAAACATTCGCTACAGCGGTGTCCCGGCAAGCGTTTGAAGTTTTGTGCCCTAGCTCGCCAGTCGAGGTTGAAAAGTGATGCTAATAGAAGGCACAATTTCGGGTGTAGGTGTCTCTCTGCGAACGCTGGTCTTCTCTGGAATCGATGACTTCTGTAAGCCCTTTTCAGCACTGACTTTTCGGGTGCGTGTAGGGTTAAGCAGCTTCTCTTCAGAGGATGCTTGGAGTGCGTCTGCAAGCGAGTACTGAAGACGCTCGTTGAGGAAGGCGTCTTCCGCGTCTTTCGCTACTTTGAGCTGACGAACGGTAAGGTCATGACTTTCAGCTAGTTCAGCGTCTGCTAAGCGAGCATTTACTAGGGTTGCGCCTGTGAGCACAGCGAACCGTAGCTCAGCCTCCTTTAGGAACGCGCCCGTGAGGTTTGCATCGCTCAGGTCGCACTGGTTGAGGTAGGCATGCTCCAAGTTGGCATCCAATAGGTTGGCTCTGTGTAAGCTGGCGCCAATCAGTGTCGTACGAACGAGGCTAGTTCCGCGCATATCTGCTCTTTGAAAGTCAGCGTCAAACAGCAGCGCATTATCAAGATTGGCTCCCCGCAAGTTGGCCCGAGAAAGATTGACGTTCTCTAGCGCCATGCTGCTGAGGTCAGCGCCTTGCAAGTTTGGAATGATGTGAGGATCTTTCAAACGCCACCGGTTCCAAATGTTTACACCCATTTGGAGAATGGCAAAGTGTGCGTGGACGCTCTCTTGCTCGATGGGTAGCTGCTCTGCGGGTAGCTGTTCTGTAGGTAGCTGCTCTGTGGGTAACTGTTCTGTGGTGCGTGCAGCTCGCTGAAGGGAGGGATGCTGATGAAGCGGGCTTCCCTGCTTTCTTCCCTTGTTTTGGCGTGCGGACTTTGATTCGAGGCGTGAGTTATCCATTGATTCCCTGACGACTGAAAACAAGGTTAGAAAGAACGTGCGTCCGTAGAACTACGGGGCTTGCCTTTTAACTTAATGTGTTAAGCACGCTTTGTATGTTTGTATATGACTCGATTTCAACAAAGATTTGATGAAGGGAACCTTATGGGTTAACAGTACGTCCGGGACCAGCTGATACTTTTTATACTCATTTCACCGGTCTTTATCTTTGTGATACCTAGGATTGTTCGAGATTGTTTTGAGTTCAGTAAAAATACTTATGGATGTTGTCTTTGATACGTAAGCAGCTGACAAAAGCTGATAATCGAGCAGCTTTTGTCAGCTGCTTACAGGGCCAGTCCTGACTGAGGCCACGTGGTCACCAAAAAAACCACAACAGCGACTAACGCCAGCAACCCTTCTAGCACCGTGCCTACTAGTGAGCTAACCACCACCGCGAGGCTAACCTTGCCTGCCAGCTGCCAGCGCTCAGAAAAATCAAGCTCCCTTCTGTACAGAAACTCGCCTACGAAAGCCCCTAGCATTGTCCCGGCCAAAATACCGAGCAAAGGCCCGCCGATGGGCAGGGCCGGCAGCAGACCCAAAAAGCCGATAATTAGGCCTACAACTGAGCCGATTTGGCCCCATTTGCTCGCCCCCACTTTTTTGGCGCCTAGGTACGTGGCGAGATAGCCGATTCCCAAGCTCAACACAAACGCAACGATGCCAGTAATCAGTGCGGTGTAGCTAACTGGCTCGGGGCTGGTAAAAGTCCATACCGCAATAGCTGCGACGATTAGGCCCGCGCCGGGTAGTGCGGGTACAAAGGCACCGACTAGCCCGATCAGCATCAGCACCACCAAAAAAATATACAAAACAACGAATGGAGACATGATTTGCTTACTGGCTCAACGCTTTAAGAAATGCTTGCAGCTCGGAGAAAAGACTTTTTTTGCGGGTTGTTTTGGCGTCTGACTTATCCGTTCGTTCACCCGAGGGTATTCCTTTGTTTAGATCGTTTGCCTGTTCACTGGTTTTTTCACTGGTTCCTTCACTGTAGAGAACGCGCTCAATATCTTCTCCTGAGGGCCGAGAGGCGAATGATGCGGCTAGGTCGTATTCTTCGGGTGCGGTTTCTCTCCATACCTGCCAAGGGCCTGGATAGCAGCGATATACGGCGCCCTGATCGACGGCTCGGATGTAATAGCAGGTTTCTATTTGGCTGAGGAAGCGATCGCGCAGCTGCCGGGCCGCATACCCAATGCCGACAATGGCGACATCTTCTAGTTTGGGGTTAAGCAGCAGTACGGGCTGATCGATAGCGGCGTTGCAGAGTTCTTCTACCTTGGCGACTTCTACCGAAGAGGGATTGACAATCAAATACAAATCGTCATCGGGCTCAACCGGATCGACCAACTCTCCGAGTCCTCGAATGGTGAAGTCGGGATTGCTCCAGTCGCGTCTGGCGAGGGCGGCTGCGCCCGCATCGGGGAAGAGGACTTTGAATTGTTTGCCCTCAAACAGGGACAGAAACTGCTCGGCTATCGGCTGATGCTTTAGCTCAGGGATAGCCATTTCAACTTGAATCCGCAGCAGTCCAGCCTCTAAGGCTGCTTGGGTAGCGGCTTTGGCTTGCTCGGTGGCGGTAGGCAGTGTCGTGGGGATGGTCATGGGGGGTTACATGCTAGAAGTGATTTTAGGCGATGACGGCGGTGGGGAGCGCGCGGGCTAGGACTTGCTTCAGCACCATCGCGCTCCAATCTATGTCTGCTTCTGTGGTGTGCTTACCGAGGGTGATGCGGATGCCGCTTTTGGCGATCGCATCATCAAACCCCATCGCTGTGAGGATAGGGCTAGGGCTCAGCTGACCGCTGTGGCAGGCCGACCCGGCGCTGATACCAATACCTGCTAAGTTCATTTGGCGAACGAGGGTTTTGCCAGTGATATGGCCAGTGATATGGCCGTGGGCGAGCCGAAAGCTAATGTGGTGCGGTAGCCGGTGGCGGCGATGGCCCGTTGGAATCAGGCTAGGGGTTTCGTGCATGTGGGTGAAGAAGCGATCGCGTAGATGAATCAGCCTGAGCGTTTCAGTAGGCATTTCGGCAGCGGCCAATTTTGCAGCGACGCCGAAGCCAACGATAGCGGGTAGTGCTTGGGTGCCTGAGCGCAGCGCCCGTTCCTGTCCGCCGCCGGTGAGTAGCGGCGTGAGGGTGCTGACTGTTGGTGCAATATAGAGGGCGCCTGCCCCCTGAGGGCCGTAGATTTTGTGGCTAGAGAGGGAGAGCAGGTCGATGGGGAGCTGCTGCACATCAATCGGCAACCGGCCTGCTACTTGGACGGCGTCGGTGTGAAAGGGGATACCGTGGGCGCGAGTGATCGCACCTAGCTCAGCAATCGGCTGTAGTGTACCAACCTCGCTTTGGCCATAAATGACTGAGACGAGCGCTGTATTTGGGCGGAGAGCCGCGCGCAGCGCTTCAGGCGAAACAGTCCCTTGACTATCAACGCTTAGCCAGGTCACCTCCCAGCCTTGAGCTGCTAGCTGCCGAGTGGGTTCAGCAACGGCAGAGTGCTCTACTGAAGAGACCACTAGATGCTGCGGCTCGCTAATGGCTGCGGCGATGCCCTTAATCGCTAGGTTATTGGCTTCGGTGCCGCCCGCCGTGAAAACCAGGGTATCGGGCGTGGGGGCATTGATCAGGTCGCTGACCTGTTGGCGCGATCGCTCTAGTGCTGTGGCCGCGCGATTTCCCCAGTGGTGCAGGCTAGATGGATTCCCCCAGTGCTGTTTCATGGCCGATTGCATGGCGGTAATGGCCTCGGGCCGGGTCGGTGTAGTTGCACTGTAGTCCAGGTAAATCTGCATACTTGTGGAAAAAATACTGACTGAAGCCTCAGCTTCCCGATACTCTATAGGATATCTCTCAGCGATGGTCTGCGGTGCGATCTCTCTTTATCGGTACTGTGCAGCATATTTGTGCAATATCAGATTGAGGGGCGATGTCCGTATTCCCATTTGAAAAGGTTTTATGACAACTTTATGTCAATGTCGTTTCGTGTTAGTAGCTTTTACGTAATAATACGTAGGCCCTGAATTAATCGTCTTTTATTCGATGCGCGCTCTGGTGCTTTCTTGATTGAGAAGTGCCTCTTAGAGCGTGCCTTTTAGAAATCTTTGAAGCAAAGGTTAAATCAGCTTAAAAAGTCGCTTCTTTGGCTGATCCCGATGCTGAATATGCCTTTTTAAGGCTATTGCTCTACTCGTTAAACAGGAGTGAGTTTCAATAGCCTGCAACGGTTTTTCGGAAAATATGAGTCTTTGTCGTTGGAATGCCAACGTCTTCTGTTTTGCTGGTAAGTCCCCTTGAAAAATTAGGCTATTTCGCTCTACGCGACGGTACTTGTCAAGGGAGGCTGTTTGGTTAGGCGTTTGCTGCGCTCAGTGATGGGTCCAATTTCTCTAGGTTTCCTTGGCTTGTTTTCCTTGGCTTGTTTTCCTTGGCTTGCTTTCCTTGCCTTGCTTTCCTTGCCTTGCTTTCCTGACTTGTTTTCCTGACTGTGGTTGCCTGTTCTACCTCCTCTTCATTACCTATGTCCTTTTTCACGAACCAGCAGAGCGTCCCGTACCTACAAAGGCGTGCTGCGATCACCCAGGTTCAAGATAAATCTATCGAGGGGCAACCGTACAATCGTCGCGGGCCTGTAGAGCTTTTCCAAGCCCATCAGTCTCTGCCAGTCGGATTTCCAGGGGCTACGCTGCTCACAGGTTCGCTGAGTATGCTGCTGGTGATCTGCTGGGTCAAAATCTGTCGGCTCAATCGTTTGATTCATCGTCGCGATCGCCGCACAAACTTGATAGGGCCGGAAAAATCAGATTTAGAGCAGAGGCGCCCTGCTTCAGATAATCAGCACCGGCGCTATTCAAAAAAACGCCCATTTCAACCGCTCGGTTCGTCGAACGTTTTACGCGATCGCCCGTCGCTCAAAGCGGCGATCCAAACCCACCAGCTCAGGGTGCAGTATCAACCCATTGTGGATTTGAATAACCACAACAAAACGGTTGGTTTTGAGGCCCTAGTTCGCTGGCAGCACCCTGATTTTGGCCTGCTGAGTCCGAAAGATTTTCTGCCACTGGCAGAAGAAACCGGCCTGATTGTTGACATTGATCGGTGGGTGCTCGAACAGGTTTGCCAGCAGCTACAGGCATGGCAGACAGCGGACTTGTATCCTTCTGTGAGCGTTAATTTTTCGGGGCTTCATCTCGGTTATTTGGATGTGGTGGCAGTCGTGCGTGAGCTGCTCACCCGCTACGCGGTTGATCCTTCTCAACTGACGATAGAAGTGACTGAAGGCGTGATGATTGCAGATCCCACACAGGCGATCTCGACACTCAAACAGCTTCGATCGTTGGGATTGCGCCTGAGCTTAGATGACTTTGGTACTGGCTATTGCTCCTTGTCTTATTTAAGTCAGCTGCCAGCCGATATGCTCAAAATTGACCGGTCCTTTATTACTAAGCTAAGTCGCCTTCGTCCCTCGAAAGTGGAGCAGACCAACGCGGTTATCGTTCGTTCTGTTTTGAGGCTGGCCGCAGAGTTAGACATTCAAGTGGTCGCTGAAGGCATTGAGCACGTGGAGCAGTGCCATTGGCTTCAGCAGCACGGCTGCGCTTATGGCCAGGGCGTCCTTTTTGGGGCTGCCCTTTCTCCAGAGGCTGCTAAGGGGGTATTTCAGGAGACGTGCGATTCAGTCGTGACTACTGTCGAAGCGATAAATTCAGTCGTGTCAAAAACTGACCCGCCGGCTAATTTATCTACCGATTCGGACGCCATCCCCTCAGACACTAGACCCGCAGACGCTGCGTCTTCGAATTCAGTCCGTTTTTTGAAAGCCTCATCTGCACCGATCATCGCGGCGACGGCTTTTCAAAAAGCGGACGGATCCCAGCAATGGCGCGCTCAATAGTGGTTTCGTTGAGCCCCCCGAACCCGAAGATAAATGCGCTGCGCTCAGGCAGCCGAGTAGGCTGTTTTTCTGACCCTGAGGTTTTGGAGAATAGAGTATCGGGATGGTAGTAAGGCGTGATGTCAAACAAGTTCACTCCCTGTGCTTTGGCCCGTGTTACAAGCTGCTTGGCTGAGCAGCCTATTTGGTTTAGGGGTAGGCGTGCCATGAAATGTAGTCCGGCTGGATCCCCTGCAATTTCTACACCGCCTAGGTCACGGCTGATTTCTTGTAGTAAATCGATCAGTCGCTGCCTCCTTTTTTCATAGATGCTGCGCATGCGCCGAATGTGTTTGGCTAGCTGGCCCTCAGCAATGAAGTCGGTCAGTGCGGCCTGGTGCAGCAGAGAACTTTGGCGATCGCACACCCATTTGGCGCGTTGAAACACCGGAACTAGCGCTGGTGGCAACACCACATAGCCCAGCCGTAGACCGGGAAACATCACTTTAGAAAACGTGCCTACATAGAGCACCCGCTGATAGCGATCGAGCCCCTGCAAGGCCGGAATCGGGCGACCGCTGTAGCGAAATTCGCTGTCGTAATCGTCTTCAATAATCAGGCTGCCCGTTTTTTGTGCCCACTCCAAAAGTGCCAGCCGGCGAGGCAAAGACATCAGGAAACCGGTCGGAAACTGATGCGAAGGCGTCACATATACCAGCTTAATTGGCGTGATGTTTAAGCTGAGCTGCGCGAGCTGATTTACCTGTAGTCCTTCTTCGTCTACTGCGACCGGAAAAGTGAGTGCGCCGTGGGCCGTAAAGATTTTGCGCGCACTGAGATAGCCCGGATCTTCGAGGGCAACGGCGTCCCCCTCTTCGAGCAGCACTTGGGCCATTAACCCTAGGGCCTGTTGAGTTCCCTGCGTGATCAAAATTTGCTCAGGGGTGCAGCGTACTGCGCGGCTTTGGGCAATGTATGTCGCGATTTCTTCTCGCAGGGGCCAGTGACCCATTGCTTTGGTGCTGTAGGTCATCCAGCTGCGATCGCTGGCGGCGCAGTGGCGGTTAACCAATCGCTGCCAGCGCTTGACTGGAAATAAATTGAGATCGGGCCGCCAGTAGCGGAAGCTCAGCTCCGTAGGGTCTTGTTTGGGTGGCTCAATGGTTTTGGAGAGCCGCTGACCGTAGGTGGAGAGGGTGAAAGAGGGTGGTTCATCCGCTACTGAATTTCGGGGGGCGTCAGCTTTGGGAAAGCCTTCCAGCGTTCTTGGCGGCAGTGTGCCTGTCAGAGACAACGGTGCACCTTTATGCGCGTCTAGGGAAAGGAGCGCATCGGGAACCTGAGCACAGACAAAAGTCCCGGCGCCCCGTCGGGTTTCGAGATAGCCTTCGCTGATGAGCTGGTCGTAGCTTTGGGTAACGGTGGTGCGTGAGAGATTTAGGCTCGAAGCGAGCTGGCGACTGGAGGGGAGTTTTTGGCGTGATCGCACTCTCCCCGCCAAAATAGCCGCCCTAATTTGCTCATATACCTGCTGGTGTAGCGGCACACCGGTGTCTGGTCGTAAATCTAAAGCGAGTACATTTTCCATTGAGACTACATCTGGGACCGCATCAAAGTGGAAGCTACCTTCCCAAAAGTGGACTGGCTATATTAATTAAAACTGGCTCTTGAAGAATACCAATTAACCACCTAACTTAACACGTATTCCTTTCAACTATTTTTCTTAAAGGCTCGGTTGCCACCGGGTCAAGCTCGCTATGAAAACGTCAAAGACTCAGGTAAAACGTGTGCCCAAAAGAGGCCACTACGATTTTGATACAATTGCTGCCATTTTGGATGAGGGGCTGGTGTGCCAAGTGGGTTTCGTGGTGGACGGCCAGCCCTTTGTGATTCCGACTGCCTATGGCCGTGTTGAGCAGCAGGTCTATATTCATGGGGCGGGTGCCAGCCGGCTGCTTAAGTCGCTGCAAACAGGCATTGACGTGTGCTTTACCGTGACGCTGCTCGATGGTTTGGTATTGGCCCGCTCGGCTTATCATCACTCTATGAACTATCGCTCAGTTGTGCTGTTTGGCCAGGCTGAGGCGGTAACGGCAGCAGCAGAGAAGATGTTGGCTTTGCAGGCGTTTACAGAGCATGTGATGAAGGGCCGTTGGGATGACGTGCGATCGCCTACTCTAGAAGAACTGGCCGCGACCTGCGTACTCAGCCTCCCTATCTCCGAAGCGTCTGCCAAAATCCGTAGCGGCCCTCCGATTGATGCCGAGGCTGACTACGACTTAGATATATGGGCCGGTGTGCTGCCGCTTACACTTCAGTCGGGTGCTCCTATCGCAGATCCCAGGCTGACGGCAGACATTGCTCCTTCGTCAAACGTGCTTCACTACACTCGATAAAGCTGAAAAGTCAGAACTGAAAAGTCCCGGCAATGCTTCAGCATCACTGGGACTTTCAATTAGCAACTGTAGCTTTCTACCGCTTAAAAAGGGCTTTTGCGTTAGTTGCTTGGACGGTAGTCATCGCCTACATCAGGCGCTTCGCTGAGCGGGCGAATGTTGAGCGCCCGTGCAGAAGACTCACCATTTTCTGAGCTCGCTAGGTTGTCGCGAGGTGCTTCTGGTCGCGGACGACTCGGGGGGCGATCGCCGGTTCTATTTTCTACAGCGCCCTCAGGTGTCCAACTGTCTCTTTCCGGTCCGCGAAACTCGTCTGGTCTGGTCGGCGGTCCTGCGGGTGGTCGCTGCGGTGCCGGGGGGCGTTCTCCATAGCGTTCGTTGCTGGTGTACCGATTGTCTGGCGGTCCGCCATTGCCACCATTGCCGTCGAAAGGTCTGCCCTCATTCGGTCTGCCATTGCTAGGACGGCTAGGCTGCAATCGACCCGCTGGGCCTCGATATTCTTCGTAGGGCGGGCGGATTTGGCCGTTTGCGTAAGGGTCAGGGCGATAGGGCGGCTGAGCCGGATTCATTCTGGCTGGCACCGGGCCCCGGAACTCAGGGCGATCGTCTAGCTCTGCTCGATACCCACGACGAACGGGCGGGCGCTCCTCGTATCTGGGCATGGGTGGACGGTTGCCAACCGGTGGCATGGGGCTAATTTCTCTGGGCTCTCGGTTGCCGACGTTTTCGATGTAGAGGGTTGTGAGCATCCCCGCCATCAGCATCATCTGAAAAGATTCGCCTAGGGTAATTTCTTGAATCGCCAGTGCCAAAAGGCCAGCCATCAAAATAAAGACAGCATAGACCTTGTCAGATTCACGTGCGACCGTTGGCCTGAGCTTATCTAGAAAAAACAGCACCACCGCGCCGAGGAGCAAAACAATCCCCACGAGCAGTGAAACAGGAGTACCTAACACAACCGAATCCTCTTGAGTGCAAGCAAGCCGTGCAGTTGGCTCGCGTAACCCCTCATGAATAGCATGAGATGACTACTTTAAACATCTATTTTAACCTTGACCGGCTCGAGATGTGCCGTTTTCTGACGCCTTGACTTGGCGAAAAGCCAGCCTGGACAGAAAAATTTGCCTCAAATACAAAAAGGCCCTGTTGTAAGGGCCTTTTCAATCATTGCGGGACTTAAAGACTAGTTACGCTTGATTTGATCGCGCTGGCTGATGAAAATCAATGCAATTGTAGCGGGCACAACCAGAATCAACAGACCTGCAAGCAGGCTGAGCATGAAATTAGTCAGAGAAGGAGTCATAGCGTCAGACCTTGGCTTAAGCGCAAGGGGCAAAGAAGAAACATCTATTCATTACTCTTCATAATATCGGCAATTGACTCCCTTGGAAAGCTGAGAATTAGCCCAAAAATGTAACGACCATATGACGACGTATTAAGCTGGTAAGACACTTTTAACAGAAGGCAACTTAAATGTCTGGCAATATTGCCCCGATTTTGGTGGGTTTGGTTTTAGGTCTTTACACGCTGCTCTTTCTTTTTCGCATCATTTTGACCTGGTATCCCCAAATTGAGCTAGACAAGCTGCCTTGGTCGCTGATTGCGTGGCCTACAGAAATTTTTCTCATCCCTGTTCGTAAGGTCGTGCCCCCGATTGGTGGTGTCGATATATCACCCATTATTTGGGTGGGCATTGTCAGCTTTTTGCGGGAGATTCTGGTCGGTCAGCAGGGCCTAATGAGAATGATGTAATACAGCTCAATCTCTAACGCAACGGTGCTTCGCCCACCGAAATGATTCGATGAATTTCATTGCTGCGTAGGCCAATAGCCATCGGCCTACGCACGCCTGGAATAGCTGCTACGTCGTACAGCTCTTCGACCACACCTTCTATGCGGAGCGTATGTACCAGATCGCCGCTGCGCAGATCGATTACGCCGAGCCCGCAGCGTGGTTTTGCGCCTTTGTCGGCTAGTGCCTGGTCGAGCTGTAGTCCCTGGAAGCTTTTATTGTGCCGAGGCTCTGAAAGCCCAACAATTGCAAAGTCTCCGGCAAATGCTAATCCTCGCAGGTAGCCAGGGCAGAAGGTTACAGCCGTAAATTCGCCTGACGTAAGATCGATATGTCCAAACTCGCCGGTTCCCGAGTTCAGTAGCCACAGCTTGTCTCGGTACCAGCGCGGTGAGTGGGGCATTGAAAGCCCTGTTGACACGATTTCACTGCTAGGGATATCAATCACGCAACCGCCCGCCTGCCGATGGTCGCGCCAGCTGTCGGCAACATCGCTTTTGCCAATGGTCGTGACGTAGCGAGGCTGCCCCTCGCGTAGCGCTAGACCGTTGAGGTGGCAGCGGTCTTCAGCGGCGAGCCTGCTGATAAAAGGCGGGTGCCAAACGGGTACGAAGCTATGAGTCGTGCTGACGGTGCTAAGACAGCTGAAAAGCGTGTTGGCAAAAATGGGGTCTTGGCTGCCGTCTGGTATGACGATGTCGTGAATATCTAAGTCGCCAGTGACGTAGCTTTGCTGCGGGACATAGAGCGCGTCGTAGCCCTGGTAGGTTTGCCCAGGTTCTAGGCTGTTTTCAAAGTGCCATAGCTGATAAATAGTGCTGAGCCACAGGGTGCTGCCCTGCACAAATAGGCCCATACTGCGCTCGAATGTTCGTTCAAAAATAGACAGCTTGCCGTTGGACTGTAGGCCGATGAAGAACAGTTTGCCAGCCTGGTAGGTGGTGAAAGATAGGCTGATGTTTTGTTCGTGCAGCCAAGCCGTGAAGTGGCGAGAAGCGCTAATTTCTAGCTTGGGTGATGCTTCTTTTGGCGGCGAACTGGTGTTAGCTGGCTGTCGCGACATAGCTTTGCTGAAGTCAGATTTCAACCAGCCTACCCCGTCTCCAGCATTCTGATGGTGTGCCTTTGTCTCAACGTTATTTAGATAGATTCACGGCTTATAATCCCTGGATAAAACGTTTGATAGTACCAGCTGAACTGCTGTTGAATCTGCTGCTGAATCCGGGGTGGAATGTCGTGTGTTTTAGGCGGTTGAATTTTGCTGTGCCGGGTGTGCAAGTACTTAAAGCGATAGTAGCTATCGCTTTCGTTGGGCGTTTTGCGTAAGTTTTGTGGATCAATTTCTGCGCGGGGTAGCGCCAGCCAGTCGAACACACCTTGCATAGCGCTGACCGGATCTTGCATCAAATGCTCAAACACAACGTAGTAGAGATGCTGTTGCAGCTGCGCGTCAATGTCTTGCAGTGCGCCGATAGATTGTAGCGGTGAGCCAATCACGCCGCCGTTTCCAAACAGCTTATCGGCTCGACCATAGCGAGAGTGCTGGGCTAGCTGATCGGGAAAGTCCAACAGAATTGTTTTTTGGTGCTGCGCTTCGACTGAGCCGTACACCTGCCCCAGTTCACGCACGCACACCAGCATCCGAAAGTCTGGCACTAGCGCATGCAAAAACTCAATATGGTGCAGCCAGCCGCGATTTTTATCGACGACTCGCGCTTGCTCGGTCTCTGCAAACCAGCCCTGCATAAAGCCGCGCGAGGCGTTGCCTAGCCGCTGATAAACTAGGTCAAAATCAACATCTAGCTGCGCCTTGAGAAAGTCGTTTTGGCTGAGGCTTGTACGTAAGCCAACTAGGGCATGGCACAGTGGAGAGCTATGCCCTGGGCAGTATAGATCTGAATGATGAGACAACAGCTGACATAGCAGCGTAGAACCTGATCGCGGCAGCCCGGAGACACAGATTAGCTGTTTATCAAATTTCATCTTTTACGCTGGATAGGGCAAACGCGATCGCTAACAATCATAAAGCGTGAGTGCTACACAAAGTCAGCAGCGGTCAGTGTTGTTGTATCTGTGCCTGTAAGCTGCGCAATGACTTCAGAAGTATTGGTAATCGATATCTGATTTCCTTTGAAGCTTAAGGCCCCAAAACTGAGTCCGGTGACTTCAATTTTGTCTTGCCCTTGCCTGAAGTCTGAGATGACATCGCGGATGGGCAATTTACCGCCTGAAGCGATGACGAAAGTGTCACGACCGTTTCCACCA
>JBCBDN010000046.1:0-17785 GCA_038529685.1 Cyanobacteria bacterium J06598_1 | reverse complement strand
CCACCACCAGATTGAATCGCTGTCTTATAAGAGCACTGAGAATCTGGGCAGTACGCCAGTGGATCGTAAGGCGATTTTTGATATTTATTGCCAGGGTGTGAATGGTGATCGCTTCATCGTAGAGCTGCAAAAAGCCAAACAAAAATTCTTCAAAGACAGAAGCGTTTTCTACGCCAGCTTCCCGATTCAAGAACAGGCCCTCAAAGGCGAATGGAACTTTGAGCTAGCCCCTGTTTATTCCATCGGCATTCTGGACTTCATCTTCGATGAGCATGCAGACGACAATACAATCATCCATACAGCCAAGCTCAAGAATCAAAACTGTGAGGTCTTTTATGACAAGCTGACGTTTATTTATGTAGAGCTGCCTAAGTTTGAGAAAACAATAGAGCAATTGAAATCAAAGCAGGACAAGTGGCTGTATTTGTTCCGGCACCTACCGGATTTGGATTCTCAGCCGAGTCCTTTTCAAGACCCTGTTTTTCTACAGCTGTTTGAGATTGCCGAGATTGCAAACTTTTCGCGCAGCGAGCAAGATGGTTATCAATCCAGCCTGAAGTACTATCGCGACCTCAATAATGTGATTGATACGTCTTGGATGGAGGGTAATGCCCAAGGCTTGGAACAGGGGTTAGAGCAAGGTTTGAAGCAGGGCATAGAGCAGGGCATAGAGCAAGGAATCGATCAGGGGCGGCGGTTAGAGAAGCTGGAAATGGCGCGATCGCTTATCGGTAAGCTCCCGATTGAAACGATTAGCCAAATCACTGGCCTAAGTAAGGCAGACATTGAGCAGTTGGACTAAGGTCGTTTTTAGGACTGGGCGTTCTTAATGGCTAGTGGATGGGTGCTGATGCTTGCCAGTGCTGGTGAAAAAAGGAAAGCCCTCATTCCAGACGGAATGAGGGCTTGAATTTATTGCGTAATTAGACTGTGCAATTTCATCAGATTACGCAATCTCAACAAATGAGGCTGTTGTTAGGTCTTCTACTTTGGTCATCATCACTCTACCGATGATGTTATCGCCATTGAAGATCAACGCGTTCTTGCCGCGCTTTTCAATGGATACAGACCCAAAGGTGACGCCACCGGTGAGGCCGATGAGGTCCTTACCTACAGAGAAGTCCAAAATGCGAGAGTCGCCGTTGTTCTCTAGCACGAAGGTATCGCTGCCTGTACCGCCTGTGAGCAGGTTGTTCAGGTCACCCCCGTTGAGCAGGTCGTCGCCTGCGCCGCCGTTGAGTACGTCTCTGCCGCCTTCGCCAAAGATTTCGTCGTTGCCTGCGCCACCGTCGATTCTGTCGCGGATTTTGCCACCAAAGATGATTTCATCCGCGTCTGTGCCGGTGATGTTGTCGCTGCGATCGCTGCCTTGAATGACAATGGGCTGACCACCGCCGCCACCGCCGCCGGTGACATCGTCAATGACGGTGTCTGCGCGGAAGGCGAGGTTTTGTAGGCGGGTGTCTTCGGTGCGGTCAACGTCTGCCACGTTAAAGGGATTGTCTTCGCCAAAGTTGGCTGCGAGATATTCTGCGAGGGCGTCTTGCTCGGAGCCGTCCGGGGCAAAGGTGGCGACGCCTGTGCGAGGGGCATCGTCTTCCTGGGCGAGGTCAACGACATCGCGAGTGGGGAATGGGAAGCCGTCGCCGCCGCCTGCGAGGAAGCCGAGGGTCACCATGCGGAAGGAGCGGGTGGGGTCTCCGACGATTTCGCTGTTTTGTACGAGTACGTCTTGGTCGTTGCCGTCTTCGTCCAGTACCACCAGAGATTGGACGCGATCGCCTTCTGGCGCAGTCAGGTCAAAGCTAAACTCAATCCCTGCGACCTGTGGGAAACGGCCCTGAGTATTTTCGTCATCCAGTGAGCTGGCGGCTACACCGTGCTCCAGTACTGCTAGCAGTTCCTCAGCTGTGATGGTTAGCAGCGTTAGGCCATTGTTAAAGCGCAGCGTATTGCCGATATCTGTTTCAGAAATACCGCCAGCGGGCTTCACGCCTGGAATCTCTTCGGTAGGCAACAGAACAGGCTCACCTGTACCGCCAGCGGGCACGATGCGCTGACCGATGTCATCGCGGATGCCGCCGCCGTTTTTAAGGGAGATAACGACATCAGAATCGGCTTCTTTGGCGATTGCTAAGTTGGCATCTGCGGTTAAATTACCCAGGTTGGTCTCTTCGGTTCTGACGCTGCCGCGCAGGCCGTTGAGGTAAACATCGCTAATACCAAAGACGTTGCTTTCTTTGGCGACGATGACTTCTTCTAGGGTGTCGACAATGCCCTGAATTTCAGGGTCCACTAAGCCCTCAGCGCCGAGGTCTGCAACGCCTTGCTCGTCAGTAGCGTAGGCACCGCTGACGCTAGGGTCGTAGCTCTCGGGGATGACGTTGCCCTCGGCGTCGAACTCAACAACCAGGCGACCGATGTACTTGTAGTTGCCGTCGGTGTTTACAATCGCAACCGGTTTACCGTCAGCATCTGTTGAGAAGATGGGGTAGGTGCCCTGAGCCTCGTCACCCGCGCGAAGACGGTCGTCCTCGTCGGCTAGGCGAGTGTTGGAGCCGCCCGCTACAATCACGTCTACGTTAGTGAGGCGAGTGGCTAGCGCTTGCTCAATGGCAATTTGTTGCATGTGAGAAAGAACAACAACTTTATTTAAGCCAGGATTCGCGGCCAGCATCTCGTCTACATCGGTTTGAATCTCAGCGGCGAGGGCGTCTAGCTGGGCTGCGGTGGGGTTGCCGTCAAAGTCTTCGGGCAGAACGGTGACATCTCCTGGGCTAGAGATGATAGGTAGCGTGGGTGTAGTAGCGCCAACGACACCGATTTGCTCGCCGTTTACATCGATAACTGTGGTGGCGGCGATGCTTTTGGGCAGCGGTGCCTGGTCATCTGCGACGACGAGGTCTGCAAGGTCGGCGCTGGTGCTGAAGTCGAGGTTGCTGCTGAGGTAAGGGAAAAGTGTGCCGCCGAAAGACTCGTCAACGTCTGGGGTTTCGGGGTCGTCTTCGCCGCCTACAATCAGGTCGCGCACTAGGCCAGTGCCCAGGTCGAATTCGTGGTTGCCGAGTGCGATCGCCTGAATGCCCAGCTCGTTTTGAATCAGGATATCTGCCCTGCCTGCACCGCCAAAAGCTTCTTCACTGGCCGAGAAGAACAGACCAGGGATAATGGCATCCCCTGAAGATAGGGTGAGTGTGTTCTCAAAATCGTTTCTGAGGGCGTTGAGCACTGCAGAAGCGCGAGGGGCGTCTTCTAGTGCTGGAATGCCAGCTTCTTGATCTCCGAGGTGAAGCAGCTGAAGCGTAAAGTTGTCCGGGGTGTCGGGGGCATCAATTTCGTAAACGGCCACTGTGTTGGACTCTTCGTTGGCGACAGTAAGCAGCGGCTGACCATTGGGGCTATCTTCGGCGGCAATGAAGACTAAGCCCTCAGGGGCGATGTCTTCGTCGCTGCGAATATATTGCGTGAACTTGGGGGCGCTGGGGTCAGAAAGCTCGTACACTAGTACGCCGCCGCCAGCACGCTCTAGGCCCACAAAGGCATAGGGCGTGCCGTTAATGACGCCAGTGGTAATCGCTTCGGGCTCTGCGCCTTTGTTGTCGGAGCGGTTGTCAATCTCTTCTGGGTCGCCGTCGTTGGCGTTAAATAGCTCGGGGGCCAGCTCAGCGGTAATTCGGGCAATCTGATCGCCGCTGTCAAAAACAATATTGCCTTTGCTATCCAATACAGAGAAGGAGCGAGCGCCGTAGGAGACAATTCTGTCGATGTCGCCATCGCCGTCGGTGTCGCCGTCGAGAGAAGAGATGGTTAGGCGACCGAGTTCTTCATCTTCTAAGAGCGCTGGGTCGATGCTCTCGTCTAGCGAGAGTCCTGAGCGACCGAATGAGACTACATCTCCTAAGTCTTTAAGACGAATGGCATCACCGCGTCCGGCTTCATCTGCGTCGCCGCGATCGTCGCCTTCGTTAGCAATGACGTAGAAGGCTTCGCCGTTGGATTCAAACGACGCAATGGAGTCTGGCATGTAAAGGCCAAACACGGGCTCAGGGTTGATATTGATGCCGCCATCTCGGTCGCTGGCGTCTAGCCCTGCGCCGTTGGTGGTGAAGTCAATAATGCCGAGCTGTACGGCTTCAGCGCCGGTTTCTAGGCCGAAGTCGTTGTCGTTGAGCACCGCGAGTCTGCCGTCGGGCAGTAGGGCGATGCCCTCTGGCTTGTCAGAAGGGGAGTAGCCCACAGAAGGCAGGTTTACCACCTTTGTTTTACTGATGGTTTGAATGCCTAGGTCTGCGAGGCTATCAGGTGTTTGCTGCTCTAGGGTGAGGCCGCTAAAGTCCTGCCCGAGGACGTTGGTGGCGCCAGCGATGTCAACTTCAAAGACGAACTGTTGACCGGTGCTAGAGAGGTCGGAGTCGCGCTCAATTACGAAGAATTTGCCGTCGCCTGCAAAGACCGCGTCACCGATTTTGTCTACATTTGAGCCGGTCTCTGGCTTTTGCAGAATATAGACATATTCAGAGACTGGGGTGCCCGTGGCGGGGTCAATCCCTAGCATGCGGATGACGCTAGAGGCATCTGAGGCATCTCGGTCAGGGTTGCTGAGCGGGGTTTGAATAAAGGCGTAGAAAATGCCGGTTTCGGTGTCGAGCGCGGCCCCTTCAAAGCCGCGATTGGCGCGGCGGTTGAGGTAGTCGGTGGGGAGGGTTTCGCTGCCGAATGTGGTGTCAAAGAAGGTGAAGCCGGGGTTGGCTGCTTCGGCTTGAGCAGCGGTGCCTTCGGGCACGAAGCGCTGGAGTAGGGTGCCGTCTTGGTCAAACTGGTAGATAGCGGGGCGGTATTCATCCACGGTCCAGAAGTTGCCGTTGTTGTCTCGTAGGATGCTCTCTAGGTCTGCGCCGAAGGGATCGTAGTCTGAGCCGAAGTCTTCAAAGCCGTTTAGCTCAGGCAAATCGACTGGGTTGCCCAAGGCGTCTACGGCCTGACGGTCGACGTTAGGAATGTTGGGCAGGCCGGTGATGGGGGTGCCGTCGGCTTGCTTGAGCAGCAGTTCGTCTGTGATGGTGAGTTCGCCGCTGCTTTCGTTGAGCTCAAAGCTAACGATCCTGGCCTGATAGTCGGGCAGGAGGAAGGGGCGGTTGTTGCCATCGGCATCGCCGTTGGGGCCCCGGTCGGGGACGGCTAAAAAGCGGAGGTTGCCGTTTTCTGCGACGCCGTCGTAGTAGAGGCCGGAGAAGCCGCCGAGTTCGATGGTTTGGCCGTCGGCAGTGGTGAGCGCCTCGCCGCCGTTGTTAATGTCGCCCCGGTTTACGAAGTCGTAGTTGGTGAGGTTGGGGAACCCCTGGCTGAAGTCTTTGAGGCCGAGGGGTTGAACGGCTTCTATCTCGGCAGATTCGATGTCGACAATGGCGATCGCATTGTTCTCTTGTAGCGTCACAAATGCTTTGGTGCCATCGGGTGAAACGGCGATATACTCAGGCTCCAAGTCTTGAGCCACGGTGGCATCGGGGAAGAGTCTGACGCCGTCGCCGATCAGGTCAGCCTTGCGATCATTGAATCGGGTGAAGTCGGCGGTGCTGACATCGTCATTGCTGAGGCTCTCGAATTCGCCAGAGATATCGATAATGCTAACCGAGCCTTCTGGATCAACAACCGTAATGGAGCCGTCGTCGTTCTCGGTGACATCGGCTTCGCCTTCGTTGGCCACCAAGATTTTGCTGCCATCGGGGGTAAAGGTCACCATGTCGGGCAGGGCGCCGACGGTGAAAACTTTCACCGCGTCCAAAACGTCAGTGGCGGCGATGGCCTTTTCAATGTCGACGAGGGCGACAACGCCATTGTCTGTTACGTTCTCTGCGCCTAGAGCAACCGCGATAAGACCGTTGCTGTAAGCGATGCTGTTAGCGCCGTCGATGGGCGCGCTAAAGTCTGCGATGTCAATAGCAGCTAGCTGGCTAGGCGCGGTTGGATCGCTGAAGTCTAAGACTTCTAGCGTGGTGCCTCCAGAGACGACATATAGGAGCGATCGCTCTGAGTCAAAGGCTGCAATTTCAGCGCCAATTTCGCTGGTAAAGCTGCCGATTCTGTTGAGAGATAGGGTCATTTTTTTAAGTTAAGCGTGGGTACTTTTTGCCATCGTTGTTGCCATCAAAGCCGCACCGCCTGACGAGAGACGATGCTCCAAAAAAATCTTGTAGAGCAACCTTAGCTGTGTAGGGTTTGACGTGTTTTAGATGCAAAAATAATCTGAATTTTGAGTAGACCTGATTCCAACTTTACCGATGACGACTATTGTGTTCAGTGCCGTCCAATCGAAGCGGTTCAACCTAGCGTGATTCAGTCGAAGAGATTCAACCGAATTATTGTGTGAAATTACTTGTGTGAAATTACTTGTGTGAAATTACTTAGCAAAAGATGCTTACAAAAGATATCAAATATCTCTTGGTCACAAGTAAAGAGAAGGTTATGAACGGGTTATCAAAACTCTCTTTGCTTTCGAAGAGTTACCCGGTACTCTAATTCGGGATACCTGTTTACAAAGTTTTAATATTGTTGCTAAAGAGACTATATGAAGCTCTTTTCTGACCAGTGCCTTAGTGGCCAGCTAGTGAACCAGCAGCCTAGCCTTGCGAGCAAGCTCAACAGTTGGCTATGGCCTCAGCTCGATGCTGCTTTGGGGACCGAGCTATTTGGCACTGATGCCGATCAGGCAATTGAGTTGGTTGGTTCTGGGGCGCTGGGATACGACACGCTGAGATCCTCTGGTGATCGGAAGCAGCTCGTGATTTTTGGCACCGGGCTTAGCAGTGCACCTGCTTTGCCAGCAGTCCCCCTATCTTGGGATATTCGCTGTGTTCGTGGGCCGCTTTCTGCTGATCGGCTCGGTCTTCCGGTCGGTAAGGCTATTACCGATGCTGGACTGCTGGTGTCTCTGGTGTTTGAAGCTTCTAGCGAACGAGAAGGCTGTAGCTTTATTCCTCAGATGCAGCATGCGAGTGAAGCGGGCGAAAGCTGGCAGCGTATCTGCGAACAGTCCGGCATTCGCTACATCGATCCGCGCTGGCCGATTGAACAGGTATTAAGGGCGATCGCCTCGAGTGAGCGAGTACTAGCTGAATCGGTCACGGGTGCAATTATGGCCGAGGCGCTCCGCATTCCGTGGATTCCAATAGCATCAAGTCCACGGGTCTGCGCGTTTGAGTGGCAAGACTGGTGCACCTCGCTCAACGTGTTTTATCATCCGTACCGGCTGCCAGCTCTTAAGAGCTATCGTCCGTGGGCGCTGGGATTTCAGGCCAATATGCATGCGCTGAAGCACTGGTTTGGTGCCGTATTAGAAGGACCGGTTTCTACCTCTCAGTATGAGCTGCTAGCCGCTGAGTGTGTGCTGGCGCAGCGGCTAGCAAATATTGCTAAGCAGGCGCCTTCTTTGAGCCGTGAGGCGGTGTTTGTTGAAAAAGTGGACGCGCTGCAAACCAGCTTTGGCTACTTGTGTCAGCAGTATGCGCAAGATGCGATCGCCTGTCTGTAGCGTTTTTGCTTACCGCTGAATCGGTAGACCTGCCGCCTTCCATTCACGGATGTCACCTTTGAGCCGGATGACCTGAAAGCCTGCTGCTGTGAGTGCCGCTTCGGCTCGCCTAGCTCGCACACCCCGCTCGCAGTAAACAACAACCTTTTTCGTCTTGAAGGCTTGTAAGGTTGCTGAGCGTGCTTTTATCTGCGCTGATATGTCTCTGTAATCAATATTTATTGCGCTAGGAATATGACCTGTTGCATATTCTTCTGCGGTGCGTACGTCCAAAATTAAGTGGGTCGCCGTGAGCTGGTTTTGGTCAGCTGTTAACTCAGAAAGGGCCTCAGCTGTAATGAATTCTATGGCGGGTTGTTTTAGCGCCTCCATATCGTTGCTGAGGCGAGTGCACCCTGAGATTTGGACGGTTAATAGAAAAAGACAGACGAAAAGTAGTGCGATACGCTGCTTGAAAGATAATGAAAGGGGCATGATGTCAGACTCTATAGGGCTGTCTATGCTGTTAGCTATATGGCCTAAATAAGCGGGCTTAAATAACAAGTAATTAATGGAATTTATGCCGAAAAAATATTCAAAAATTGCATCCTTTTAAGGTGAAGTGAAAAGGAAATTTGCATGCGAAAAACTGTTTTCATATCCGTTTTTATATCTGTTTTTTTAATTGCCTTTGTTCAATCGCAACATTTCGCCTTTTAACTAATGTATGTTTTGGCGAATTAACGCATGGTCTGAGCATGTCGTAATTATTGAAAGATTCAAGCTATCATCTTTTAAGCCCGTGTTTGACCGCGCACCTGGAAAAGTTCCTTGGTTACTTGCATCTATGAATAATTCTCTTGAGCTGCCGGTATGGCGAGTTTTGATCATTGAAGATGATCCACTCGTTCAGCTAGGAATTGAACAGGCTTTGACCGGTTACGATCAGCTGACGGTAGTCGGCACTGTAGACGACGGATACCTAGCGGTGGAAGCAGCGCTTAAACACAGCCCAGACCTTATCTTGATGGACATTGGCATACCGGGAATTGACGGGATTGAAACAACTCGAAGGGTCAAGGAGAAACTGCCTCAAACGAAAGTGATTATGCTCACTTCTCATGCGAGTAAAACAGAGGTGATGGCGGCTTTTTCGAGTGGGGCAGATGCCTACTGCATCAAAGGGGGCAGTATTAATGGCTTAGTGAGTGCGATCGCTACTGTAGGACAAGCGGGGGTTTATTTAGATGCAAAGGTGGCTCATATTGCCCTAGAGAGCTTTCAGCAGAGCGCTAAACCTACCCCCAGTGAGGTGATTAGTGACCTGTCAGAACGAGAGCAAGACGTGCTAGAGCTGCTAGTAGAGGGGTTGAGCAATCCAGAAATTGCTAAGCGGCTATTTATTAGTCCTAATACGGTGAAAGCTCACATGAGAGGACTTATGACGAAGCTAGCTGCTGCTGACCGAGTTCAGGTTGCCGTTAAGGCGCTACGGGCGGGATTGGTTTAGACTTTAAGCATTCATTTAGTTTGATATTGCCGTAACTCCATGCTTTCTGAACGGTCTCTTACCTCTGATATAGACGAGCAGGATATAGATGAGCAGGATGTGGAAGACCGACTGCTGTTTGCCGATGAGCTAGTGCTGCCAGCAGAGGGGGCATCGGCGGCTAATGGCGGCAGCAGGCAAGATGAAAATGCTTGGAAAATTATGCTGGTAGACGATGAGCCTTCGGTGCATCAGGCGACTAAAGTTGCCCTGAAGTTCTTTCGGTTTGAGGGGCGATCGCTACGCTTTATGTCTGCCTACTCTGAGGCAGAAGCCAAGCAGCTGATAGCGCAAAACCCGGACACGGTTTTGATGTTGCTTGACGTGATTATGAAAACGCAAAATGCGGGCCTACAGGTCGCCCAATACATTCGTGAAACCTTGAAAAATAGGCGGGTGCGAATTGTATTGAGAACTGGCCAGCCAGGACAGGTTCCTGAAGAGTCTGTGGTCATTAATTACGATATTAACGACTACAAAACTAAGCTAGAACTCACTCAAGAAAAACTGTTTACAACGATTGTCTCGAGCATTCGAGCCTATCGCGATCTGACGGCGTTAGAAGACAGTCAAACGGCTTTAGCTAATGCTAATTTGGCGTTAGAAACGTTCAATCAGAACTTAGAAGAGCGGATTCGCGATCGCACTCGGCTGCTGGCTCACGAAGTAGAGGAACGCAAAAAAGCTGAAGCTGCGCTGAAGCTCTACATTCATGCGCTCACCCACGATCTGCGCAATCCGGTTACCGGGATGAATAGCGTGTTTGAATCGCTGCTGAACCGAGAGTTTTCTGGTGAGCCGCTTGCAACTGAGCTGCCAAAGTCGCTGTTAACCCGAATGAAGTCGGGGTGTGATCGCCAGCTAAAAATGATCGGTACGCTGCTCGAAACGCACGACATTGAGGTGCGAGGGGTGGTGCTAGATCCTCAGCCCTTTGCGATTGAGCCGTTCATCGCAGAGATTGTAGAAGACTGGCAGCTGCGATGTGAGAAAAAACGGCTCACACTTCAGGTGGAAGTAGCGCCTGATTTGCCTTTGCTAGAGGGCGATCGCACTCAGCTGTGGCGCGTGTTTGAAAACCTCATAGACAACGCCATCAAATACAATCCGCCCGGTATTACGATCACCATAGCTATCGGACTCAGTGAGCAAAGGCCAAACTTTATTCACTGCATGCTCAGTGATAACGGTGTTGGCATGCCTGCCCAGCAAAGCGGACGACTGTTTCAGCTTTACCAGCGAGGACAAGAAGGTAGCCCGACCAGAGGACTGGGATTAGGTCTTTATGTATGTCGGCGCATTGTAGAAGCCCACGGCGGTACAATCCGGGTGAGCAGTCGGCCCAATGAAGGCAGTCAGTTTTGCTTTTTGTTGCCCTTCGAGGATACAGACGGCGGAGCCTCGTCTCTGCTTTCTTGATGATTTTTTTCTTGACGCTTCTTTTTTGACGTTCTTTTCCTGACGTTTTTTCAATGGCTTAATGAATAAACTACAGCGACTTCCGGTCAAAATTCCGCTACGCGTTTTTGTGCTGGTTCCTTTTGTGTTTCAGCTGCTTGCCACTGTTGGCCTAGTGGGCTGGTTTTCCTATCGAGCACAGCGGAGAGCTGTTGAAGATTTGGGCTCTCAGCTACAGCGAGAGGTTGCAGCGCGGGTTGAAGCTCGCATCACGAGTTACCTTTCTGATTTGACCGCAATTAATGCAGCCACCGTGGATGCGCTTAAGGCGGGGCATATAAATACGAATGATTTGCCGGGGCTGTTCCGTCATTTTTGGCGTCAGAGCTTTTTGTATGACCACATGAGCTACCTTTATTTTGGTCGAGAAGATGGCTCCTTTGTGGGTCTGTATCTCAATGCGGAAGAAGAGCGCTACTACGAGGAGGCCGACAGTACAGGGACCTTTGGCAGATACAAGGCAGATTCGCAGGGGTTGCCGGTAGGCCAGCGCTCTGGAGAAATGTCTTACGATCCAAGGAAGCGTCCTTGGTATACCAATGCAGTGGCTGAGGGTAAGCCAACTTGGACAGATCTCTATGCTTGGATTACCGTTAATCAGCTAGGCATTAGTTTGTCTCAGCCTTACTACGACCCGGCAACGGGTGCCTTGCTGGGGGTGGTGAGTTTAGATCTCAATCAGAATCGACTCAGCAGTTTTCTTCAGCAGCTGACGATTGGTGACTCAGGACGAGTGTTTGTCATGGAGCGCTCAGGGACGCTGGTGGCTAGCTCTTCAGAGGTGCCCCCCTATTTGTGTAGTAGCGATGGTGTGCGATCGCGTGTGCAGGCCAATCAGTTTGACGATTTGATCATTCGCTCCACTGCGCGTTATTTAAAGGAGTCTCCTTTAAATAACAACGCTTCTCAAAATCAGCTGAAAGACACCTTCGAGATTAACGGCGACGAGCATCTGATGCAGGCAACGCCGCTACCCGCAGAGTTCGAGCTAGACTGGCTAGTGGTCGTGGTGGTCCCAAAGTCTGACTTTACGGCGCAGATCGATGCGAACCAACAGATGACGCTACAGCTCTGTGGTTTGTTGCTGTTGGGCTCTGCGGGCTTTTCTGTATGGCTGGCAGGCTATCTTGCTCGGCCAATTGTTCGGCTCAGCAAAGCCAGTCAAACCCTCGCTGAGACAGATAGTCAGGACTTAAGAGAGGCCTCTCATAGTTTACTGAAACCTTCTAGGGTGAAAGAGATTAACTCGCTGACGGCTGTTTTTCAGCAGATGAGCCGCCATTTGCAGGTTTCTTACGACACGTTAGCTCGATATTCGCAGTCGCTGGAGCAAAAGGTTAAAGAGAGAACGTGTGAGCTAGAGCAGGAAGTGTGCGATCGCACCAAAAGCGAACAAACCTTCAAAACGCTGGTCGATAACGTGCCAGGGACGGTCTATCGGTGTGCGCTAAGCGATCGCTGGGTAATGTCTTTTATGAGTGAAGCGGTGTTTGAAATTTGTGGCTATCCGGCTGCTGATTTTATTGATAACCGGGTAAGGGCGTTTACTGACATTATTTTTCCTGAAGATTTGGTGCGAGCACTAGCCGATTCTGAGGCCGCGATTTCTCAGCAGAGACCCTATGTGTTGGAGTACCGGCTCACTCATGCTGATGGCAGTACGCGCTGGGTTTATGACAAAGGGCAGGCGATTTACAACAGCCAAGGAGAGATGCTGTATTTAGACGGTGTCTTTTTTGATATTACGCCGCTTAAGCAAGCAGAATCTCGACTAAAACAGCGCTCCAAGGCCGAGACTTTGCTGAGTCAGGTCTCGCGATCGCTGCTAGGAGAAGGGATTGATGTGAGTGTTCAGTTTGCGTTGCAAAAGCTGGTGGCGTTTACGGGCAGCGATCGCGCTCGCGTTTTTAAGTTTCAAGAGACGGCTCAGCGTCAACAACAGTTTTGTCTGACTCACTCATGGCACCTGCCCAACGTTCTGCCTTACTTGTCTGAGCGCCAGGTGCTAACTGCTGATACCTATGGCTGGTTTTACGAGCGTTTGCTGAAAGGAAAAGCTTTTCAAGTTCACGATATTGATAGTTTACCTGAGGCAGCTGCCGCGTCTAGGGCAAATTTTCAGCGTCAGTCTATTCGGTCGTTGATAGATGTGCCTATGGTGTACGCCGGAAAGCCGGTGGGCTTTATTGCGCTCGACTGTGTCCACAGGCCCAAGACTTGGCGGCCCTCTGAAGTGAGGGTGATTCAGCTGGTGGGGGAGATGGTGGCAATGGCCCAAGCGGAGCACGACGCTGACGTGGCGATGATGGCGGCCAAAGAGGCGGCTGAGGTGGCTAACCAGGCTAAGAGTCAGTTTTTGGCGAATATGAGCCATGAGTTGCGATCGCCACTCAACGCTATTTTGGGATTCGCTCAGGTGATGAATCGCAGCGAGAGTATGCCGCTAGAGCATCAAGACGATGTGCAAATTATTCAGCGCAGTGGTGAACACTTGCTGGGCCTGATCAATGATGTGTTGGACATGGCCAAAATTGAAGCGGGCCGGACGACGCTGAATTTAGTGGCGTTCAATTTGCCCCGGCTGATTGACGATATTTACAATATGTTCGAGCTGGTCGCAGAAGAGCGCTCTCTTCAGCTGAGCGTGATCAAAGGGAGTCGCCTGCCTGAGTATATCCGGGCCGATCAGGCAAAGCTACGACAGATCTTGATCAATTTGTTGAGCAACGCTGTAAAGTTTACAGAGGCTGGGAGCATTACCCTGAGTGCTGGTGTGCTGAAGCTTGAGTGTGAAGAGACTCAGCAAAGGTCGGATAGCTCAGCGTTAGTTTTGTCCTTCTCCATTACAGACACAGGTGTTGGGATTGCGCCGACAGAAGTAGAACAGATTTTTGAGCCGTTTGTTCAGTCGGCGTCAGGATTAAGGTCGCAGTCGGGGACGGGGTTGGGGCTGTCGATCAGCCGAAAGTTTGTGCACCTGATGGCGGGTGAGCTGACCCTAGCGCCCCGGAAAGATGCTCTGCGCGGTACGGTCGCTAACTTTCACATTCAGGTGCAGCCCGTGATGGCAGAAGACGTGACGCCACCCACTATCACTCAGCGGGTGCATGCTTTAGCTGAGGGACAGCCTGCCTACAAAATTTTGATTGTTGATGATAAGTCGGTCAATCGGCAGCTGCTGATGAAGCTGTTGGGACGGGTTGGGTTTGCGCTGCAAACGGCTGATGGCGGACAGATGGCCGTGAATATGGCCCAGCAGTGGCAACCCGACTTGATTTTGATGGACCTGCGAATGCCAGGATTAGATGGTGTGGCCGCAACTCGGCAGATTAAGGCCTTTGAGTCGCCTGATTTCACGATGCCAAAAATTGTTGCGCTTTCTGCGACGAGTGTTCAGCTGGAGGCAGACGCTGCGATCGCGGCGGGCTGTGATGACTTCATGCGCAAGCCTTTTCAAGAATCGGAACTCTTTGAGATGATTGCGACCCAGCTGGGCCTTCGCTACCGGTATGAACCGGCTAGAGATCCCGATTCGAGACCGGCATACCCCGTTTCGCCTATCTTGGATAATGCGCTTGATGCAGGGGCTTTTGTCGGACTTTCTCCGCAGTTAGTGAGTGCATTAGAATCTGCAACGCTGCGTCTGAACTGGGATGAGATTTTGGAGATTGTAGAAGAGATCCGGGTTCAAGATGCTGCGCTTGCTGCTCAGCTTGAACAAACGGTCCATCATTTTCAGTACGGCAAGATTTTAGAGAGTATTCAGGCCGTCTCTATAAGGACTGCCGACAGGGGAGATTCACTTTAGAGCCTGAGCAAAGCACGAATGTATCCGCGCTTTGCTTTATCAGTTAGAACACATCAGCAAGCTAGAACAAATCAGTCGTTGCAACCAAGGTGTCGTTCACCTGTAGAAACTCCACATTTTGCACGGTATCGCGACCGACGCCTGCTCCTCGGACTCTAAAGTTGTTGGCTTTGCCGAAGAACGAAAGGTCAGATAGCTCTGCGTCGTACACAACAGTATCTTCACCCGCGCCCCCGTTGAGGACGTTTCTGCCAGAACCGCCGGTTAGCAGGTCGTCGCCGTTGCCGCCTTGCAGTGAGTCGTTACCCTGCCCACCCATGAGACTGTCATTACCCTCGTCGCCTCGTAGGGTGTCTCCGCCACGACCGCCTTGCAACGTGTCGTTGCCATCGCCGCCAAAGAGCCTATCACCACTGTTGCCGCCAAAGAGCAAATCGTCACCGGCTTCACCAAAGAGAACGTCGCTACCATTGTCTCCATTGAGCGTATCGTTACCCCCCCGGCCAAAGAGGCGATCTCGACCACCTCTACCGTTGAGGGTGTCGTTGCCGTCACCGCCTCTGAGCGTATCGGAGCCGTTGTCACCAGTTAGGGTGACCCCTTCTGGCACGTCACCGCCGAGTTCTAGGCCGATGATCAGCGGATCGTGGTCCGAATTGCGGAAGGGGTCTGTACCTGTAAAGAGACTGGGATTGCGACCGAAGTCGAGGTTGTAGTCAAGGGCATCGGGCTCGTCGGCGTTGACGTGCCATTCGGTGGAGCCGGTGACTTGGGAAATGAGCGTTGTGCTCGCGAGGCCGTAGTCGAGGGTGCCGAGTTGCCCATCGAACACAAAGGAGTAAGCCGACTCAGGATTTTCAACAACGTTGGTGTAGCCTTCGCTTTCAAGAAAAGTGATGGGGTCTTCTTGGGCGTAGGCGTTGAGGTCGCCAATGACCAAAAAGTCGGTGTCGCCGCTGCTGGTGGGGTCGGTATCTAGCCACGCGTCAAGGGCCTGGGAAGCCTGCAAACGAATGGCGTTGTTGTTGCCAGCGCCATCGCCAGCGTCGGTGTTGCCTGCACCGGGGCTAACGCTACCTTTGGACTTGTAGTGGTTGACTGCGACGGTGAGCTTTTCACCCGTGGCTTTTTCTTCAAAGGTGGTGGCGAGAGCGGCTCGGTTGGTGCTGGGCCCATCGAACACAGGGTTGCCAAAGTTGAGGCCGAGTCCTGGCAAGTCAGCATCGCTGAGCGTTTCTACGGTGGTGCCATCGGCCACTTTAACTGTGTCGGTTTTATAAATGGTGCCGACGGAAATGGCGTCGCTGACATCTACAGACGTTCCACCGGGTTCAACAAAGGCGTAGGTGCCAGCACCGACCTTAGCGTTGAGCGCGTTGACGAGGGTGTCGATGGCAAACTGACCGTCCCCATTTTGGTCGCCGCCGAATTCGTTCTCGATTTCAACTAGGCCAACAATGTCGGCATCAATGGTTTCGAGGGTGGTGATGAGCTTTTCGATTTGGCGGTTGAATTCAGCTGGGTTGTCGGCACCTCGGGGCCCGAGGTTACTGGGGCCGCTGGTGTTGCCGCCTTCATCAAGGGTGGTGAAGAAGTTGAGCACGTTGAAGCTGACGACTTTGAGCCGACCACCGACGGCCTCAGGCGTTTGAGGGCGAGGGTTGGTGGGCTGAAAGTTTACAGGGGCGACGGGTTGAATGCGATAGTCGCCAAAGCCAAAGCTGAGGACACCGGAGAGGTTGTTGATGGTGTCGCCGCCGCGCAGTGTATTTGTGGCGCTGAGCGGGTTGCCGCCTCGGCCCAAGATGATGGGGTCGGGGTTTTGAACAGTTTGGCCGTCGTCTAAAACGAGGCGGCGCTTGGCGAGTTCTGCTTGATACGCTGCGAAGCCAGCTGCATCTGGTGCGTTGAACTGAGTGTATTGGTCTAGCCGACCATCGGTGCCTGGGGCGTTGCTAGGGCCGTCAGACGCGAGGGCAATTTCACCAAAGCGGTCGAGGTTAAAGTACTCGGTGACGAACAGGGTGTCAGGAACGGTGACCTGCATGCCCTCAAAGGCTTCTAGGTCGTCAACGCTGTTGACAGGGAAGTTAACGGTGGCCGCTGTTGGGAGCGCTTCTCCGGCGCTGATGATGTCTACTGTGACGTTGGTGAGTTCGGTGAGGCCGTTAAATTCAGTAACGGTGCCTGAAACCTGAACTTTATCGCCAATGTTGACATCTACTGCTGGCGTGTTGCCATCGAAGATGAACAGGCCTTCAGAGGTGGCGGCGTTGCCGTCGGCGTCGCTGTCTTCTTCTTGGACAAAGAAGCCGTTTAGGTCGCCGTTGGTGCCGGTGGCGTCCTGAAAATCTCCGATAACAACTGCTTCAATGGTGACCGGGGTATCTACTAGGCTACTGGCTGCGCCGCTGCCTTGAATGGTGCTGATAAGGGTAATCTCACCGTCACCGCCGCCGTCACCGCCGCCGTCACCGCCGCCATCACCACCGCCGTCACCGCCGCCATCGACAGCTGTGTTGAGCGCGCCTCTGCTTTCCGCAGCAGGGGCATTCCACACGCCGTCTATTAGCTGTAGTGACTGGCCGACAGGCGTACTGCTAGACTCGGCCACGCCGATGTCGGTACTGGTCAGACCGTTGGCAGGGCCGCCGGTGGCGGTGAGGCTGCCTTCGTAGCTAATAAATTTGAGGACAGTTCCATCGGGGCCGACGAGGGCAACGCCGTCGGGTGCGCCGTTTTGGATGCCGGAGATGTCGATTGCGATCGCGCCTTGCCCCTCTCCTTCATCTGGAACCACCAGCTCAACTAGTGAAACACTGTTGTACACAGTTCCATTGCTGCCGTTATACAGCGCCAGACTGTAACCGCTCAAATCGGTACCAGCGCTGCCGCTAATTTCAATAAACTCACCGGTGTCAGCGCCCGCGTTGTCGTAGTGAATTTCGCTGATAAAAATATCGACTGGAACTGGTGGGGTAATCGGGCTATCGTTTACGGTGCCTTTGGTTTCGGGCGCCGGACCCCTCCAAGCGCCCTCTATTAGCTGAAGTGATTCTCCAATAGGTGTACTGCTGGTTTCTCCAACCCCAATATCCGTACTGACGAGTCCATCCGCAGGACCCCCGACTGCTGTAAAGCTACCTTCGTAGCTCAAGAATTCAACAACAGTGCCATCAGGCGCTACCAAAGCGACACCGTCAGGCGAGCCGTTTTGAATGCCTGCAATATCGAATGCTAGAGCGCCTTGAGAGCTGATATCGTCACTTGCGAGAACACCGCTGAGCTCAACCGTTTCATAGGCGCTGCCGCCATTGCCGTTGTATAGCACTAGGCTGTAGCCCAAGAGATCCAGTCCACCGTCGCCAGTAATCTCAATAAATTCGCCAGTATCAGCGCCAGCATTGTCGTAGTGAATCTCGCTAATAAAAATAGGATTCATCGTAGGTTCCTTAGGAAAAGT
>JBCBDN010000045.1:0-17842 GCA_038529685.1 Cyanobacteria bacterium J06598_1 | reverse complement strand
AGCAGCGGAATTTGCCAGTGGTGCACCATTAGAAACGGCAGCGGATCTTGCCAGTCAAAAATGGCGTCTTTCCCTCGAAAGATAGTTGAAAGTCTGGCTTTTGCTACGCTTGGTGAGCCTAGATGGGTAAGCAGTCGCCATTTTTGACTGGCAAGATCCGCTGCCGTTTCTAATGGTGCACCACTGGCAAATTCCGCTGCTGTTACTGCGCGATTTGCGCGAGCAAAGAGGCTGGGTGCGGATCGATTTCAACATCGGCAAACTTGTTCAATTAGGAGGAGACTAAGCGATGAACTCTTCTACACGCTCTTCTTCTGTACCCTCTTCTTCTGTACCCTCTTCTTCTGTACCCTCTTCTATAGAGCCTCCTCTCCATGTGCTGCATCTGATCGGCTCATCAACCAATCTTTTTTACAGCGATCTTTCTAAGCTATATGCAGCTGAATGTCTACAGGCGATGGCAGAGACCCGGCGGTACACTTTCCTGATTGCATGCGTTACCCCTGATGGCATCTGGCGATTTCCTCGCTCTTTGGAGCCGTCTGATATTACGGCTGCTCAGCCAATGACGATTGCACCCGCTATCCAGTTCTTGGCGCGGCAAAAGATCGATGTGGCTATCCCGCAAATGTTCTGCTTTTCGGGAATGACAGACTATCGGGCGCTGCTGAGACTGTTGGATATTCCCTACATTGGCAATGCGCCTTTTCAAATGGCGCTCACAGCTGACAAAGCCAAAACCAAAGCCATTGTTGCTGCTGCTGGCGTAAAAGTACCTAAAGGTGAACTACTCAGCCGAGGAGACTCTCCTTCTGTGCTGCCGCCTGCGATTGTAAAGCCCAACTGTGCTGATAATTCTGAAGGGGTTTCGCTAGTGGTTAACCCAGCCGAATATGCTGAGGCGTTAGCGACCGGGTTTGACTATTCAGAACAGGTGATTGTTGAAGACTTTATTGGGCTGGGCAGAGAAGTGCGCTGCGGCATCGTCGTCAAAGGCAGCGAGCTGGTGTGTTTGCCGTTAGAGGAGTACTTTGTTGATAAGGAGACACAGCCCATTCGTACCCACGCCCACAAGCTCAAACACACAGCCACAGGTTCGCACAGCAATTCACTCTCGTTCGCCGCGAAAGACCCGACTAAGTCTTGGATAGTGAGTATTGATGACCCGGTGACAGCAGGCGTGTGGGCAGCAGCTAAAAAATGTCATCAGGCGCTAGGCTGTGAGCACTATAGTCTGTTCGATTTTCGGATAGATGAGGCCGGACAGCCGTGGTTTATAGAAGCTGGGCTTTACTGCTCATTTTCTCCTAAGAGTGTGCTGGTAACCATGATGGCAGCAGCAGGCGTTTCCCTCGTTGATTTTTTTGAATCAGCCCTAGAGCAGGTGACCATGACACGGCAGCATCAGCGAACTGAGACGTCTGAAAAAGGGGTGCCTTACAGTTCTACCGTCTTTTCTAAGTGAGTTGTTTTTAAGTGAGTTGTTTTTGTTTTGTTGCGATCGCATGCTTCCATTGCTCTCCATCCATAAGTAGAGGACTACAGCCCTTGTTCTAAGTAAATATGTTTACGGAAACAGTTACCAAGAGGTTGTTATGTCCGCTATTTTGTTTGGATCTATTGGCACCGTTGCAGATACGTCGGAACTGCAGAGGCGTGCTTTCAATGAAGCATTCTCAAAGCATGGGCTAGATTGGGTTTGGCAAAAAGATGAATACATCGCACTTTTGGAGAAGAGTGGCGGTCATCAGCGAATTCAAGACTATGCCGAAATCAAAGGGCAGTCGGTAAACGCAACGGCGATTCATCGGGATAAGTCAGCAATTTTTCAGCAGACGCTAGAGAAAGAGGGCATTGAGCCTCGCGCTGGCGTTGTTGAAGTAGTGCAGCAGGCGAAACAATCTGGTATGAAGCTGGCTTTGGTAACAACAACCTCTGAAGAAAACGTTTCTTCTATGCTGAAGGCGCTAGAAAATACCCTAGCCGCTGACTGCTTTGATCTGGTGCTGAATCGCGCTCACGTAAAAGCAGGCAAACCCGATGAAGAGGCTTATTTGCTGGCCATGAAAAAGCTAGAGCAGCTGCCCAACAGCTGCCTTGCCATTGAAGATAATTTGGGCGGCATTACCTCAGCTAAATCTGCTGAGCTGACCTGCGTTGCCTTTCCCAATAGCAATACCGCGCACCACGATTTTGGCAAAGCTGATATGCAGGTGAGCGCCCTGGAGTTTGAGCAGTTACAGACCCTGATTCCTCACAAAAAAACCCATCCTACTGCTGCTGTGCAACTACATTAATCCCTTTCACATGTTATGGCTCCGATACTCACTGAAAAGAAAATTGAATATTCGCAGATTGTGCCCTTTGGCCTAGAGATAAAAGGGCTAGCCGTGGAAAACATCACTCAGCAAGAGAGCGAAAATCTCAAACATCAGCTTGCAGACCACGGTGTTATGGTGATTCGTCAGCAGCATATTGATGACGATGATTTTGTGAGCTTTCTAAAACAGCTAGGACCGCTGACGTTTACCACAGGCGAAAAGCCGGTTGCCCGTCAGCCACTGCTGAACGTCGTGAGTAATGTAGGCCGAACAACGCCCCCTAGAAGCGTTTTTCATACAGATACTAGCTACATCTCGCAGCCCCCTGCCTACACAGCGCTGCGAGCGATCAAGCTGCCTCAATCGGGCGGTGAAACCGTGTTTTGTAACCAGTATCACGCGTTTGAAACGCTGCCTAGCTGGGTAAGCGCTCCCCTACAAGGCACCAAAGTCCTCCACACGGTCTCCGGGCTCACCCTCACCGACAGCGACGAACAGCAAACGTGGCATCCCCTCTTCAGGCGTCACCCCATCTCCGGTCGAACCGCGCTCTACTTATCTACGCCAGAGCGCTGCACTGCCCTTTTTGGCATGGCGGCAGCGAAGAGTCAGCGGATTATTCGCTTGCTGTACAGGCATTCGATTCGAGCAGCCCGCTGCTACCGTCACCATTGGCAGCTAGGAGACATCGTCGTTTGGGACAACCGGTGTACTATGCACCGGGCAGACCACTCTCAGGTGGTGGGCGATCGCATGCTCCACAGAGGTCTCATTTCCGGTGAGGCTCCACTGGCGCCAGCATAAATAGCCGGCATAAACAGTCCCCATACAGATTATGTCTCTCTTTAAATAAAGGCTTCCACGTCCAAAGGCCGCACTGCTTAAAACAATTTTTTTGCATCTTGCCCCTTCTCACTTCTTTCAACCATTCATGACTAACACCATTAAAGCGATTACCGCTTTTGTCACCGCTCAAGACCTCTCTTCTTTGGAAGATACGCCGCTGACAGCTACTGTCAACAGCATACTTAGCGGCGGCTCCTTCAAGCAGCTATTGCTTGCACTCATTAAGGCACCTGCTTTCTCGAACGAGCTAAATAAAGAATTTTCAGCCGCTAATTCAGTCAGTGGGCTTTCAGCCTGTCGCAACCTGCGCAGCTCACTTAACCTCTCTCTAGGTCGTTTTTTTGGCTCATTGGCCCAGCTTATCTCTGCCCTTAATAGCGGTGCTAATGCCCATCAGGACTCAGCGTGGTATTCACTGGCACAGCAGATTCAGTCCTCTGAGCTAGATCAAGTCAAGCTTTTGAGCTATCTCACCTTGCACCTCAGCGAAAAAGAGAGCAAAGAGTTTTATCAGCAGCTTGCCAATGACCTAGTCACCCAAAATCCTCACGCCATTTACCCTACCTCTAGCTATCGTGAAAGTGCTGGCTACGTAGAGAGTACACCTGATGACCAGACCATTGAAGCAGTTGTTAGCTTTAGTACGTTTACCTCTATCAAGATTGTTGATCACGCGCTCAATATTGAACAGACTGTGTTGCAAGAAATGTACGCGCCTTTGAAGCGTTGCGTTTGCCTGGTCGATGAGAATGTAGAGTCTTTTTATAGTGAACAGATTGAACACTACTTTGAGCACTACAACATTGTGCTGCACAAGCTGGTGTACCGAGCAATGGAAGTCGATAAGGGCATCGCTACTGTAGAGAAAATGCTAGGAGACTTTAAGCAGCTGGGCGTCTCTCGCAACGAGCCCGTGCTGCTGATCGGTGGCGGTGTACTGGCCGATACGGGGGGGCTCGCCTGCGCGCTATATCACCGCAACACACCCTACGTGATGCTTTCTACCTCCATTGTGGCGGGTATTGATGCGGGGCCGTCACCGCGCACGTGCTGCGATGGTTTTGGTTACAAGAATCTTTTTGGCGCCTATCATCCGCCGGTTCTCTCCATTACAGATAGATTCTTCTTTAAGACCCTGCGCGAAGGCTGGCTGCGTCACGGCATTATCGAGATTATAAAAATGGCCGTGGTAAAAGATGCGGTGCTGTTTGAAGATTTGGAAAAAGCGCAGTCGCAGCTGATCGCCACTCGGTTTGGCACCGTGGACTGCGCGCCGACAGATCCCATTAACGGACTCTCACAAAAGATTCTGGGCGGTGCGCTGCGCAGCTATGTTGCAGCTGAGTACGGCAACCTGTATGAGACACATCAGTGTCGGCCACACGCCTACGGCCATACCTGGTCGCCAGGATTCGAAATTGAGGCGGGCCTATTGCATGGCCACGCGGTTTCCATTGGTATGGGCTTTGGTGCGTTTTTGAGCTATCGCATGGATTGGATTAGTGAACAAACGCTGCACCGAATTTTGCGGCTGATCAGCGGGTTTGGGCTAAGCCTATGGCACGATATTTTGCACAACAAAGAGACCCTCTGGAACAGCCAGCAGAAGATATTTCAGAAGCGCGGGCAAAATCTGGTAGCGCCTTTACCGAAGGGCGATATCGGTGAGTGTGACTATTTAAATGCGCTTTCTCAAGTAGAGCTATATGCGGCGATTGATGACTACAAAAAGATTTGCGCAGACTATCCCCGTCAGGGTCACGGTATTGATCCGCATTGTCACGATGTGGGATTGGAGAATCCTTCGACGGTGGGCAGTGGGATAGGTAGTGAAGGAGACAGCGAAGGAGACAGCGAAGGAGACAGCGAAGGAGACAGCGAAGGAGACAGCGAAGGAGAAAGTGCGATCGCATCTAAATCCTCACGAGACCTCCTCTCAGCGGTATAGACCACAAAGAAGCACCGCCCTTCTCAATCAAGAGAAGGGCGGTGAAAAGCAAAAGTGGTGTTTTTTTGACGGACTACATGCTGCGAACGCTCGCCTCACCATCTTTAACTTCACCAATCAACACTTCACTGGTGAGGCCCACAAAGAGACCATTCTCCAGCACGCCAGGAATGTTGTTAATCGTGCTCTCCATTTCAGCCGGATTATCAATTCCGTTGAAAGTCACGTCGAGCACCATATTGCCCTGGTCTGTAATTACAGGGCCGTCTTTAGCGACGCCCATGCGCATTTCAATTTTGCCGCCAAGCTTTTCTAGCGCCCGAGTCACAGGAGCAACGGCCATCGGCAGCACCTCTACCGGCAGGGCAAAAATAGTGCCAATTTTGTCGCTTAGCTTAGAGCTATCGACCACTACTACAAATCGCTCGGCTAGACCATCCACCACTTTCTCGCGAGTATGAGCAGCGCCGCCCCCTTTGATCAGATTCATTTGCGGATCGACTTCGTCTGCGCCGTCAATGGCAATATCAATATGGTCAACTTCATCAAGCGTCGTGAGCGGAATACCGTGCTGCTTAGCTAGCACAGACGCCTGAAATGAGGTAGGAATACCTTTAATATCTTTGAGTTCGCCAGAGGCAATGCGCTCACCGATAAACTGAATGGCAAAAGCAGTCGTAGAGCCAGTGCCTAGACCAACGACGGTGCCAGACTTTACCTGCGCAGCAGCGGCGCGGCCAACTTCTTGCTTCATCAGCTTGACGGGATCCATGAGCGGGTGTCTCCTAAAAAAGAGGGATTGATGTATCGATATCTAGCATGAGGGATCGTGGGTAGGGAGTAAAGCGGCGATGGCGCATGACTATTGGTGATCATCAAATGCCAAAAAGCAAGCTATCAGCCGATCTCCGGTTCCCCTTGCGAAGGGGAACCGCAAGGGAGGGGTTGTCGATGAATGCGCTGCATGCCGAGACCCCTCCGTTGGTCCCCCTTACTAAGGGGAACCGCAAGGGAGGGGTTGTCGATGAATGCGCTGCACGCCGAGACCCCTCCTTTGGTTCCCCTTAGTAAGGGGAACCAGAGACTGATTAATTCGTATTTTTTTGGGTTTATGACTTCTTCTGCCAAGGCTCAACCTCGCAAAGTTCATCGCCTGGGCGAACAGCGCCTTTGGTACTGGCGCGGCTGGCGCATTCGCTACACCCACCTAGCAAGCGACCCGACGGTTCAAAATGAAACGCCTCTTCTCCTCATTCACGGCGCGGGCTCCAGCTTAGAGCAATGGCGAGAAAACCTCACGGAATTCGCCAAAGAACGGCCTGTCTACGCCTTAGATCTACTAGGCTTTGGCGGCTCGCAAAAGGTGGCTACTGAACTTAGCAGCGATTTGTGGGTTGAGCAGGTGGCTGACTTTTGCCAGAATTTTTTCCACAAGCCGGTGTTCCTGATGGGCCATTCTTTGGGCGCGCTGGTCGCCCTACAAACAGCAACGACTTACCCTCAGCATGTCAGCCGTTTGATTATGCTGACGCTACCTGCCGCCAGACCAGAAATCGGCGGTTCAGCGGCCAAAGTCGGCGCGGTCGTAGAAGGCTGGTTTGCCTCACCGCTGCTCATTCGCCCTCTGTTTAGGCTAGTACGGCATCCTTGGATCATTCGCGCGGCGCTGAGAGCGATCGCCCAAAAACCCGAAAAAGTAGATGCGGCCCTCGTCGATAGCTTTGTACGCCCAACGCGCGATCGCGGCGCAGCCAGAATGTTTTGCTACCTCGTCAAGTCGCGCACGTCCGATGCATTTAGCCCGCTAACCCGCGACCTTATTCCTCAGCTGACCATACCCACCCTACTGCTGTGGGGAAAGCGCGATCGCATTATTCCTATCACCTGGGGCCGCTACGTCAACACCCTCAACCATCACCTCACCTTTGTAGAAGTAGAAGACGCCGGACACTTTTTCTACGACGAGCTGGCGGAAAGTTTGCACGACTTAATCGACCAGTGGCTCAGCGGGCAGCTCCCAGAAACAAACCACGACCTGATCCCAGCCGCTCAGGCCAGTCGGGGATAACTCAGTGGGCCAACGCATCGCGGCCAATATTATTCCGCCAAGAAAGATTATTCTCTCCTAAAGGAATAGACGTTTATTAACATCAGTGTGAGACAGTTTGACCTACAGCTATGAACTTTCTTTGCAAATTATGTCTTTTCATACAGTTCAACTGCCTTCTGGCCGCTGGGGTATTTTCAACGGTCAACGCCTACTGCTCACCGTGGGCAGCCAGCACACGCTAGATATGATTCTCAATCAGCTCATCAGCAAGCAAATTCCGGTACAGGTACTGAGCGATGAACACGCTACTTCGGCACAAATGACTTGAACTGACGACGGCGCTGCTGCCACCGGCGAATGGAAGCGGCCTGCCGGGAAGCACCAGATTGACTGCTGCTTGCGTCCGCGTAGTCTTGCAGTAGGCAGGCCGCTGGATTTTTGAATGCTGGCGAGCTTAAGGGTTCACGGGTCATGCAGGGCTTGAGGTTAGTGTAGTGAGTTTCTAGATTGAGCGATCGCTCTAACTCATCTACCGACTGAAAACGATGCTTAGCCTCTGGTGCCAGCAGCTTACTCAGAATGTGGGTCAGGTGCTCGCTCACCTGTACAGACTCCTGCCAGCGCAGGTTTTGGCCTCTAGGTGAGGTCGCTAGGTCCAGTGGAGAACAGCCTGTGAGCAAGTATAGGCAAGTCACGCCCAAGCTGTAGAGATCGCTCGCAGGGACAGGCTGTCCCTCTAGCTGTTCGGCTGGCGCAAAGCCAACGGTACCGCAGTTAGCGTCTGCCTTGTCCGATAGCGTCTCAGCCGATGGCGTCTCAGCGGTGTACGAACGAACAGCTCCAAAATCAATCAGGACCAGCTTTTGGTCGCTACAACGACGGATAATATTAGCCGGTTTGATATCTAAATGCAGCAGATTGTGACGATGAACATGGCGAATAATTTCAACCATTTCACGTAAGAAAGTTTTGATTTGACCTTCGTTTTGCAGTCCGTGATGCTGGCGCTCCTGCTGAAGGGTGAGGCCAGGCACGTGCTCTTGCACAATATAAAAGTGACCATTTTCAACAAAGTGATCCAACAGGCAGGGCAGCTGAGAGTGACGACCAATTCGAGCCATAATGCGGGCCTCTTTTTGGAAGCGGCGCTGGTTGCGCTCAACCCTGAGCAGAGCAGCCATCTCAGGATTGCTCTTTTTGCCTAATTGACGCGTTGGGCGCTTGTACCTGAGCTGCTTAATGACGCAAGGCTGGGGGAACTCGCCAGAGACATCTTGAGCTAGGTAGGTCGTGCTGTAGCCGCCTCTACCCAAACGCCGCACGATTCTGAAGCGGTCTTTAAAGAGAGGCTTAGCGCTCCGGGCAGGTTGCGGTGAAGGTGCGGTGGCGCTGTGTGAGATTTCAGGAAGCGAGGAGGTCATAACTCAGTATTCCTACGAATGACTGTAGAAAAAAGTGACGGCTGTGCTTTTGATGATGGCCGCAGAATTACTGAGATGCCTACCGCATTGTTCTAGTCTTTACATTGGGACGCGGGTGGGTAAGGAAAAGCTGAAGGTGCTCCCGACACCTAATTCGCTATCTACTTTGATTTGACCGCCTTGTAGGGTTACCAGCCTGCGGCATATGGCTAAGCCAACGCCCGATCCGCCTGAGTTGCTAGAGCGCGATCTGTCGGCCCGCCAAAATCGGTCAAACACCTGAGGGATATCATCTGGGGCGATACCCGTGCCGGTGTCAGCAACGGCAATCCACACAAATTTTTGCCCGTTCAAAATCTCTGTGTACGCACGGATATTCACAGTGCCGCTGGCCGTATGGCGCAGGGCGTTGCTGAGTAAATTCACGAGGACTTGTTCAATGCGAGCGGGGTCACCCCAGGCTGTGGGGAGGTCTGAAGGGAGCGTGGTGGTGATGCTGAGGGTGTCTGTATTGAGCAATTGGTCTGCGAAGCGATCGCTGATCTGTGTAATTAAAGGGGCGATCGCCACCGCTTTGGCCTCAATCGGCAAGTAGCCCGCCTCTAGCTGAGAGAGCTCCTGTAGGTCATTTACAAGGCGCTGCAATCGTTCGGTTTCGCGCGCTAGGCGTTCGTAGGTGTCTGGTGTGGGTGCGATCGCCCCATCGGCCAACCCTTCCAAATAGCCCCGCACCACCGTCAACGGCGTGCGCAGCTCATGGGTCAAGTCGCCTACCAGCTCTCGCCGCCGCTGCTCCACCCCTTCTAGGTCATCGGCCATCCGGTTAAAGCTGTGGCCGAGCCGGTCAAACTCAGGAATATCAAGCGCCGGTACCCGTGAAGAAAAGTCACCCGAGGCAAACTGCTGCGTCACCGTTTCCATTCGTAGCAGGGGCCGCGTAATCCGCCTCGAGAGCCAGTAGCTCACCGCCCCAGCCGTACTGCCCCCCAGCACCATCGACCACAGCATGCCTCTGATCCAGGCATTTTCAAACCCCTGCATCAGCTGCCCGCGCACCACCTGCTGCACCGCGTAGCCTCGCCGCTCCATCCGTTCGAGCGTAATCACAAAGTATCGCGGCGTATAGAGGCGGCTCACCGTTGCCAGCGCGCTCACCGTAACCGCCAGCACAATCAGCTGTGATGCCAGCAGACGGCTGCGCAGCGTCGCTTTGGAAGGCGCCTCCTTAAAGGACGTTGCTTTAGAAGAGACAGCCTTAGAAGACGCAGATTCAGAAGACGCAGATTCAGAAGGGCCCTGATTTTTAATCTTCAAATCGGTAGCCCACACCCACGACAGTTTTAATAAACGTAGGCGCAGAAGGGTCTGGCTCTATTTTTTTGCGCAGCCTAGCAATATGCGTATCCACCACCCGCTCATCGCCAAAAAAGTCGCTGCCCCAAAGCTTTTCAATCAGCTGCGCTCGGTTCCACACGCGCCCCGGATAGCTCATAAATGTTGCCAGCAAGTCAAACTCCAGCGGCGTCAGCTCTAGCATTTCAGGCGGTGACGCCGCTGGAGAAGTCGAACTAGGGATAAGAGGGTCTAAGGTGTGTAGTTTCTCTTCACTTTGGGCATTCTCTCCGACAAGTCGTGGTTTCGTCGTATCGATATTTTTTGAACTATTCTTCTCTAAGTTGTTTTTGCCGGAACTGCCTTTAGGAGTCGCCTTCTGGCTAGCGCTACGCTGGTCGATATCGAGGACAAAATGCGTCGTTTGGTAGGTCTTTGTGGGCTGCTGGCTGCTGGCTCTAAGACTTCGTCTTAGCACCGCGCGGACTCTGGCCACTAGCTCCCTTGGGCTAAAGGGCTTCACCATGTAGTCGTCGGCCCCGGTCGATAGGCCAATAATGCGGTCTAGCTCCTCTCCCTTAGCAGTGAGCATCATAATGTACGGGTCTTTCACATCTTTTTGTTGGCGGATTCTGGCGCAGACCTCTAGGCCATCTAGCCCTGGCAGCATCAGGTCTAAAATCATCAAATCGGGCTGGATCGCTTTAAACCGCTCAAGCGCAGTGGTACCATCCCGGCACACGTGACAGTCGAAGCCTTCTTTAGAGAGGTAAAGCTGAATCAGTTCAGCAATATCTGCCTCATCTTCCACAATCAGAATGTCCATTTAAATATCACGACCTAAAGAAACAGCGACTGAGTAAATTAACCGCCCTATGACCAATTTTTATTGTTATTAAATAAAGATAGCGAGATTGTCAGCCAATCGGCTTGCGCTGACAAGGTCTGTGACCTACGCTCTTTGAGGCGTTCTATCCCTGGAAATATCAGCGTTCTGTGCGAATGCTCCCTTCTATGTCTGCACTTACTTTCGAGACTTTATCAGCAGAACTCACTCAGGCCCTAGCTGAGCAGCAGTCCACGCCGCCGCAAACGGTTGCGCGCTGTACGCTTGGCCGTGACAAGGTCATGGTCTTAGTTGAGTATCCGCTCGATAGCGCTAGCGCAGAAATAACGGCTAGCAGCACGCTCGATTGGCTTGAGCAGCACCTGCGCACCCAGTTTGACACGAGCGGCCTCCCAGATGAAGCGGCTGACCTCTCTGAAGACACTGAAGAAGTCGCCGTACAGCTCTATCTCAAGCACTGGAGCGAAGCAAAGCCTTTTACCATGCGTTCATTCACCTGGAAGGTAGACGACGCTTTTGATGATTTGTTTGGCGATTCTTCCATTGGCCTAGGCGAAACTGCACCGCCTGAAACTAATTTGACTGAGGCTGACTTAACTGAGACTGACTTAGCTGAGACTGACTTAGCTGAGACTGACTTAACTGAGACTGGCTCGATTACAGCAGAATCGGTTGATCCTGTTCTAGATGAGCCCGAATCCACTGACACAGCATCTGACACAGCGTCGGCTATTCCTGTTCTGGCAACAATACCGGCTGAAGAAACTGCTGAAGAAACTAACGATAGCGGCGTGTCTTCGCCAGCAGTTGAGGTTGCTGATAACGACGACCCACTGGCAGCTTTCTTGAGTTCGTCAGACGCGCTGGAAGCGCTGCCCGAAGGCGAAGACGAACGCGTACTGCAAGAGCTAGAAAATGATTTGCTGACGCTGGATTTAGATGATTCAGAAGCGTCAGATATCGGGTTGGACGCTGCGTTAGGAATAGATTCTGCTGAAGATTTGCAGCTGACGGAGGGCGATCGCACTAATCTAACCCCCGACTTCGACCTAGATTTAGACCTAGGATTAGCCCCCACACCTAGCACCAGCTTTACCTCAGACTCATCTATAGACCTAGGATTAGCCCCCACACCTAGCGCCAGCTTTGCTTCAGACTCATCTATCAACAGCGGCGCAGCACTTGATGCCGACTTATCTTTAGGCATTCAGCCCACTGAGCTAGGAGCCAATACCACCACAGAGTTTTCGCTGCCGGGAGAAGCGCCCACGCTCGATTCTGCGGAGCTAGATTTACCCACAGTAGAGATGCCTGTCGTGGTGCCCCCGATAGAAATCAGCAGCACGTCAGATTTCTTCGACCTGAGCCAAACGCCAGAGACTATCGCTGATGTCTCTACAGATGATGTCTCTACCGCTGATGTCTCTACAGATGACGGATTCACAGCAGATTTGCTAGAGGAGCCAGAAGCAATAGTGGCTCCTGAGATTGAAGAAGTTGCTGAGGAAGCTGCTGAAGAGGCCGCTGAAGAGGCCGCTGAAGAGGCAGAAGCCCTGGGTGAAACACCAGCAGCACCCGAAGTTGACGACCCAGCAGTCCCTAAGACAGACGTTGCCGTGCGATCGCAGCTCAGTGAACCAGAACTGCCAGCAGATAACTTGGAACTCAGCGGTTTAGACACTCAAGACCTAGCACTGGATGACCCGGATTCTCAGAGCATCGAGGCAGAAGAAGTGGAACCGATAGCAGAAATGCTAGGTGCAGAAATGCTAGGTGAAGAAATGCTAGGTGCAGAAATGCTAGGTGAAGTCACCTCAAGCGAAGCAGAAGTCACCTCAAGCGAAGCAAAAGATAGCACAGACACAGCATCGATAGTTCCAGTGGTTAACGATGAAGTAATTGAGGCTGAAACAGATGAGTTGGGGGAACTTGAGACGATAGACCTTGAAGACTTAGGACCTGAGTCCGAAGAAATTGACGCTGACGGACTTGAGACGATAGACCCTGAAGATTTAGCACCCGAATCTGAAGAGACTAACTCTGAAGCGATTGAGACTGAAGCGCTTGAGACTGAAGCGCTTGAGACGGTAAGCCTTAAGGATGAAGAATTTGAAACTGAAGACCTCGATCTCGAGACCTTCGAGGCTGAAACAACTGAAACAATCAATAGCATTACCGCAGGTGCCTTAGAAGCCGACGACTTGGTTCCCGATGAACTAGATAACTTGAGATTAGAGCTTCCGCCGGCAGAAGGAGAAGCAGAAGCAGAAGCAGAAGCAGCGACTGACCAAGCCATTGATAAAACGACTCACCAAACCATTCACCCAACCATTGACGCGCTATTGCCACCCCTGATAGATCCAGCGGCTGAGGCATCGGCCGAAACGGCCTTTGACAACGACGACTTCTTACTCGATATTGACCGGACAGAAAGCGACGACTTCTCACTTGATATTGATAGAACAGAAGATGACACGACCCCTGATGCGGCAGCGGCAGCAACATTAGAAACGGATACAGACAATTTCTTTCAGGTTGATGAAGCGGCCACGGCTGGTAGAAGATTCTCTTATGGCGGTACCGACAAGGCGGCGATCGCAGACTTTGATCCATCAGCTAACTCGGCAAACAGAGACTCATCCATAGGCCTAGCAGACGACCCAGAAGAAGATGACTACGAATATGAGTATGAATACGAAGAAACCGAACGCATAGAAGACGTCTACGAAGAGTCGGAAGATTCGGCCTATTACCTGGAAGGCGAAGGCGAGCCGCTTGAAGACCAAAGAGAAGTTGCCTCAGTTGATGAGCTAGAGGTACAGCGCCAGCGCGAGCTGTGGCAGCAGCAAACCAAAGGAAACCCGCTGGTGATTGTGGGTGCCTTTGGCTTCGTGCTCGCTGGGGTGCTGGGATTTGTATTTACCCGGCCTTGTACGGTGGGGAATTGCGATCGCATTCAAACCGCCCAAGCCAAAGGCGACGAAGCCATATCCGACCTGCAAGTCGCCAGCTCCCTCGACGACGTTACCGCAGCTAAAAAGGAGCTCAGCCACTCCATCCAGATGCTAGAACCCATCCCAGCCTGGTCTAGCCACTATGACGAGGCGCAGGCTATTTTGCCCGCCTACGAACAGCAGCGCAATGCCCTAGACCTGGTGACCGAGGCCCAGGGCAAAGCCTACAGCGCCGCCGTGAAGTCTCAAGACCCACCGCACCCCGCCTCCACTTGGGAAACCGTTGCCAACGAGTGGAGAGAAGCCACCTCAGCCCTTTCCAACGTGCCGTTAGATAGCCCCGTGCGCCCCCTAGCCGAACGCAAGCTCGTGGAGTATCGGGCCAACCTGTCCACCATTTTGGTCCGAATTGAAACCGAGTCGGGCGCTGAGGTCAGCCTACGGCAGGCACAGGCCGCAGCTAGCCGCGCCACCCAGCAAACCAGCCAAGCCGACTCCTTGGAGTCTTGGGAAGCCATCTTGGGCGACTGGAGCACCGCCGTTGAGAACCTCAAGCGAATTCCACAGGGCACCCAGGCATACGGCGAAGCCCAAAAGATTTTGCCAGAGTACGAAGAAAAGCTAATCGAAGCCCGCAGCCGAGTAGAGCAAGAGCAGAGCGCGCGCCGGATTTTGCTGCGAGCCGAAGACTTTGCCGTGGCCGCCCGCAACGCTGAAGAAGAAGAACAGTGGACCGTCTCAGTCGAAAACTGGACCCAGTCTGTTTTTCAAATGCGGGAGGTACCCGATACGTCCTTGGCCTACCAAGATGCGCAGTCTATGCTGACGGTGGCTTTAGGCGCTCTGGAAGCCGCCGAAAATAATGTGCAGGTCTCTCTACGGTTTCAGCCAATTGAGCCCAGCTTTTATCTCATTTGCGGCGCCAACGGCCTGCAAAAGTGCACCTATTCCATCAAGTCCGGTAAGGTGCGAATGGATTTATCGCGCGGGTTCGATAGCGTCATCAACGCCTCGATTACGCCACCGCCAGAGCGCGCTGGATTCGACTCGGATACGCAGCTCGTCGGGCAAAGCAATCAGCTGTTGCAGCAAATTACGCTGCTGAGCACCCAAGCTCAAATCCCGGTTGAGCTATACGACGCTAACGGCGATTTCTTAGCGAGGTACCGCCCTGACTTGGACGGGTTTGTCCGCCAGTAGGCATTGAGTCTAGACCTTCAACCTTGCGGAATCACCAGCTGCATGGCTGGCGTAAAGAACTGCTTCGCGATGCCGTAGGTCACAACCAGCGAGGCAATCAGCGTTGCTAGCGCCAGCATGAACATAATCAAAATTTGGTACACGGCGGCCACCAGCGGGTCTGCCCCGCCCAGCAGCTGGCCAGTGATCGTACCGGGCAGCGTCACCAAGCCCACAATCATCATGGCGTTGATGGTCGGAATCAGGCCCGCTTTGATGGCGGCGCGGCGGTAGGCAGAGATCGCCTGTGTAGCCGTCGCCCCGAGGCTCAAATGCGTTTCAATCTCTACCCGGTTGTTCCGTAGGGCGCTCACCAGCCGCTCACCTGAAATAGAGGCAGCGGTCATCGCATTGCCCAGCACAATGCCCGTCAGCGGAATCAGCTGCTGCGGGGCGTACCAGGGTTCTATGCGAATCACCAGCAGGCTGACATAGGTCATAGTGACGACGGCGCTGAGCACAATCGCGAGCCACACCCACTTCAATAGCTTCGGCAGCGCTGGGTCTATGCGGCCTTTAGCCACGATGGCGGCAATGGTCGCCATCCCAATCAGTAGGGCAATAATGGCAACGGGCTGGTTACTGGCGAAAATCACTGAGAGAAAAAAGCCAACACCGAGTAGCTGAACAAGGGTTCTGAAAGTGGCGATCGCAAACGTTTTGGCCAGCCCTAGTCGCTGCCAGCTGGAAAGGCCAATGGCGATCGCCATCAGCCCAACCGACCAAATCATCCCCGTCAGGTCTGGTTCTGTCGCTGCTGTCGATACCGCGCCAAGGAGAATCATAAAAAGAGGGTTATGAAAGTTATCTGCACTTTTCTTCTGCGCTTTTCTCCTGCGCTTTTCTAAAGAGAGAATCTACTGATTAGTCTAAAGTTTTTTGTATTTTTGTATACTAGAATATAGAAGACGGCTGAGGATGGGCAGTTTGAGCCATTACCCCAGCTCACAAAGACTAGACAGACGACCAGAACATCGCCAGAGCTGCAACGAGTATCGCCACTATGACTGACTTTACCGTGCCAGGTAACGCACCTGGAGCGCCATCCAACCGCTACGACTGGAAGGCGATCGCCAAACACTACCGCAGGCGACCACTTATCGTCATCTGGCGAACCCTGGCAGTCTCTTGGATGCTGGGCAACTTTGCCCTCGGCCTACTGTTCGATCATCTCTTTGGCCGCACCGTGACCAACCAAGATCGCCGCGCCGTCAGACTGCGCCAAATCCTTACCCAGCTCGGCCCCACCTTCATCAAAGTAGGTCAGGCGCTCTCCACCCGCCCAGACCTGATCAAGCCCAGCTTTTTAGAAGAGCTGATTAAGCTACAAGATCAGCTGCCACCATTCTCCAACGCAGTTGCCCGACAGATTATTTTCAACGACTTTGATCGGACTCCCAACGAAATTTACAGCAGCTTTTCGGCAGAGCCTGTAGCGGCGGCTAGCCTAGGCCAGGTGTACAGAGCACGCCTTTACAGCGGTGAAGAAGTCGCGGTGAAAGTGCAGCGCCCCAACCTGATGCCCATTATCTGCCGAGATCTTTATATTATGCGGTGGGCCGCTGGCTGGATTGCCCCTTGGCTACCGCTGAATTTGGGTCACGACCTGTCGCTGATTGTAGATGAGTTTGGCAGCAAGCTGTTTGAAGAGGTGGACTATCTCAATGAAGGTCGCAACGCAGAGCGATTTGCCGCCAACTTCCAAGACGAACCGCTGGTAAAAGTACCCTCCATTTACTGGCGCTACACCAGCGCTCACGTGCTGACAATGGAGTGGATCAATGGCTTCAAGCTAACCGATACCGACAGAGTTAAACAGGCGGGGCTCGCAACGAATGATCTCGTTGAAATTGGCGTGTCTTCAGGTCTGAGGCAGCTGCTAGAGTTTGGATTCTTCCACGCCGATCCGCATCCCGGCAACCTATTTGCAATGGAAGACGGTCGCATGGCCTACATCGACTTCGGTATGACCGATCAGCTCGATTTGGAGACCAAAGAAACGCTGGTAGACTCCGTAGTTCACCTCATCAACCGCGACTACGAAGATCTTGCTCAGGACTTCGTCAAGCTAGGATTCTTGATGCCCGACGTGGACGTTCGCCCGCTGGTGCCGGCGTTAGAGGAGGTCTTTCAGGACGCCGTTGGCGAGAGCGTCGGCAACTTCAACTTCAAGTCCATCACCGACAAGTTTTCTGAGGTGATGTATGAGTATCCATTCCGGGTACCTGCTAAGTTTGCGCTCATTATTCGCTCGTTGGTCACCCAGGAAGGATTGGCCCTCAGCTTAGATCCTACCTTTAAAATTGTTGAGATTGCCTATCCTTACGTCGCTCGCCGTCTACTGAGCGCGGAAACCACTAGCCTGCGTCGCCGCTTGATTGAAGTGCTGTTCAAAGATGGCCGCTTCCAGTGGCAGCGCCTAGAGAACCTGCTAATGATTGCACGCGCTGACCAGAGCTTCGATATCATTCCGACAGCGGGTATGGGCATTCAGTTCTTGATGGGTGAGGAAGGCAAATACCTGCGTCGGCAGATTTTGCTGGCACTTACCGAAGACAATCGCCTACATACCGAAGAAGTGCAGCGGCTGTGGAGTCTGGTGAAAGACGATATACAGCCAGACCGGATACTGGGCGCAGCTTGGGACGCGTTTACAGATTTCTCGAAGGAGCGGGCGGTTGCGCTGGTTCCGACAGAGATTGCGGGCGCATTGCAGCTGACTCGGTAGGCAGCGCGGATTTTACATTAGTCTTCAATCATAAGTATCGCCATTAAGAGGCCCCCGACCCCGAGTTCGGGGCTCTGAAACAAGATGTGCAAAAAAAAAAGAAACGGTAGAGACTATGTTGTTGCTTTATGGGCCCTAAGGGGCTCAGTGCAGATG
>JBCBDN010000044.1:0-17858 GCA_038529685.1 Cyanobacteria bacterium J06598_1 | reverse complement strand
CCATGATTTATGCTGTGGGGCAGGCCAACAGCCAGTCTGAATCGCAGTCTCCCAGGCTGATAGATATTCGATGGGGAAACCCAGATGCCCCCAAGGTCACGCTCGTTGGCAAAGGCGTTTGCTTCGATACGGGCGGGCTGAATATGAAGTCATCAGCTGGGATGAAGCTGATGAAAAAAGATATGGGCGGCTCGGCGCAGGTGCTGGGCTTGGCCAAAATGATTATGCAGCTGAAGGTGCCGGTAGCGCTGCGGGTACTGATTCCTGCAGTAGAAAACAGTATCTCTGGCAATTCGACTCGTCCTTCGGATGTGCTGACCGCACGTCAGGGCACTACGGTAGAAATTGGCAATACGGACGCAGAGGGCCGACTGGTATTGGCAGATGCCCTCACGGCAGCGAGCAGTGAGTCGCCTGATTTACTGGTGGATTGTGCCACGCTTACGGGGGCCGCGCGGGTGGCGGTAGGCTCAGAAATTGCGGCGCTGTTCTGTAATGACGATGAGGTGACTCAGGCGCTGATGCAGGCGGGACAAGCGCAGGATGACCCGCTGTGGCCACTGCCCCTACACGAGCCTTATCGCGCCATGCTAGAGAGCAAAATTGCCGACCTGAATAATATTTCGAGCACGTCTTACGGCGGCTCGATTACAGCTGCGCTGTTTTTGAGGGAGTTTGTGCAGGGGCAGAAGTCCTGGGTGCATATCGACTTTATGGCGTACAACTTGCGGGCGCTGCCGGGAAGACCTGAAGGGGGCGAGGCGATGGGGATGAGAGCGCTGTTTGCGATGATTCAGCAGCGATTTGGCACCTTAGATGCTGCTGCAGATGAGTAGAGAGACTCAGAAGAGTGTGCTCAGCTCAGTATCATTTAATTACGAATAAATCTGGTTAATCAGTTTCAAAGGGTCCGATTGACACTACAATATCAGCAAAATTTTGATGAAAAATAATTGGTATAGAAGCTAACAGGCATTGCCCGGTGGGAACGTTAGGGGGGCCTGTAAATATCAATTGTTTTTGATTGTTTTTGACAAATAAGCTGCCTATTCTTTGCTGCCGGATTTTGCTCCCATGACATCTACACCTCCCACCTCTTCAACTATTCGGCAAGCGCCGGTTCAAGCACCGTTTCAAGAGTCTGGGCGAGGAACTGCACCATCGTCCTTTCGGGATTTGCTAGGCCAGCGGGTGCGCCGCAGCTTGTCTGGTTTTTTATGGCCGCTGGTGTGGGTAGCCATTTTGGTGACAGCGGGTGGTGTTAGCCTGCGGGCGGTGTCAGTGATGACGCGAAATCCGCCCCTGCCTGACTGCGCTAGCCTATCGGGCCTGAGTTCAGACAGTGAGCGGCTGCTTTGCGCCCGTGCCAGCGTTCAGTCAGGGTCGGCGCAGGCGCTAATTGAAGCGATTGAGCTAGTGAGTCCTTGGTCCAACACCAATCCTTTGTATGCAGAGTCCAATCGGTTGATGAACCGCTGGTCGCAGGCGCTGCTGGTGGAGCTAGAAAAGATGGTGCAAAGGGGCGATCGCACGCGCGCGCTCGAACTAGCCAAACGAATTCCAGAACGGGTTGATGCCTACCCTGAAGTGAAAAGTGCGATCGCCACCTGGGACAAAGAATGGAGCGTAGGCAAAGAGATAGAAACCAACGTATCCAAAGCTATCAAAGCCCGTGACTGGGTTGCGGCTCACCGAGAAGTTCAGGGTCTCAAAATCCTCAACAGCAACTACTGGGTGAAGACCCGCCACAACCAGCTCAAGGCTAAAGTTGTTCGTGAGGAAACGGCCCGTAAGCAGTTAGAAAAAGCAAGAGCTCTGGTGAAAACGGGCGATCTGGAAAAACTGGGTGAGGCGCTTGCCATTACCAAAAGCATCAACCTAGAAACCGATGCCTGGATTGAATCTAAGCAGGATATTGATCAGTGGGCAGAGCGCGTACTGCAATACAGCTTCCAAAAGTGGGAGGAAGAAGATATTGATACGGCGATTGAGATTGTGCAGCTAGTTCCGCCCAGCTTTGCCACGACCGCCGAAGCCAGAGACCTGATTAGTTTTGGCCATGCGAAGCGCCTTGCGACTAATCCCTACGATCAGTGGGCGCCGTCTTACGGTCAGGTATATAACCTGATTGAGGCCATTCAGGCGGCAGAGCGCATTTCGCCTGATAGCCCGTTTTATAGCGAGGCTCAAACTAGCCTCAGTACCTGGCAAAAGAAGCTCAATGACATGGTGCAGTTGCAGTACGCCAGCAATCTCGCCAGGGTTGGGCAGGAGGCTACGTATCGCTGGGCAATAGCAGAAGCTGAGCAAATCACCCAAGAGCGTCCTCAGCGGGTACAGGCCCAAACCCTGGTGTCTCATTGGGAGAAGGAAATTCAGCGCCTAGAAGACCGCCCCATTTTGGCTGAAGCGCTCAAGATAGCAACGTTGGGTGGTAAGACGAATTTGCAGGCTGCGATCGCTCAAGCCGCCAAAGTAGAGCAGGGCCGCGCACTACGCATTGAAGGCCAAACCTATATTGCCGAATGGGAAGATCGCATTGAGACAATTGAAGATCAGCCGATCATGGACAAGGCTCAGCGCTTTGCTGAGAGTGGGAAGCTGAGTGAGGCGATCGCAGAAGCTAGCAGAGTCAATAAAGGCCGTGCCCTTTATGCTGACGCGCAAACCACCGTCAAAAAATGGACTGAAGAGCTTCAGATTATTGAAGACCGGCCCATCCTGATTCGAGCAGAAAACTTCGCTGCCAGAGGGCGTCTCTCCGATGCAATTGGTGTTGCCGCTCAAATTGTCCCTGGCCGTGCGCTGTATTCAGAAGCTCGTGCCAGCATTAACATTTGGGACCAAGAACGCGCCTACATTTGGTCTTTAGAAGCGCCAGCTTTAGAAGCGCCAGCCGCCGATAGCTACGAGGACGATTACACCGACAGCTACACTGATGAAAGCTATGACGATGGCTACAGTGATGCGTTCTAGATGAGTGATTTGACCGATCAACCCCTGCGTAACCGCCCCTTACAGCTGATGCTGGTTGATGAAGACCCGGTTTTTCGACTGGGCCTGAAAGTGTGGCTGGAGCAGCAGAGTGATTTTGTGGTGGTTGCAGAAGCTGGAACCGCGACAGAAGCCCTGAACGGGGTGCGATCGCGCTTTGCAGGCTATCAACAATCCCTAGATGACCCGGCCCTACGCCAAAAAAAGCAGTCTCTCCATCCTCCCATCGACGTGGTGATTCTCGACTTGGGCATGGGCGCAAAAGACCCTGAAGCTACTCCCGGTCTGGCCGTTTGTCAGCAGATAAAAACAGACTTTCCACAGCTCCCGGTTTTGGTGCTGAGCGCCCAACCTGAGCCCGTTTTGCAAGCTGCTGCCACTCGCATGGGGGCTAGCGGCTACGGTACTCGCAGTATGTCTGTAAGGCGGCTGGCCCAGCTGATTCGCCAAACCGCTACTGAAGCAGCACAGCCTACTGATTTGGAGACAACAACAACTCCTGACGAGAAGGTTCCTACGCCCGATACTGCTACGCCCAGCGCATCTACTCGTCGTCGCAGGGCGCTCTCGCGATTAGACGATATTCCTGGCCCGCTCACGGCTATGCGTATCAGCATGCGGCTCTCTGGCGTGAGGCAAATTAACCAGAGCCTTGTAGATGTAGAAGTGGCTAAGCAGCAAACGACTTCCTGGCTCAGCCAGGTAGTTTTGGATGGCAAAAAGCGTGAGCTGGCTGCGGCTCGATGGCTGACCGCAGCGCTGTGGCGAACGCCCAAGTTTGAGGATACATCTGGCAGTAGGGGCGCAGGCTTCTCCTCTACTCAGTCTCCAGGTCAGTCGCCGAGTGGCGGCGTACTCGCGACCAGCACCGACTGGATTCGGATGGCTAGGGGCGACTATGGCGGCAGCTATGCGGACCGGACGGCGGCAAGATACTTAGACCGAGAATCTCTGCTGCCAAGGGCCTCGGCAGCGTTGGCTTCGGTGGAGGCAGGGCGGCTGCCGGCGAGTCGCTCTACAGCAGAACTGCGAGGGCGACCGGGTGATGTGCAAAATGCAGTGTTTGAGGGGGTCTTTGCGAAGCTTCAGCGTCCGCTAAAAAACGTGAGCGACTCGCCCCTAGAGATTGATATTTTGCGGGCAGATAAGAAGTTAGAGCTGCTGTATTTGGTATTGAGGCAGCTGGAAGAACTGCTGGCGGATTTGCGGATGTCGCAGCTGCAGCCAGGGCAACTTTTGGGGCGATCGCAGCAGGTCGTCAGCGATCTTTGGGACGCTGTGAACACCGAATTTTTTGGTAAGTACTATACCGTGCGCATCGGCAATGTAGAAGAAGAAGTGGTCACCGTACTGCAAAGAGAAAAGCCCGTGGTGCAGGCTCAAATTTTGAATCAGATTCCGCTGGTGCCGGAGATGTTTGGCCACTGGCTGTTTGAAGATGCAATGGTGATTGAGAGTTCTCCCTATGTGGCCACGACGCCTCAGGCTATTGCCTACAGTGAACGCCTGCTCGAAAACCTCACCATCCAGGTCGCCAATGCCGTTATTCAACCGCTGCTGAACCGGATTGCAGATAGCGAGCCCATCAAAAAAAGCCTATACACTAGCCGCCTGATGTCTTCTCGCGAGATCGAACGTTTCCGTAACGACCTCTCCTGGCGTTACCGCCTCGATCGCCTAATCAACGAGCCAAAAGCTGTCTTCGAAAGTCGCTACAACCTCTTTGTGCTCTCTCCCAACGGCATCGACAAAACCGCCTTCTACGCACCGCGCCGCGCTGAACTTGACCGCCTCAGAGGCATTCCGCTAGTGGTTACCCTCGCACTCGAAACCAGAGATGCGCTCTCTCCTCGGCTGCGCACGGCGATTTCACTGGTGGGCAATAGCGTGGTGTATGTGTTGACTGAAGTGCTCGGGCGCGGCATTGGCCTCGTGGGGCGCGGTATTTTTCAGGGGATGGGTTCAGCCTGGAGAGACGATAAGAAAAAGCGATCGCGCAATCCCTACGCTGAACAATCCAACTATCGAAACAACTACGTTGAGAATCCCTACTCTCAAGACTTCAACGAATGGGAATAAGCTGTTCCAAAGCCGTAGAACTCACTGGTTAGCACCTACCCGCCAACAGCAGAAGCGCTATCCTAATAGAACAGATTCGCTAGCGCTTTTATTTTCCCCACGCCCCTCATGTCTCAATCCATTTGTATTCTCGGTGGCGGCTTCGGTGGCCTCTACACAGCCCTCGCCCTCAGTAAGCTCGACTGGAAAGACCAGCAGCCAGATATTGTGCTGGTCGACCAACGCGATCGCTTCCTATTTGCCCCGTTGCTCTACGAAATTGTCACTGGCGAACTCCAAACCTGGGAAATTGCGCCCCCCTACGAAGAGCTGCTGGCCAACACAGGCGTTCGCTTTCATCAGAGCGGTGTGGAGAGCATAGATGTGGAGGGTAAAAGCGTAGCGCTCACCGATGGAGAGACGATTGATTACGACCATATCGTGCTGGCCCTCGGTGGGGAAACGCCGATGGATATGGCCCCTGGTGTGGCAGAGCATGCGATTCCTTTTCGGACCCTAGAAGATGCTTACCGGCTAAAAGAGAGATTGCGATCGCTGGAAAACAATAACCCTGAGAAAATTCGGGTGGCGATCGCAGGCGGCGGCTACAGCGGTGTAGAAATTGCCTGTAAGGTCGCAGAAAGACTCGCAGGCAAAGGCAGAGTGCGCATTGTAGAGCGGGCCGCCAGCATTTTACAGTCTTCACCCAAGTTCAACCAAGAAGCCGCCCTCAAAGCGCTCAGCGACAACAAAGTGTGGATTGACTACGAAACCACCGTGACCAACGTCAGCGCCGATAGCCTCACCCTCGAATACAAAGACAAAACCGAAACCCTGCCGGTCGATATCGTGCTTTGGACCGTCGGCAACAAAGTCAGCCCAGCCCTAGACGCACTAGATCTGCCTCGCAACGACCGCCGCCAGTTCACCATTACCCCCACCCTGCAAGTCACAGACCATCCCGATATCTTCGCGCTTGGAGACTTGGCAGACGGCCTAGATGCAGATGGTAAAACTGTCCCGACCACGGCTCAGTCTGCCTTGCAGCAGGCTGACTATGCTGCTTGGAATATTTGGGCTAACGTGACGGGCCGACCACCGCTGCCTTTCCGCTATCAGCATCTCGGTGAGATGATGACTTTAGGGAGCGATAATGCCACCCTCACGGGCCTCGGCATTAAGCTCGACGGCAACCTCGCCCATGTCGCTCGCCGCCTGACCTACCTCTATCGTATGCCGACCCTAGAGCACCAGCTGCGTGTCGGTATCAACTGGCTCACCCAGCCGCTGCAAGACCTGCTCGCCACTGTCGAAAACCCCTAATGCCCTCTGCCCCCTCGCTTCCAAAAGTCATCTACCTAGACGCTTTCGGCACCCTGTTTGGTGTCAAAGGTAGCGTTGGCGAACTCTACAGCAGCCTCGCGCGAACCGCCAACGTCAACACTGATTCGCAGGCCGTCAATCGGGCTTTTTTCCAGAGCTTTGCCGCTGCTGAACGGATGGCCTTTCCAGGGGCAGAAGCGGCTGCGATTCCAGAGCTAGAATATCGCTGGTGGAAGGCTGTGGTGTCAGAAACCTTCGAGCGGGTCGGTGCGCTCAATAAGTTTGAGGACTTTGATAACTTTTATGCAGGTCTATACGGCTATTTTGAAACCAGTGCGCCTTGGCAGATTTATCCTGATACGCTCGCATCGCTAGCGCGCTGGAAATCTATGGGAATTCCGCTCGGCATTATCTCCAACTTTGACTCTCGTCTGCACCGGGTGCTGGGTGTTTTGGGTCTTTCAGACTACTTTCAGTCAGTGACGCTCTCTTCTGAAGTGGGTGCGGCCAAGCCTGCTGCCGCTATTTTTCAGGCAGCTTTGCAGAAGCATGACTGCGAAGCAGAAGACGCTTGGCACATTGGTGATAGTGAAGCAGAAGACTATGCCGGGGCCAGAGCTGTGGGTATGAAAGCGATTTTGGTGGCGCGCTAGCAGCACGGTTCTGTCACCGCTTGTCTGTCACCGCTTGCCCAGAGCATTGCCAGAGCATTGCCAGAGCATTAGTGGACAAAAGTTGATGATTCGGGAACAGTAGTAGATGAAACGCCTCTGAGTCGTCGTTCCATGCACTGCTTTCGCCGTTTATTTTTTCAGGTCACTGTCCTAAGCGCGTTTGCAGCCACAGCAGCAGCACCTGCTAGGGGCATAACGCTTACAGATCTAAGCGATCATAGTGACCTGAAAGGGTTAGGAGAGCCCACAGCTGAGCTTGCTGTTGAAATTGTCGCTGAAACCGAAACGCATCAGGCTGACGCTGCCGAAACCGAAACGCATCAGCCTGATGGTCAAATTATTGCCCAGGTCAACCTTCCACCCCAGCTACCGCCGGAAAGAATTCCGTCAGAGCCACTGCCACCAGCAGACGTTAACCCAGGACTTGAACCCGGCGACACACTGCCCGATAGGCCCCTACCGCCACAGCTGCCCCCGATCGATGAGCTGTTAGGTGACCCGGATGCGCCGAATACGCCGGGTGGTGTCACTAGCGGCCCTGAAGAAACGTTTGTCATTGATGGGATTGAATTAGCCGGCAGCACTGTTTTCACCACGGCTGACTTTGAGCAGGTGTTTGCTGAGTATATAGGGCGACCCATTACCTTTAATGAATTGTTAGATCTGCGTTCGGTGGTAACTCAGCGCTATGTAGAAGCTGGTTTTTTGACCTCGGGGGCGTTTATTCCACCGCAAACGCTATCGGAAGGTGTTGTCACCGTTCAGGTGCTCGAAGGCATCATTGAAGAGATTGAAATTGTGGGCACGCGGCGGCTGAACCCTGACTATATTCGCAGTCGGCTTGGACTAGCGGCGCAGCCACCGATCAACGCGGATACGTTACTGGCGGGCCTACAGAGATTGCAGATCGATCCGCTGATTGAAACGGTTTCGGCAGATTTGCAGGCGGGTGTAAAGCCGGGAACTAGCATCTTGCGGGTGGAAGTGACCGAGGCCGATTCGTTTGATGTGGTGTTCACGTTAGATAACAGCCGCTCGCCGAACATTGGCAGCAATAGTCGTCAGATTGCTTTGAGTGAGGGGAATTTGTTTGGAATTGGCGATCGCATCAACCTCTCCTACGTCAACACCGATGGTAGCAATGGTCTGAATTTTGACTATTCTATTCCGGTGAGCCCTCACAATACGCGGGTTCGGCTAGAAGGCAACATTGCAGAAAGTCGCGTGATTGGCGAGCCTTTTGATGTGCTAGGCATTAGTTCTGATACGTTTCAATATGCCATTGGCGTTGACCATCCGCTGATTGAAACGCCCACAGAAGACTTGACGTTAGGGTTTTCACTGCTGCACAAAGAGAGCCAGACTCGTCTGTCCATTGACGATATTGGTGCGTTTCCCCTTTCACCGGGTGCAGATAGCAACGGCGAAACCCGCGTAACGGCCCTACAGTTCACTCAGGCTTGGACCAAACGTAGCCAGCGCCAGGTGTTTGCGGCGAGATCTCAGTTCAATCTGGGCTTGGATATTTTGAATGCCTCTCGTAACGAAAACGCGGTCGATAATCCTGAAACCGCGCCCGACAGTCAGTTTTTGTCTTGGCGTGGACAAGGGCAGTGGGTCCGCCTGCTGGGCAAAGAGTCTCTGTTCTTTTTGCGTAGCGATGTGCAGATAGCGACTGATAGCTTGCTTTCTTCTGAGCAGTTTGGCCTAGGCGGACAGCAAACCGTGCGCGGCTACCGCCAAGACGCGCTCTTACGAGATAACGGCGTGCTGCTTTCTGCAGAAGCTCGCTTCCCAATTGCGCGATTTTCTGAAGAGAGCACTCTGAAAATCGCGCCTTTTTTAGACGCCGGGACCGCATGGAACTTTGATGGCTCTCAGTCCAATAACAATGTTTTAGTCGGTACGGGCTTTGGCCTACTGTGGGAGCACGGCGATAACCTTTCTGCTCGTATAGACTGGGGCATTCCACTGGTTGATATCGATAGCACCAGCGACAGTTTGCAAGACAACGGACTCTATTTTTCCCTGCGCTACAACCTGTTTTAGGCTGTAGTTTATGTTTTGGGAAGCGCCAGACTTTTAGCGCCAGTACCGCTTACTTGAGAAAAATGCGCCAAGTGCCATACTCACTACTGTTGCGGTGTTGGCCATTCTTAGTATTCCAGGGACGGGCAAAAACGTACTCGCCCAGAGCAGCAGTGCCAGTGCGCCGACCAGGGCCCAAATGATGTTAGCCGCAAGCCTAATTTCGCGAAAGAAGCGCGTCGTAATTAAAATGGCCAGTGCGCCTATGCCGTAGGCAGCCGCTAGCGGCGCTAATAGCCCAGTGTATCGCAGCATGAGGCGAGGCAGCTTTGTGACGAGCTGGGGGGCTTGCTGAATAATTAGGGTAAGTCCCTGTAGCAGCAGGAAATCGAGGACGACTGCGATCGCAATGGTTACAGCCGCGCTCTGAAAAAGTAGGGCCCAGGGGAGGTATTTGAGCGAGCCAAAGCGGTTAGTCATGGTGTGACAAAGGTAGGAGGAAAGAAGGGGAAGGAAAGCGGGGGAGAAAGGGGGAACTGGTCTGGTAATTAGGGGGTGAACTGGAGCGCGCGGCCTCGCACGCTGGTGTTGATTTGGCCGCGATCATAAACGACTTGACCGCCGACTATGGTAACGACTGGCCAACCGGTGAGATTCCAGCCTTCGAAGGGGCTCCAGCTACATTTTGTTTGGAGCTCTTCGCGTAAAACGGGGCGGTAGGTCGAGAGATCGACCAGCACAAGATCGGCGTCAAAGCCGGGTTCGATTAAGCCTTTGTTAGGGATGCTGTAGGCGTGGGCTACAGCGGTAGACATCCAGTTGGAGACTTGGGCAACGGTGCAGCGGTTTTCTTGGGCTTGGGTCAGCATCAGCGGTAGGGCAGTCTCTACACCGGGCATGCCGGAGGGGGCGTTGGGATAGCCTTTGGCTTTTTCTTCGAGGGTGTGGGGTGCATGGTCGGTGGCGATGAAGTCAATGATGCCGTCTCGCAGTGCCTGCCAGAGCATTTCGCGATCGCGTGGATACTTCAGCGGCGGATTTGTCTGTACCAGGGTCCCGAGCGCTTCATAGGCGCTAATATCTAGCAGCAAATGCTGGGGGGTGACTTCAGCGGTCACCCAGCTGGGCTTGTCTTGACGCAGCAGCTCGGCTTCATCGCCTGTAGACATGTGTAAAATATGCAAACGCCGCTGATACTTTTTCGAGAAGCCTAAGGCCCTTTTGGTGGCGATGATGGCCGTTTCGTTGTCTTGCACTTTGGTATGGGTGGCCGGATGGGTTTCGCCTGCAAACTGCTCGCGGCGTTCTGTAATGCGTGCTTGATTTTCGGCGTGTACGCTAATCAAGCGACGCCCTGCTGCAAAAATCGGCTCAATTGTTTCGTCGGTATTCACTGAGGGCAGACCGTCAGTCGCGTACATAGAAAGTTTGATGCCACAGGTGGGATGGGCCGTCCGCAAGTCGTTTAGGTTGGCTGGCGTGGCTCCGATGAAAAAGCCGTAGTTCACGAGACATTTGGTGGCTGCGATCGCTAGCTTATCGGTCAAAACAGCTTGAGTTGTTGTGAGCGGCAGCGTATTGGGCATTTCTAAAAAAGAGGTCACCCCGCCTCGCACGCAGGCACAGCTAGCGGTAAACAAATCTTCCTTGTGTTCTAAGCCTGGGTCGCGAAAGTGCACGTGCGGGTCAATCACACCCGGCAACAGCGTCAGTCCCGCGCCATCGATTACCTGAGTATTTTCAGGGACTTCCAGCTGAGTGCCAATGGCGGTAATTCTGCCATTGGCAGCTGTGACCTCACGCGGTACGACTGCGCCCGAGGGCAGCAGCACCTGAGCATTTTGAATCATGATGGGTCGCGTGGGCGGATGAGTGGGTGACTGAATGGGTGACTGGGCTGGGGGCATAGAACAGTGCTAAAGAGTGATACGGTAGCGCGGTGTCAATGAGAGCTTAAACTTATTATGATTGATGCGTTAGCAGTGCTATGTTACTAAATCGCAGTCCCGCCGCCGAATTTAACCCAATCGAACGATAGAAGCTGTGTCTGAAAAGCAACAAAATCCGTGGATCGAAGGGCTCCAAACCGTCGCGTTGAGCATTTGCTTAGCTTTCGGTATTCGCCAGTTCGTCGCTGAAGCTCGCTTTATTCCATCGGGATCCATGCTGCCCACGCTCAAAATAGATGACCGCCTAGTCATCGAAAAAATCAGCTATCATTTCAATCCGCCTAAGCGAGGCGACATCATTGTATTTAGAGCGCCCCAAAAAGCCCTCAAGGCAGCGGGGTCAGTGACCAACGACGCCTATATCAAGCGGGTGATTGGGCTGCCGGGTGAAACCATTGAAGTTCGCGATGGCAAGGTTTTCATTGACGGCGAAGCCATTGAAGAAAATTACATCCAGTCACCGCCCGTGTACGTCTGGGGACCAGAGACCGTACCAGAAGAGCAGTATCTAGTGCTCGGAGACAATCGCAACAGTAGCTCCGATGGTCACGTCTGGGGCTTTTTAGAAAAGGAAAGCATCATTGGCCGTGCGGTCGTTCGATTTTGGCCACTGCAACGCATCGGCGGGTTAGATTAGGCTCCCGATTTGTGGTGCCTGGGTTTCAGCGGTCGGCCAACCAACGAACTGGCATAAATTTGACTAGGGTTCTATCGCGCTAACGTTACGCTGCAAGTACGTAATCGTATCCCTTGTGGAACCATCAGCCTCATGGTGAAAAAACAGACTCGCAAACAGCCCAACCTGTGGATAGAAGCCCTACAAACGCTCGGATTGAGTATGGTGATGGCGTTGGGTATTCGGCAGTTTGTGGCGGAAGCGAGGGTAGTCCCGACGGGCTCTATGCAGCCAACGATTGAAATCAATGACCGCTTGTTTGTTGAAAAGCTCAGCTACTTGTTTCAAGATCCACAGCGCGGCGACATTATTGTGTTTCAAGCGCCTCAAGAAGCATTAGACGCCGCAAATTCTAAAACAAAAGACGCCTACCTCAAACGGATTGTGGGGATGCCGGGTGAGACGGTAGAGGTTCGCGATGGCAAGGTGTATGTCAATGACAAGGCGCTCAGAGAAAACTACATCAAGGCACCGCCACTATATACCTGGGGCCCAAATGTGGTGCCAGAAGGTCATTATTTAGTGTTAGGCGACAACCGTAATGGCAGCTCGGACGGCCATGTGTGGGGTTTTTTGTCGGAAGATACCATTATTGGTAAGGCGTCGGTGCGGTTTTGGCCGCCTAATCGCATGGGAAATTTGTAGGCCGAATTTATAGGTCGGCGGGGCGGGGCGCCCAAAGCTTACTGACTTTTCCTTGAATGGTTTTACCGGCCCAAGGCGTGTTGTACGCCAGCGACTTGAGGTTTTGAGCCGTTACGTTCCACCGCGCGCGTGGGTCAAATAGTGTGAGTTCGGCGGGGACGTTGATCTCTAATTTGCCTGGTGTGAGATTGAGGCATTTGGCTGGGCGATCGCACAAACACTCCCATAGCCGCAAAGCGCTCCACTGCCGAGTTTCTACAAAGGTCTGCCACAAAATCGGTAGGGCTAGCTCTAGGCCAATTGCACCGGGGGGCGCAGCGTCAAAAGAAACGGTTTTTTCTTCGTAGGTGTAGGGGCTGTGGTCAATGGCGATCGCATCAATCACGCCCTCAGCAACCCCTTCAATCAACGCCTGTCGGTCAGCAGGGCGTCCTAACGGTGGGCTATGTCGCAAGCTTGGATTATAGGTCTCTAAATCTTGCGTATCGAACAGTAAATGATGCCACGCAACGCTGGCTGTTACGGGTAGGTTACGAGCCTTCGCCTGACGAATGAGCTCTACGCCTCGCGCGGTAGAAACCCGCATGATGTGGACCCTGGCAGGGACTTCAACAATGTATTCCAGCAGGGTGGCGATCGCAGTGGTTTCTGCAATGGCACTCACCCCAACGAGTCCTAATCTCAGCGCATCGGCCCCTTCTCTGGCGACGCCTCCGCCTGCGACTTGAAGATCGCAAGGCCAGAGGGCCAGCGTTTTTTGCAGGGGCCGCGCATATTCCAACAGGCGACGCAGCAGGGCTGTGTTCGCAATCGGCACACCGTCAGTGAAGCCTAATGCGCCAGCCTCGGCGAGTTCGCCTAGCTCGCTGAGCTGCTCGCCTTGGGTGCCTAAGGTGATGGCACACCAGGGAAGTAGCTGGGGGAGACTTGAGGTGTTGCCTTTTTGAATGGCTGCGATCGCCTCCACGCTATCAGTCACAATATTGGTATTTGGCAGCAGGCCAACTCTAGTAAAGCCGCCTGCCGCTGCCGCCGCCCGCAAAGAGTCACGGGTTTCTCTGGGTTCGTGACCAGGCTCACCGCTTTGGCTGTACAAATCTATCAGGCCAGGGCCGAGAAACTGACCGCTGGCATCGAGAATGGCTGTTTCTGGTGGGCGGTCATTGATGGAAGGTGCGATCGCCACAATCTGCCCTTCCTCAATCAGCACATCGCCCCTACCCTCAGCATCGACCAGTTCTGCCGCTGCTGTCACTAAAAACGCCTGTTTTATCAGCTCAGCCATCTAGCTCTCCTTTTCTCAGCATCTAGAGCGCACCCGCTGCGGTTTTGTCGAAAATGCTGCCCGACAAATGCGTGGTAATGTTTGCCGCACTCAGCACCGGTACACTGCCTGGGCCGCCGTGATAGTCAATTACGCTCACCGCTCCATTGCCCTGCTTGAACTGCCAAAATTTCTCTGGTCCTAGGCCAAACACCTGACACAAAATTGCCTTATTAATAGCGTCATGGGCCACCACCATCACAGTTTGCGGCGTCTCTGATTGGCTGTATTTAGCGACTAAGTCTCCCCAACCTTTTTTAGCTCTACGCCATACGTCTTCTAGATTTTCACCCCCTGGCATCTGTACAGTTTCTGGCTTGCTTTGCCACTCAGCCAACATACCTGGGTAGCCCGCATCTATTTCTGTATCCAGCATGCCTTCCCACTCTCCGTGGCTGATTTCCCAAAGGTCTTCAGTGGTTTCTAAGGTGACAGTTGGGTGGTGCTTCAAGATGCCTTCTGCTGTTTCTTTGGGGCGCTTCATTGAGGAGCTAACCGCCGCATCAATTTCAATTACCTTGAGGAAGTCACCGGCTTGGGCCGCTTGCCGATGGCCGTTGTCATTGAGTGGAATGTCGATTTGGCCTTGGAAGCGACCATCACGGTTCCAGTCGGTTTCGCCGTGGCGCACGAGGAGGAATCGAGGGCCTTTGAAACGCGATCGCTTTTTTGGAATGGGCTCACCCATATGGCTCGTTAGGTTCAGCGATTCTAGCTGTACGCCATCTTCCCATCCGCCTGTAAAGTTCAGCACGTTGATGGCGCAATTGCTCTGCCCCATGCTGTTTAGGCTCTCAGGTCCGAGGCCAATGGCAGAGCCTACCAGCGCCCGGTTAATGGCGCTGTGCCCCACTAGCAAAACAGTTTGTCCTGCGTGCTTTTCGAGAACGGTTTGCCAAAACTGTGTGGCCCGCTGCCAAATTTCACGCGCGGGATAGAAATCCGTGGTGGTGCCATCTTCATTGGGCACGGGCATTTTGAATGCCTTCGGATCGTGCCGCCAAGCCTTGTACATTTCAGGGTAAGTGGCTTCTACCTCGTCAAACGATTTGGACTCCCACAGGGGGAGATGAATTTCTTTGATTTGATCGGTGATCTGAATTTCGGGCATTGTAGCCCCGGTTTTGCCGATGGTTTCTACAATCAGCTCACAGGTACGCCGCGCGCGTTTGAGCGGGCTCGCATACACGGCATCTACCGATAATCCATCGAGGGTTTGGCCTACTTTTTGGGCCTGCGCTTCTCCCAATTCGGTCAGGACTGCTGTATCGTGATGACCTTGAATAATACGCTGAGCATTAGAGGTGCTTTGCCCATGACGCACAATAACTACAGTGGTTTTCAACGGAGCGGCCCTCGCTTTTTGAGATGGGTAGGTGAATATGCCAGAGTCATCTTACAACACTCTTCATAGGCCACAAACAGCTCTCACCGCCCTAAAGAATTCTATGAAAACATTGAAAAGACACTTTAAGAAAAGTAGACAGAAAAGTAGAGCGCGGCGTTGGCTACAGGCCGCCCTAGTGCTCTTACCTGTTGTGGTCCTGACGACCAGTTGTGAAGACCCCAATTCAGGTATTTTGCCTGCAGATGCTGCCATGCTGGAGCAATGGGAGGGCGATCGCGCAGGACTGTTAGAAAGTATTGAAGCCTGTCAAAAAAATGACCCTGCCGCTCGACTCTCTGCTCAATATCAAAAAACGGATGACCTGATTACGATTCCTTCGCTGGAGACCTTTGGTGACTGTGAGCTGACGCCGTTTGTGCAGCCTGCCGACACGCCCAACATTTACTCTATTCAGTACCTGGCCAAAGATGACAACAGCGAAATGTATTTGGTGGTGGCATCCCAAAAAAGAATCGGCACCGGCTGGATAGAAGAAACCGCGAGCCGATGGACCGGTGGCCTAGTGAGCTGGAAGACCTCTATCCTAGAAGAGAAAGGATTTGTGTATGTGGCGCAGCCCGAGCTGATTGCAACCGCACTGCCGCTGCCTTCTGTCAGCATTGCAGACGAGCCGCTCGATCAGTTTTCGGGTCGGTACAGAGGCACTAGCCAAATCAGCGGTAACAGCAGCTGTGAAATCTGGCGACTCCGGCCCATTGACAACAACTGGTATCTTTTTTATCACCAAAGTCGCGAATGCCCTCTCTAAAGACCATTACCTACAGCCCTGCTTACACGATTGTTCCGACGTACGAGTGCTTTAACCGCTGCACCTACTGCAACTTTCGGGTAGATCCAGGTGAAGATGAGTGGATGACGTTGGCGGCGGCTGAGGAAACATTGCGATCGCTTCAGTCCAAATCAGTCATCGAAATTCTCATCCTCAGCGGTGAGGTGCATCCGCAGCACGCTCGGCGTTCGGCTTGGTTTCAAAGAATATACGACCTGTGCGAGCTAGCCCTAGAAATGGGCTTTTTACCCCATACCAATGCTGGACCGCTAAGCGTGGAGGAAATGACTCAGCTGCGCGAGGTGAATGTTTCTATGGGGCTGATGGTAGAACAAATAACGCCGACGCTTTTGAAGACGGTGCATGCCCACGCGCCTAGCAAGCATCCTGATGTTCGATTGCAGCAGCTCAACCAGGCGGGTGAGCTAAAGATTCCGTTTACAACAGGATTGTTGTTGGGGTTAGGAGAGACAGAGGAAGACTGGAAAGAGAGTTTGGGGGTAATTGCGCGATCGCATGCAAAATACGGCCATGTTCAAGAAGTGATCCTTCAGCCGCACCAGCCAGGGCACCGTCAGGCCCAAACGCGTCCGCCTTGTCATGGCACCACGCTTATTAAGGCTATTGCGATCGCCAAAGAAATCCTACCTGAAGACATCACTATCCAAATTCCACCCAACTTGGTCCGCTCAGATGTCGCACTGTTGGATTGTTTGCAGCTAGGCGCTCACGACCTCGGTGGTATTGGCCCAGTTGACGAGGCCAATCCAGATTATAGACATCGATCTCACAAGGAAATGGTGACACTTTTGAGCGCACAGTCTATGACTTTGCAGCCTCGCCTGCCTATTTATGAAAAGTACGATGGTTGGCTAAGTGAGCGATTGCAAAAGTCAGTGCGTAAAGTGCGATCCTCAATCTGTAGACGCTAACTGTTCAATTTCTAACTGGCTTAGCCCAGTGATTTGGCTGATAGTTTCGGCTGGAAGTTTGTCGAGAAGCGACCGCGCCATCTTTAGTTCTGCCAACTTTCGCCCTTGCTCTATGCCTTGTTCTCGCCCTTGCTCTATGCCTTGCTCTAACCCCTTTGCGTTCCCTTCCATCCAAGACGTATCAATCACGTTATTGAGATCGCGATAGTACTTAAGGCTAGACTGATAGCCGTCTTGCTCGCTGCGTGAAAAATTAGCAATCTCGGCAATCTCAAACAGCTGTAGAAAAACGGGGTCTTGGAAAGGGCTTGGCTGAGAGTCTAGGTCTGGCAAATGGCGAAATAGATATAGCCACTTGTCTTGCTGTGATTTCAATTGCTCTATTGTTTTCTCAAACTTGGGTAGCTCTACATAAATGAATGTCAGCTTGTCGTAAAAGACCTCACAGTTCTGATTCTTGAGCTTGGCTGTATGGATGATTGTATTGTCGCCTGCATGCTCATCGAAGGTGAAGTCCAAGATACCAATAGAGTAAACAGGGGCTAATTCAAAATTCCATTGACCTTTGAGAGCTTGCTCTTGAATCGGGAAGCTGGCGTAGAAAACGCTTCTGTCTTTGAAGAACTTTTGCTTGGCTTTTTGCAGCTCTACGATGAAGCGATCGCCATTCACCCCCTGGCAATAAATATCAAAAATCGCCTTACGGTCTACTAGTGTACTGCCCAGATTTTCAGTGCTTTTGTAAGACAGCGACTCAATCTGGTGATGGGTAGGCAGCAGCGTATTAAGGAAGTCCACCAAGAGCTGCTTATTCGGCTCCGAACCGAAGACGCGCTTGAAGCCGAAGTCGGTAAGCAAATTGATATATCGCTCTTGGAGAGGAAAAGCCATTGGCGGAATGCAGGACTGTTGAGGGCGATTAAAAGGTAGATGGCAAGCTTACTACCAGTGTAGGCAAAATTGAATTGTGTAGTCCATCAAGGTTTTGCGAGGTGACGACGTTTTCAGGTAGATATTGCGTGGGTATTTCACAGATGCTTAACCCAGTCTTCTCTTCTGCTTCATAGTGCTTCGTCCG
>JBCBDN010000043.1:0-17970 GCA_038529685.1 Cyanobacteria bacterium J06598_1 | reverse complement strand
TTAAGGCTATGTGTTGAGCAGTGTATTTGGCAGTTTTTGTGCAGCCCAATAACCCTTCACGTTCAATCACAACTAAGCCGGTCATTTAAGCTAAAGTTATTCGGTAATTATCGTGAGATGGTCCGACTGTGTTTACAGGATTAGTTCAAAGCATTGGTCAGCTCCAGCATCTCAATCCCTACCAGCTAAAAATCACCTGTACAACCCCTCAAGACCGAGTACTTCGAGGTATTGAACTAGGCGATAGCATCGCGGTCGATGGCGTGTGCCTCACCGTCGAAAAGATTTTGAATCAGGGCTTTATTGCCACAGCCTCACCTGAAACCTTAGCCAAATCGACCCTGGGCAAAGTCTCTGAAAATGGCCCGGTTAATCTGGAGCCTTCCCTGCGCGTGGGCAGCAAAATTGGCGGTCACTTTGTCACTGGGCACGTCGATGGTCCCGGCGAGCTAGAGCGCGCCGAGCGAACGGCCAACGCCTGGGAAATTCGCTTTAAGAACGTGGATCCTGCCGTCGCTCGCTACATCGTGAACAAAGGCAGCATTGCGGTCAATGGCATCAGCCTCACCGTGGCAGCATGCAGCACCGCTGGCGACTGGTTTTCAACAGCGGTGATTCCGGTGACTTATGCAGAAACAAATCTGCAATATCTACAGCCGGGTGACCCAGTGAATTTGGAGGGCGATGTGCTGGGCAAATACGTCGAAAAGTTCAGCCGAGGTCGTCCGGGCACGGTGCTAGACAGCTCGGCTGGCGCAAAAGATCCGGCGATGGATGTCTCAATGTCTTTTTTAGCCGAGAACGGGTATTTGTCTTAGAGCTGAAGGATGAGAAAGTCTTAGGACTGAAGGATGAGAAAGAAGAGCCTTCGTATTAAGGACAGTAAAGCGTCTCTCTGGTTTCTCTACCCGTCACGCTATTAGTGCCGCTAGCAATCTCACACAGCCGGTCGTTGTCTTTAGGGTCGAGCAAAACGTCGGTAAAGTCTGCACCTTCGATATTCGCACCGCGAAAATCGATGTTGATGGCGTAGGCACCTTCCAAGTTGGCGTCTTTGAGGTTGGCACCGACCAAGCTCGCACCGTCAAGCGTCGCCCCTTTGAGATTTGCACCTTCTAAGTTGGCACGGGTGAGGCGCGTGGTGAACAGGCGCACCAGCTCTAGGTTGGCGTGGCTGAGGTTGGCTTCAGTGAGGTCCGCGCGGGTGTAGTCATTATCGGTGAGGTCTTGGCCAGAGAAATCTTGCTGGCGCAGATTCTTGCGGTCAAAGTTAGTGGCGATCGCAGGCTGAACACATCCCAGCAGCGCACTCAAAACCAACGTTACCAGCAGCACAGGGCTCACCAGCTGACGCAGCTGCACAGAGGCTAGACGTTTCAGCATTGCCTCGATTTCAGCGAACTGAGCCGCAGCGAATACCTGAACTTTAGAAATGGCACCGGAGATAACTCCAGTAATGACTTTAATGAGTGCTGTTTTTATCACGGCTTTTTACCACTGCTCTCGCGTGATCCTTTTACGACGTAATCACGATCTTAGCGGAAGGCCGGGATCAATTTTCATCTAAATGCCCGTCTGAACGCCCATTGTTGCGATGAGCCCCCGCTGTGACCTTGTAATTGCTGGGTAGCTGCCGAGGTCGGCTAATGGGATGAATTATATGGAACTGAGTGAAGTCGATCACGCGTCTGCCGTTAGGACCGGTCAAAAAGATGTCGGCAAAGCGGTAGTCCCACTGGATATCTTCGGCGTTGAAGGTATGTCGGGCATGAATGGTTTGGGCTAGGGTTTCGTCGAGTCCAGTGAGGGTGACGATAATTTGGGCGCGATCGCGTCTCAAAGTCTCAACCGTATCGCCATCGAGCAGGCCACCGGGCAAAATTTGGTGCATCGCCGTCCAAGACAGACTAAATACCGGGGTATGCGATCGCACCAAAGCAATATCGTGAAAGCGCCGCATAAAGTCACCCTCCGTACTGTACTCATCTCGCACCAGCGTCACCCACAGCTGCGCTTCCAAAATGTAGTTTTTGCGCTTATTCGCCGTGCGAAACATCAGTGTAGGAATGCCATTAAAAGGCGCAATCACTGCCACATTGCTAAACAAAATTCGCGCCGTCGGCAGCGAAAACCGAGCGTAGACCAAGCCTGTGGTCATCGCAATAAAAAATACGCCCACCAAAGACTCAATCACCACGAGCCAGTGCGCATACAGGTTCGTCGGGTGCATCACGCCATAGCCAATAGAGGCCATCGTTTGCACGCTAAAAAAGAAGAGATCTAAAAAGTACTCAGGGCCATCACCACTGGCAGAAGCCACCCCGTCACCCCAGCTGTAGGCTAAGGCAAACAGCGCATTAATCAGCAAATACAGCGCGCTGGTCAAACTAATGAACGTCGGCCAAGGCATTGTTAGCAGCAGATGATAAACATCTTCCCAGTAAGAATGAGGATCGCCAATCCGCTCAATCTCTGAGTAATCACTCTTACCAACAAAAAACTTTTTGGACGCGCGACGAAGCTGAGGCCGGAACATGGTCTATCTCTGGGAAAAAAATTGTCTTCAAAACTAAAGCGGGCCTACGCTCGATTTGTGATGGAAACCCCTAAAATCACCAGGATAGCGCCTATAGCAATACTGGGTGTCAGCGGTTCATGCAAAAACAGGGCCGCTAGCCCAATGGCGGATACGGGTACCAAGTTTATAAAAGCACTCGCCTTAGCAGGGCCAATGGCCTGTAGCCCGTCGTAGTACCAGCAAAATCCCACCGCCGACCCGAAGACACCGAGGTACAAAACACTGAGCGCGGCATCGGAGTGCAAATTTCCTAAGGATTGCCACAGCCCCTCAGCAATGGCCACAGGCAGCAGCAGGCAGGTACCAGCCCAACAAGCGTAGGTGGAAGCGACCAATGGCGATAGGGTTCGCATCACAGCCTTACCCATCAGTGTGTAGCTCATCCAGGTCAGGACACAACCGCCAATCATCGCTTCGCCCCAGCCAAAACTCTGAACTGATGAGTCACCGAGCAGTAACGCTAAGAGGCTGCTCACCTCACCTCGGCTAATCACCCACGCCGTGCCAAAGAGCGAGATTACAACGCCTAAGATTTTGCGTTTGTTCAGAGGAGCTTTGAACAGCAGGGATGCGCCGAGGGCGATCGCCACCGGATTAAGCGCAATAATCAGCGAAGCACGTCCGGCTTCTACCGTTTTTAGCCCAGCAAAAAATAGTGCGTTGTAGCCAAAAATACCAGTCAGGCCTAGGCCCACCACAGCCAATCGCTCAGACGCGCTAAGCGCGGGCACTTCGCCATGCACTCGCCAAACGACAATACCTAAGGCTAAAGATGCGATCGCAAATCGCAAAAAAGCAGCCGTAAAAGGGCCCAGTGTCTGCACAGCAACCCGACCCGCAATGAATGTCCCACCCCACAGCAACGCTGTCGCTACTAGCTTGAAATAGACAATACGCAAGTCAGGTTTGGCAGAGTCGTCATTGAAGGCGCTTATCGGCATCACTTATCAGCATCTATGTATTATCGACACAGTCAATCAGGACAGAACATCATTTTTTAATGTATAGATGGGTAATACTAACTCATTCACCAGTAGATAAAACCAATGTGGAGCGCCAGAGTCACTATGAAGCCGTTCGCAGTTCGCAGTTTAGGATTAGGTGTCTTTTTACTGACACTCATTCAGCTGCCCGCGCTTGCTAGTCGTCCAGCGGCTGAGCTGCTCTCCGGGTCATTTCCTGGGCCATCTCCCGAGCTATCTTTTGATACCCCGCAGCAGTCTCAGCTGCTCGCCATTGCCCTCACCGTTCGCAACCTACAAGCTGGCGATGAAGGTGCAGACGTCCGAATTTTGCAGCGCTACCTCAGCAGAAACGGCCTCTACCCCTTCGAAATCGACGGTATCTACGGCCAGGAAACCCTCAACTCAGTCGCCACATACCAAAGAATCCGCGACTTGCCCGCCACCGGTATCGCAGACGAAGAAACCCTGACCGACATGGAGTTTGACTTCTTACCCGCTTCTCAAGTCAACAACAACGCCATTCCCTTACCGCCTAGTAGCAGTCGTTCTACAGCCATACGCAGTGGCACGCTCGGTCCAGGCAGTTCGGGGCCCGATGTGATCGCGCTCCAGCAGCGCCTCAATGACTTTGGTATTCCGGTCTTTGTCGATGGGCAATACGGATTTGAAACCCAGCAGGGCGTGCGCACTTATCAAAGGGTGCAGGGGCTCAATGTTTCTGGCACCGCTGACAGAGATACGCTCAGAGCGATGGGCATTTCGGCCTCTAGAGTCGCCAATGAAAATCGCTATGTAGCCGCTGTCATTCTGAAGGCCGACCAGCTCGGCAACGTGCAGCAGTTCTTTGCCGATGCCTATGTCGATAGAAACCGTCGCGGTGAATTTATTAACATTGGCAACTTTGACAGCCGATTCCCGGCTGAGGCAAGAGTCAATGCTGCGATCGCCCGAGGATTCCGCACGCGCGTTCTGTACCGCTAACGGCATCGCTAACGACTGCCGCCCGACACCGTACGACGAGGTCTACCGCGCCGCCGAGGCTTAAACCGACGCCTGCGATAGCGCCGAGTAGAGCGCTTCACTCGGACCACTGTTAAGCGTTTTTTAGCCTTAGGCTTCTGCGACAAGCCAGAGGACAGACTGCCTTCACCTATAGGTTTATCGTCTAAGCGGTCGTACCCATTATTTTTTTGAACGGGATCTTTGGCAGAGTGCAAGGTCATCGAAAGGGTGCTTAGCCAGTGACGCTAAGCAAACGTCAGGATGCCTTTATCTTCAAACGTTCTTATCAAATTCCGCACACTCAATATCTGTAGCAAACGACAAAAGTCCCCACAGGGTTAGAGGGGTGTGCACATCAGGCGAACTTATACTGGAAGAGAGTCTTTCTTTTTTATCTTTCATTTTCTATGGCGCAGCCTGATCTCGAAACCCTCTCTCAGCAGCTTGAAACAGGCGACCTAGTTGCCCGAAAGTTAGCACTAGCCGCCATGCGCGATGTCCCAGCCGCACAGGCCGTGCCGCTGATCAAAAAGGTACTGAACGACAAGAACGATCAGGTGCGCTCAATGGCTATCTTCGCGCTGGGGTTAAAACCTCAGGCAGAGTGCTACGACTTGCTAGTAAATATCATGGAAAGCGACCCCGACTACGGCATCAGAGCAGATGCCGCCGGTGCACTGGGCTATTTAGAAGATCCTCGCGCCTTCGATCCGCTGGTGAAAGCGTTCTATGAAGATGTAGATTGGCTGGTTCGTTTCAGCGCAGCGGTGTCTCTGGGGAATCTGAAAAATCCGAAAGCTCACGACGTGTTGATTTCAGCGTTGAATAGCCCGGAAGTGGTGATTCAGCAGGCAGCGATCGCAGCCCTAGGCGAAATTCGCGATATCAAAGCCGTCGACAGCATCTTGAACTTTGCCCAAGCTGAAGATTGGCTCGTTCGCCAGCGCCTAGCCGAAGCACTCGGCAACCTCCCTACCGAAAAAAGCCTATCCGCCCTACGCTACCTCACCAAAGACGACCACTCCCAAGTCGCAGAAGCCGCTCGCCTATCGCTCAAAAAACTAGAAACTGAAGACGAACCGCTCTAAAACATGGAAAAACGGTCACTACATCTTAGATGATGGTAAAACTGTCTCAGACAGAATTTCAGGGCAGGTGTGGATGTAAATACAAGAAACCTTTTTGCATAAAGAGTGATACCACAGCAAGTTCTTGTAACCCTCCTACAGCTTACAAATATGAAATTTGACTGGAATGAGGAAAAAGCAAAGAAGAATTTGAATAAACATGGCATCTCCTTCAATGAAGCTGCTTCCGTATTCGACGATCCGCTCTTTCTAAGCTTTGCCGACCTAGACCACTCCATTGAAGAAAGACGGTTTATTATTATGGGAGAGTCTATCAAAGGGCACTTACTTGTAGTTTCTTACACTGATCGTGAAGACATTACACGATTGATCAGTGCTCGCCCAGTTACCCGTAAGGAACGAAAAGCTTATGAGTCAGATATCTGAAATGGACGACGAGTTGCGCCCTGAATACGACTTTGCTCAAATGACTCCTGTCGCGCGCGGGAGAGGAAGAGCACAGGTAAAGGGGGCTGTTGTTCAACTAGAACCTGATGTAGCTGCGTTTTTCCCAGATGCGGGCGCGGTGAATGAAGGACTACGTCTGTTGATCAGAATGTTGCAAAAAGCACAGCCGTCTGAGGCAGTGACTGTTAGTTCAGCAAAGAATGCTTGATCCGATTAAAATCGCAGTGATGTATGCAGTGTGTTCAAACATCAAACTGATTTAGTGCTTTTTCTATGCATATATGCGGTAAATTACCGCTATAGTAGCGTTTGTGGACGGATGCAGTAGGAATAGTCGGGTGCACATATGAATACAACTATCATTTTGTGTCTGATCGTCGCTTTCGTCGTACTGCTCATTGTTTTCGTATTCCGTGATCGCATTGTAATGATGTCGTTTGATGGTAGTAAAGCGAAAATGGAAGCCAAAATGGAGCCAAAGGCGCCAGAGGTTGCAGATGAAAAACCGACAGGTGTCGTATTCAAAGGCAACACGCTCCGAGGCGACGGCGGATTATGTGCAGAGATACATAATCCGTTCAGTATCAATTAGATCTCCGTAGACATAGAGAATGCAATTGACCGTGGGCACGTTAAACCCATGATGTGCTTTTTAATACTCAATCTATGGAAAAATACTTACTTTCAAAAACCATTCCCATTCCGCCTGCTACAAAAGGAATTCGCTGGTCGTGGTTTGTGCTGGGGTGTAGCTGCTTAGCCGTCGGCTGCATTTATCTAACAAGTGTAGATTTAGCAGGGGGTACGTTGGCCCAATCTCAAACAGATACATTGGCTGCTGCTGAGACTACGCAAGATATCGCTCACTAGAGTCTGAATCACTAGAGTCTGAATCACTAGGCTAATGGCAACAAACAAAAGCACTCCGCTACATCAGCGGAGTGCTTTTGTTTTTAGTCTGCTGAATCAGTCTAACGAGCCCAATCCAATGACTCTAAATTACTGGCCCCACTCAGTGTGGAAAATGCCTTCCTTATCAGTGCGCTCATAGGTATGCGCACCAAAGTAGTCGCGCTGCGCCTGAGTCAGGTTCTGCGGCAAACGGCTCCGGCGATAGCTGTCAAAGTAATCTAGCGACGCGCTAAATGCAGGCACCGGAATACCAATCTTAGCCGCCAGCGCAATCACCTCACGCCAAGCATCTTGGCGGTCTAGAATGGTCTGCTTGAACTCAGGAGCCAGCAACAGGTTAGGCAGCTTTGCATCCTGGTCGTAGGCCGCTTTGATCTTGTTCAAGAACGCCGCACGAATAATACAGCCACCTTTCCAAATCCGAGCAGTTTCGCCCAGGTTTAGGTCGTAGCCATTGAGGGCAGACGCCTTGCTCAGCAAGTCCATACCCTGCGCGTAGGAACAAATTTTGGAGCAGTAGAGAGCATCACGAATTTTGCCAATAAACTCCTGCTTATCGCCATCAAAGGTGGCCTTCGGACCAGAGATTTGCTTTTCAGCAATCACACGCTCTGCTTTAAGCGCGGACATAATGCGAGCGTTCACAGCAGCCGTGATGGTAGGAATGCTCACGCCTAGCTCTAGCGCGCTCATTACCGTCCAGCGGCCTGTTCCTTTTTGGCCCGCCTTATCCATCACCAGTTCAACCAGCGGCTTGCCTGTCTCTTCGTCAGCTTTTTTGAAGATATCAGCCGTAATTTCAATCAGGAAAGAATCCAGCTCTTCTGTTTTGTTCCACTCACTAAAGATAGCGTGCAGCTCTTCTTGGCTACAGCCAAGGGTATTTTTCAGCAGGTCGTAGGCTTCTGCAATCAGCTGCATGTCGCCGTACTCAATGCCGTTGTGCACCATTTTTACAAAGTGACCAGAGCCGCCCTGGCCGATGTAAGTCACACAGGGGCCATCGTCCACTTGAGCCGCGATTTTGGTCACGATGGGCTCAATGGAGTCGTAGGCCGCTTTACTGCCACCAGGCATGAGGCTAGGACCGTTGAGCGCGCCTTCTTCGCCGCCGCTTACGCCCATACCAATGAAGTTGAATCCTGCGGACTCAAGATCTTTCACGCGTCTTTCGGTGTCTTCGTACAAAGAGTTGCCACCGTCAATGATCATATCGTCGGGATCGAGGAGTGGCTTCAGGCTGTCGATTACCATATCAACGGGGTTACCTGCTTTTACCATCACCAAAATGCGGCGAGGACGCTCTAACGCACTGACGAACTCTTCTAATGAATAGGTGGCCACGACATTCTTGCCGCCGGCCCGATTTTTCATAAAGTCATCGGTTTTTGACCTAGACCGGTTGTACACCGCAATTGGGAAACCGTTGCGCTCAACGTTAAGCGCAATATTCTCGCCCATTACTGCTAGGCCAATTACACCAAAACTCTGTGCCATAAACTTTCCTTAGGTTATCTCTCGTATAGCTATTGCGTCTGACCGACGCTGCTCGGCTCGGATTGGACGCTCTGCTCGCACCAAATATCGTTGATTTAAAGTCAAGAGCAACATTTGCAGCTATAAGACTTTAAACAACGTTGCCGGTTTTTTCCATTAAGGAGAGAGAAAATTTTTATTAATAGTGAAAGTCTATGTATTCAGACTTATCCATTGGGGCGGATGCATTTGGGTAGAGCCTTTTGAGTAGATTCCAAAAGCGAATTCAGTCCTGACCTGAGCAATCTGTTGTGGTCAGGACTGAATTTCTGTTTGATTACCTCTGTCGCGTCTATCGCCTACCGGCTGTCTGCTCCTACGGTCTGCCTGCCTCGGGGATAGCTAGCCTGGTTGGGGAAGATATTTTGCAGCGCTGCCTGCCGTTCGTCAGGAGTGCCTTCTTGACTGAGGTTCCACAGGGTTTCATAAAAGAAGAAGCTGACGCCAGAGAAATTGCGGTCGCGTACCGCTTCCACCTGCTCAGCAATCTGCGACATCGGCACCGATCGTCCCTTCAGTCCACTCAAGATCCCCACGCTAGTCGGGATGTGCAGCCGCGCATATTCTGCCGCTTCTTGGCCCATCTCCCATACAAACCGACCGAGGTCATTGCGATACAGCTGGATAATCAGCTCCTCCACGTAGCCTTTTTTCAACCAAGTATCCCAGTCTTGCAGGTAGTACTCATAGGCAAACACATGGGGATTAGGAGACACCGACATCACCGCCTGGGATCGGTTGGACTTTAGCGTGGTAAAAACCTCACCCATAAACGCTGTAATTTTATCCGCTCGCCAGCGAGTCCATTCCGCGTCTTTGGCATCTACTGGCGGTGACTGGCCATTGTGCTCCTGCTGATACAGCGCCACCGTGTAGGGATCATAGCCGTAGGCAAACGGCAGGCCCATATGGTCGTCTACCTGGAAGCCGTCAATGTCATAGTTCCGCGATATTTCACTCACCAAGTCGAGAATAAACGCCTGCACTTCAGGGTGGAAAGGGTTCATCCAAACACGATCGTGAGAGCCTTCGGGCGTCGTCAGCGTCCCGTCTACTTTTTGCGTTAGCCAGTCCGGGTGGCGAGCGGCCAAGGCAGAGTCAGCCGGGGCCATAAAGCCAAACTCAAACCAGGGGATCACTTTGATATTTCGGCTGCGGGCCAGCTCAATCACTTCTAGCAGCATGTCGCGATCGCCTTGAGCCGCCTCCAAAGCATCCTGTCGCCCAGACTGCCCCAAATCGGGATACAGACCCTGCTTATAGCCCGTCGTCCTTTCAGCCACAGCACTTGGAAACAGCGTGTAGCCCCAGTTCCAAACCGTAGGATACACCGTATTAAAGTTGAGTGCCGCTAGCTGATCGAGCGCTTTTTCTAGCGTCTCCCGCGAGAACAGCACGTCGCTATCAATATTCGTCATCCAAACACCACGTAGCTCATTCGCGGGCGCAGCAATCGTCGAGAGCGGCACAAAAGACACCACCATTTCCTCAGGGATCGTAGCTACCGTCTGCGAATCTAAGCTGGCCCTGCATAAGAAAGCCGCCCCATCAGCCAGGGTAATGCTGCGGCGAGGACGCAGCTGATGGCGAGCGTTTTCCTTAGCGCCTTCTCTATCGACAATGTAGCCAGCGAGGAGGGCAGCAGCCACGCCTTCGCGGGTGTTGTCTGGAATTAATAGATTATCTTGAAAGGCAAAGGTCAGCGTGCGGGTGGCATCGGCTTGGTAAGGCGTCGCAGAACCAGAGGTCAAAATAGCCAGCGCCTGTGCTCGGTTCGCGTATTGCTCAGGGCTGGCGCCATCACCGAGGGCCGCCATCAGGAGCGCTTCCGACTCGGTTTCGGCTTCGTCAAACGTGAGGCCAAGGTATTCGTTGTTGGCGGCAAAGGCACCTGGAAAAGCGTTGAGTACAGCTTCAGCATAGGCAGTTTGGGTGAGCGCACTGCTAGGGTAGCGACGAGCGACGGCCTGCTGACTAAACACGTCTTGAGAAATAAGAGACTGAATACAGGGCTCGATAGGATGCCCTGCAAAGCGAACGGTAGAAGCTTTTGCTTGATTGACGCCTAAGAAGGTGAAATTGCTAAAAAGCGCTGCACAGAAAATGCCGATGAGAAATGCGATGCCGAACTGTTGCCGCCTGTGCGCCATGGGTGCGTTAACCTCCGCTGATTTTGGCCTTGTAGCCTTTTGCTGTAAGTAGGGTGACGAGCTTAGGGGCATGCTCGCCCTGAATTTCAATGGTATTGTTTGCTACCGTACCACCCGAGCCACAGCTGGCTTTAAGACTTTTGGCCAGTGCCGCAAGTGTCTGAGGATTATGGGTAAAGCCGCTGATCACGGTGACGGTTTTACCCTTGCGGCCCTTGCGAGAGACCTGTACGCGCAGGTCTTGCTGGTCAGGCGGTAAATCGGGGACAGGTCGAGCGGTGGCGTCGGAAGCTGTGCCGAACTCAGAATAGACCACCCGATCGGTGGCTTTATTACCACCAGATTTACTGCCAGAGTTCTTACCAGAGCGGTTGCGCTTTGCCATAAGTGAGAGCAGGTCTTTAGATTTCATAGCAGCAAGTTTACCGCCTGAGGGGTGTCGTTCATCTGAAGGTCACATCCGTTACACATCTATAGAGAGAGACGGGGAGAGCCGTTCGTCTTATAAGTTGATAAGAGTAAGTTGACTGCAAAGACTCATGGGAGAGCGCCACCGTGGTTCCAATTCGCGACGAAAACCCAATCACAACGACACCCTACGTAACCTATGCGTTCATTGCGCTCAACGTGCTGGTGTTTTTGTATGAAATGACGCTAAGTGCGCCGAACTTGGAAGCGCTGTTCAATACTTTTGCAGTAGTCCCTAAGGATTTGAGCTTGAGCTTTAATACCGGCATGGGGGCACCTCATATTTCAGAATGGGGCACACTGCTGAGCGCTGAGTTTTTGCACGCGGGCTTTTTTCACGTGGGCGGCAACATGCTCTACCTGTGGATTTTTGGCAATAATGTTGAAGATCAGCTGGGGCACCTGAAGTTTTTTCTCTTTTATTTGATGTGTGGCGTGCTGGCGTCTTTGTGTCAGTGGTGTGTGGCACCGGCATCGCCCATTCCTTCACTGGGTGCAAGTGGTGCGATCGCTGGCGTCATGGGCGCATACATTTTCCGCTTTCCCCAGGTCCGCGTTCTCACCTTCATCCCCATCTTTTTCTCAGCGGTACGGGTTCCAGCCTTACTATTTCTGGGATTCTGGTTTGTAGAGCAAGCCTTTTACGGCGTCACCAGCTTAGGCGCAGCCGCTGATGTTGGCATGGGCGGCGGTGTCGCTTACTGGGCTCACGCTGGCGGCTTTGTATTCGGCGCAGTTTTGGGCTATTTGCTAGGGCTATTTGACGGTGTTAATGAGAGCGAAAATGAAGAGGAGCCTGCCTACGCAGGGGTAAAAGATGTAGAAAATACATTGAGTGAACCTGCTGAGTAGCCTGCAAACGGCGACGGGCTATATACTGGCAAGCTAAATCTCTTAAGTGATATAGCTGGTATGGTTCTGCCCAATTTTTTGATCTTCGGTGTCCAAAAAGCAGGAACGACCTCTATATACGGATACCTTTCTCAGCACCCGCAGGTGTACGTCAGCCCGCTTAAGGAAACCGACTTCTTTTGTCGCGATCTCTCTGAAGCTGCTGCCGAAGCTGCCACCGGACCACAGCTCACCAGAGGGGGCCGCAAAAAGATTCTGACGCTAGCAGATTACGAAGAGCTGTTCTCAGGCGTCACCGACGAAATAGCGATTGGAGAAACGTCCCCGAACTATCTCTTTCGCCACGAGCAGGCAGTTCCTGGCATCCAAGCCAACGCGCCAAACGCTAAGCTGATCGCCATTTTGCGCAACCCGGTAGAGCGGGCCTATTCAGATTATTTGATGCATGTGCGGCAGGTGGTGGGCAATCGGAAGCCCTTAGCTGAGCAAGTAGCAACCAGCCCAGAGTCTTCTCATACGCTGCTAAAGGGACGCTATTACGAAGGGATGAAGCATTTTTTAGCGGCGTTTGGCCCTGAGCAGGTCACGGTTTTTTTATACGATGAGCTGCGCAAAGATACGCCTGGTTTAATGCGACAGATCTACAGCATTATTGGAGTGGATCCAGGCTTTGAGGCGAATACAGAGCGCAAGGCACAGACGGCGCAGGTGCCCAAAAATCAGTCGGTTAATCAGCTGCTGCAAACCAAAAATCCTTTGCGAACGATAGCAGGCTCAGTGCTGCGACGAGTGCTGCCAGAAGAAAAACGGCAGGCCTTGCGATCGCGCCTAATCGCAGCTAACTCCACCGGCAAAGAAGGGCTGCCCCTTTCCGCAGAAGACCGACAGCTTTTAGAAAACTACTACCGTGAAGACGTAAAGCGTCTGCAAGATTTGCTGAAGCGAGATTTATCTGGCTGGTTTGAGCTTTAACCCTGGTTTGAGAGTCGACCCCGATTGAAGCCTCACCTCGCCGTGTCTCAATTGCTACATGAAAGTTCCTAGAAAACTCACTGGCGCAGGAATCATTTCTCCGCGAAAATCAAGCACCTGAACCAGCAGCAGGTATGCGATCGCTAGCATTACAGACAGGACTCCAGTGCTAATTGCGACAATCTTTGAGCGGTCCATCTTCTTTCCTCAGCATTAACCTACTGTCTAGCTTACTAGAGGTTACTCTCTAGTTCCTTTCACCAGAGAAACAACCAGAGAAACAACCAGAGAACCTATCCATGAGCCCGGTTTCCACCCTTTCTAGCCCTGCACCGTCTTCAGCCTTGGTACATCAGCCCATCATTATCGAAACGCAAGATTTGCGAAAGGTATACCGAACGGGCTTTTGGCTTAAAGCAGCGCCGCCCTCCCTCAAGCAGTGCTCTCTAGAAATTTACAAAGGTGAAACCTTTGGCCTGCTCGGACCCAATGGTGCGGGAAAAACCACCTTGCTCAAGCTATTACTAGGAATTGTTCGGCCTACCGCAGGTAGCGCCACGCTCATGGGTCAGCCCGCAGGCGACAGCGACACCAAAGCAAACATTGGCTATCTGCCCGAAAATCCTTACTTTTATGACTACCTCACTGGCTGGGAGTTCTTAAGCTACACGGCTGGGCTATTTGGCATTAAAGGCAAAGCGCAAAAGCGCCGGATTACTGAACTGCTAGATCTCGTTCAGCTCGACATGCGCTCCGCCACCAAAAAGCAAATGCGCCGCTATTCTAAAGGCATGCTTCAGCGAGTCGGCATGGCCCAAGCACTGATGAACGACCCTGAGATTGTGTTCTTAGATGAACCCATGTCGGGCTTAGATCCCACCGGGCGCTATCAGGTGCGGGAGATTATTTTGTCACTCAAGGAGCAGGGCAAAACGCTATTTTTCAACAGCCACGTGCTGTCAGATGTCGAGATGATTTGCGATCGCATTGCCATCCTCGACCAGGGCGAAATCATCTGCATTGGGGAAATCAAACAGCTGCTCGGCAACCCCGACTACTACAAAGTCAAAGGCAGAGGCGGCAGCCTAGATGTACTCGACCAGTGGCTGCGCGACATTACCTTTGGCGATGGCTACTGGAACGGCACCCTCTATGAAAATCCCTTTGAGTTTATGGGCACCGCTCGGCTCATGAATGCTGAGATTGCCAAGCTAGAAGTGGCCACACCCACACTAGAAGAATTTTTTATGGAGCAGATTCGAGCGCGTCGGCAGCAGCGTGCGATCGCGCAAAACGAACGCGCAGTCTCCAAAAAGCAAGCCAAGAAAAAACGCTTCTCAGGCGAACCCGTCGCTCAATAAAGTAGGAACCGCTCATGGTGTCTCCCTGGTCATCACCTTACGAGCCAAATCTTGCGATAGCCAGCCAGCTCCCTCCTCCGTTAAATGACCCTCATCAAACCACAGAGATCTATCGAACAAATTAGGATGGGCCGTCACATCGTTGTAGTCAAATACGGATAGATCCGTATCATCCACTCTGTAGCTCTTACCAAACGGCGTCACCAAATAAATCAGCTCAGTATCGCCATCCAGCTTCTCAACGTATCTATCCAGCAAGGCCAGCGCATTTTCCTGATACGGCTCAAGACCAGGCCGACGCTCATAAGCCTTCAACTGCTCAGCCACTAGCTGAGCAAAGGCCTCACCCCCTGCCGTCTCAAACTTATCTCGACGCCGGAGGATATCCGCATGCGTCTCAACCTCTAGCGGCGTATATCCGTTATACACCTCATCATCACCAGGAGCGCCGTTTCTAGAAACGTGTTCAGGCAAGGTATGCAAAAGACCGCCTACATTCAGCACATTGAGCCCTGCCGCCGCCATAATTTCTGCTGACAGCATCCCCTTCTCCACCAGCGAGCCTTCAGCACCTAACGTATGCTGCAAAGCAAACCAGGCCGTCATCGGGTCATAGCTAGCCACTGTTCTATTAGCCCGAACACTCACCAGGTGAGCCGGAGACCACAGCTCAACAAATACATAGTCCAAACAGCAAGGATCAGCCGCAACCACATACCGTACAACTTTGTTGATTTCAGCAGCAGTCATCGCTGGAATCCCAAAGTTATAGGAATGAGAAGCGCGTCCGGACGTGATCATCACCTCGTCAAACCGCTTTGGATTGACCCCTCTGTAGATTCGGCTATTGCCAATAAATACAGCGCTGTAGCTGTTCTTATTCGCTTCAAAGTGGGCCAGCTTCACCGACAAACTATCATCCTGCCGCGATGCCGCAGAACCAACCCATAGCCGCACCCCCAAAGTAGTCAGCGCAAACGCAGCCACACAAACTGTCGTCAGGCGAACGAAGCGATTACAACGTTGAAGTAGGGTCATCATTACACAAAGCTACCGATTGACCAGCTCACGCGATACCCGATTGCACGTCTCAACCAGCTGACATAGATTCACCGTCGTCAAGCGTCCTTGATCCACCACTTTCTGACCATTGATAAAGCTATAGTCCACACCCGCCGGCTGACAAAATATCAGGGCGGCCACCACATCGTGATGGCTCCCCACAAACGCAGGTTTATCAATATCAAACGCCACAAAATCCGCCGACATCCCCGGCGCCAAGTGGCCAATATCATCTCTTCCTAGCACCCTCGCGCCCCCCCGAGTCGCGACTTCCAAAGTCTCTCTAGCGGTAATAGCCGCTGCATCTTCATCCTTCACCCGCGCCAGCAGAAAGGCCGTCCGCGACTCCTGTAACAAATTGGAAGCATCATTAGAAGCCGCACCATCTACACCCATACCGACCGGCACGCCTCTATCCAGCATTTTTCGCAGCGGCATTATTCCGCTAGCCAATCGCATATTGCTACAGGGGCAATGCGCCACCCCGGTCCCCGTGCTTGCAAACTTACTAATTGCATCATCGCTGAGCTGCACACAGTGCGCATGCCACACATCCTCGCCGAGCCAACCCACTGACTCGGCATAGTCTCCTGGTCGCACGCCAAACTTCTCTAGGCTGTAGTCCACATCGCTTTTGTTCTCAGCCAAATGCGTATGCAGCCTCACGCCCGGATAAGCCCGCGCCATGACCGCAGATTCTCTCATCAAATCTTGTGTCACTGAAAAAGGAGAGCAAGGCGCTAACACCATTCGAGTCATCGCATGGCGGGTGTTGTCGTGATACTGCTCAATCAGTCGCTGAGAATCTTTGAGAATATCAGGCTCTTTTTCAGTCAAAATATCTGGCGGAAGGCCACCTGCACTTTCACCCACGCTCATACTGCCTCGGCTAGCGTGAAAACGGATACCAATATCCTTGGCCGCCCGAATCTCATGATCTAGCGTGCAGTCGTTAGGAAACAGGTACAGGTGGTCGCTGGCCGTAGTGCAGCCGCTCAGTATTAGCTCAGCTGCCGCCATTTGCGTACTGACATAAACACCTTCGCCAGTAAGATTTTGCCAAATGGGATAGAGCGTTTGTAGCCAGCCGAAGAGATCGCAATTTTGGGCCGCTGGTACAGCGCGGGTCAGCGTTTGAAAAAAGTGGTGATGCGTATTTACCAGGCCAGGTAAAACAACATGGTGGCCCTTGAGATCTACGACTTCGTCAGCACTTTGGGGCAAATCTTCTGACCGGCCCACTTGCTCAATAGTGTTGTCGCGAATGAAGAGCGCGCCTTGAGCAATCTCCCTGCGCTCATCGTCCATCGTCACCAGCGTATGGCAGTTCTTAATCAAAAGCGTACTCATACGGGGCTCTCCTCAGAATGATTTCAGCAGACTTATTCGGAGGCTATAAGACAAACCTCCGAGAACGATAACAGACTATCTCAGAGTGGTCGGAGCTGATGTATCGAGGGTGTCTGGCTTCGATGTGCGATCGCCAGCAAAATCTAGCGGAACTTACAGGTGCATTTGATTTAGGCAGTGTAGAGTTTGCTCAAGCCCAAGTTCGCCAGTCCTTTGCGATAAGCAATAGAGGTTTGATCTGCTTCAATGTGAGCCTCCGTGCGTAGGTCCAGCGGTAAATCTTCTGGGTATTGAGCTTCTACGACCGCCTTGTCCTCGTTGAAAATTTGATAGTTGAATTCGTATACCGGTTCTAGCGGCTGGTCGTGATCAAAATTGCGACAAATAGGAGAAAACACACGCGTTTTTCGAGCGGAGATCGGCGAAGCAGCATTGAGAATACAGAGCCGACCTCCGTTAGGAAAGTGAACTCTCAAGAGCGCCGTGAAAGGGAGAAATACTTCAAAGTCTCGTAGCCATTGGAAGCCTGCTGGCGCTAGATGCTGTAACCCTTTAGGGAAGTTACTAACAGTGCTAACGTACTTCGCCCGCACCCCTGTTTTAGTCGGCTGCACGTCGTAGCGGGGCACCACCGGATTATTCGGATCGCCAAAGGAATCTGCATGGACCCAAGCGAAATGAGCAACATCTAAAAAGCCTTCCATCTGACGGCCTGCGGCAGCTTCCAGTGCAATAGAATCTGGCAAAATTTGCTGGTAGCTAGCATCATCCCATTCAGGAAAATCGGGAAAGGTAATATCGCCATCCATTTGCGCAGAATCACCATCATCGCCCAGTCCACTAGAGTCCATCAGTGTCGTCCACACCAGTCCATAGGCCTCTCTCACTGGATATGTTTTTAAACAGAGCTTAGCCGGAATGTTTGCGCTGGGATTGGCTGGAATCTTTGTACACTGCCCGGTTGTGTCGTAGTGAAAACCGTGGTACTTGCAAATCAGCTGATCTGCAAGGACCTGCCCCATACTCAGTGGCACGCCTCGATGTAGGCAAATATCGTTAGCAACGCAGAGGGTTTGCTGGGTGCGCCAAATGACTAAGCGCTGGTCTAGCAAAGTGCAGCCAACTGGGGAGTCGGTGATGTCTTTGATAAAAGCGATGGGATACCAAAAGGGTGCGATCGCCCGCCAATCCCCTTCAGAGAAACTACATCTGCTAGGTAGCATCGAC
>JBCBDN010000042.1:0-18014 GCA_038529685.1 Cyanobacteria bacterium J06598_1 | reverse complement strand
AAAAAAGTTTGTAGCGGCACCCTAGTACCCATAAACACAGGCGCTCCACTCATGATTTCTGCGTCACAGTGAATAATCTCTTGCTCAAGCAGGAACTGTTGAATGCTCATGTTGTGCTTTTCCTCTTCCTACCTGTATTTTAGTTATTCTTTTTGATTATTTAGAAGGTGATGAAGGATTAACTGAATTTTTGGAAGATTTTCCACATCTAAAAGAACAAGTATTCCAAGTATTAGAAATCATACTCCGCAGGGTTATGGCAGAAGAAGGAACCCTTGATGCTCGTCCTGCTTGATGAAAATTTACTCAGCAATAAACTTAAAACGCCATTAATAGAGCTTGGCCATTCCGTCAAAAACGTAGAAGACATGGGCTGGCGTGGAACCAAAGACACACCACTTTTAGCACTAGCAGAATCATACGGGTTTGAAGTTTTCATCACCGCAGATAAAAATCTTCCCTATCAGCAAAATTTAGGCTCACTGAAAATAAGACTGGTCGTACTAAATGGTAAGAACACACGCCCAGCCTACCTCGTACCCCTGATTTCTCAGATTGGGACCAGACTGCAAAAGCTAGGTATCGGCTCCGTCACAATCATCGATGACAATCAAGAAATAGAAAACATTGACTGACCGTAAGCCTCAGAGCACCGCTTACTAATTCTCAAGCAGGAGCTAACAACACTACCGACTAGAGACCAGCGGCAATCCCCGTCTATGAGCTAGTGCTCGTGGCCGTTAATGTTTGAGGAGCTGCATCGAGTACGTTCTTTCTCTCATAGATACGACCCGAGCGACCAAACTCAAAGAAGTCATCGGCAAAAAGCTCATTCATATGCTGTTTATCGAAGCAGGTCTCAGATTGCCACAATTCCTCTTCTAAGCACCGCAGGATATTCTTTTCTTCTTTACTGATTTTCAGTAAGAGCCGTATTTGTTTAGACGAGTTGAGCTTGTCAATGTAATTTAAGTATCGGCAGCTGTCACTAGCCCAAGCAAATCAGGTAACATAGCGGCCAGAGCACCAAACGCCTTTACGTTTTTCTCTTATGACCTACTCCACGCCTCAGCCCCCCGCCGCCCAAGAAGATGCTTGGTGGGTACAGCAGTGGGTGGACTTGCTGAATTCTTATCGGTTCAAAAAGCGCTTGGAGCGGGGCCGAAACTACGCTCGCCAAGGCAACATTCTCAGCCTGGAATTCAAAGAATCCAAAGTCATAGCCACTGTGCAGGGCACCGCCAGCGAACCCTATCAGCTCTCTATTTGGATAGAACGCTTCACCGATGAAGACTGGGGCTTTGTAATTAACACCCTCGGAGAAAAAGCACTCTACTCCGCTCAGTTGCTCGCTGGAGAAATGCCAGACTCTATCGAGGCAGTTTTCACCTCTAATGGGCTTAGCCTTTTCCCCTTTACCTTATCTGACGTTAAGTCCAAATGCAGCTGCCCCGATCCTAAAAACCCTTGCAAGCACATCGCTGCCGTTTACTACCAGCTAGGCGACTTTTTCAGAGAAGATCCCTTCGTGCTCTTTCAGCTACGAGGACGCACCAAAGAACAGATTTTAGAAGCGCTCCGACAGCAACGGCAGCAAGTAATAGGGGAAGCTGAGCCAGCATCTGAATCAGAGAAGAAGGTCGCAGGTAAGAAGCAGGCGGCTAAAGCTAAGGCGACAGAGGCTGGAGTGAAGGTCGCAGGTGAGCAAACTGGTGTTGAAATCGCCTCCTTCTGGAAATACGACGACCCCATCGACCCATCGCTTGTCGTCATTACCCCAGCCGAACAAACTGTACTGGAAGTCGTTGGCGACATGCCGCTAGCGGCCACCGAAGCTCAAATTGTGATGGACCATTTTAAGTCGCTGTATCAAACCGTCGCACAGCAGGCAATGATCACCGCGCTCAGCTAAACCACCCTCAGCAAACCAACGCACAGCAAACCAACGCACAGCAAGCAAAAAAGATAGGGACAGCAAGGCATATCTCCTTACTGTCCCTATCTTTTTTAAGTCCAAGTTCAACCAGACTGCCGAAGGTCCCCTAATTCACCATCGCCAGCAAACGTTTCAAACCAGCCCACCCAATAAAGGTATAAGCAATCGACAACAGCAAACTGCTGAGCGTAACACCTACAGTTGCTTTGAGTGCGTCTGTTTTAAGCTGAGCAGTTCGAGTCGTCTTTTCTTCTCCAATCCGAAGCTGAAGCTGCTCTTGAGCCTCTGTGGCTTGAGAAGTCAAAAAGCTGTCTAGCTCTTGAGGATTGGTACGGAAGCGCTCGATTTGCGCTAGCTGAGCGTCGTCTAGGCTGCCATTCGCTCTGGCAGCTTCTAGCTGAGCATCGTCGCTCAAAATGGTATCAATTTGAGATCTGCGCTGGGAAATGTCGGCGCTCAAACGCGACTCTAGCTCAGCAGCGGCCTGCTCAGCGTTGGTTTCTACTTGAGCTAGCTCATCTTTGCTCTGCAAGCGCACGTTGTTAGGATGCACAACGGTTGTCATCAAAAAGATGAGGCCGAGCAAGCAGGAGAACAAGCAGGTCCAAAAACGGGCATCGGTGGCTAAGCTGGCGCGGCGGTTGCTTTTACCAATGCTGGAATCAATCCAGTAGCCGGTCAGCAGCAGCACAATACCGATGAGCGGCACAATGCCGGTATCAACCAAACTGCTGACAACCGCAAGCTGCCAAGCCCGGTTACCAAAATTGGGCGGAAACAGCAGTATCAAAAAGTCGATAAAGGCGAGCGCAATGGTGATAGCGCCGACTAGCTTTAGCGCGATCGCTGCCAAAGGAGACGGGATTAGGGAGTCTTTGGATGAAGAGGTCATAAAAATTTTCAGTAGGGTGCAGCTTGGTTACACCATTTTGCCCCTTGATGTCGTTAGGATGAGCACGTTTTCTCAACAAGAATAAATCAAAGTTGATAAATTGGCGAAGGCGATTGTTTGAGGCACGGTAGCGGCTGAGCCACTAGGGATATCTATACAAAGGTTTTTAGTTGTTTCCTGAGGAGTCTGAAACTTCTTCAGCAGAATAGCCCACATTGATTTGGCTTTTGCTTTCATAGAGTCGATTGAGATGTTTGGGGTCTAAGTTGGCATAGTACATAAGCTTTAGCAGCTGGTTGAGCAGGGCCTGACGGTAAAGTCCTCGCTGCTGGAAGCGACGGGCAGACGTAATGACAGAGGCGGGTGCGATCGCAGCTTTCCCTTTCTGGCTCAGCGCTAAACTCAGCGCCGTATCCTCAAAGATATCCATATCTGGAACGCCGCCAATCTCCATCAGCACCTGCCGCCGAGCAAAAATGCAGTGATCTAAATAGAGAATGCCTTGACGCGATCGCACCCGAGTCGAGTACCAAGACGTAAACCGCAGCAACCAATGGTCCCAATCAAAACTGTGCACAAACCCGCCCCACACAGCCGCCTCCTTTAATAGAGCACTCGCCTGATTGAGCGCCTCCTTTTCTGGCAGCAGCGTGGCCGGATGGTGCAGCAGCACATACGCGCCTTGACTCGCTTCAATGCCCACCGTCAGTCTTTGGGCCCGGTTGCTCGCATTGGTCTGAATAATTTGCACCGTTGGGAATCGCTGTATTATCTTCAACGTATCGTCAGCACTTGGACTAACCACGGCAATCAGCTCCTTATTACCCTGCTGAGCGCACAGATTTTCCAAAATTCTGGGTAGATAGCCGTGGCGCGATTCATTAAAACAAGGCAAAACAACCGAGAACATAGCGGGCTCACCCTTTAAGCTGCAATCAACTCATCATCTGCAATCACTGATTCTAACCGGAGATCTTCCCATGTCCCCGACCGTCGAAATTCTATCTGACAAAGCGGCCCTGATTGACCGGGCCCATGACCTGACCGTAGAAACCGTGAAAGCAGCGATCGCAGATAGAGGACGCGCCACTCTCGCCCTTTCTGGCGGCAGCACCCCTAAGCCTCTCTACACCTCCCTTATCAAAGCAGACCTCCCCTGGGACAAGCTCTATATTTTCTGGGGCGATGAACGCTACGTGCCCCACAACCACGAAAAAAGCAACGTCCGCATGACCCGCGAAACCTGGCTCAACCACGTCCCCATTCCCGCCGAAAACGTCTTCCCCATGCCCACCGGTGCAGATGACCCTGCCGCCGATGCCGCCACCTACGAGAAAACCCTTCAAAGCTTCTTCCAAACAGCTGCTGGCGAATTTCCTTCTATCGACTTTGTGCTGCAAGGCATGGGCGACGATGGCCACACCGCCTCTCTTTTTCCCCACACTGAAGCCCTCAAAGTCAAAGACAAACTCATCACCGTCGGCAGCCACGACGGCGAACCCCGCATTACCTTTACCGCACCTTTTATTAATAGTGGCCGAAAGGTTGTCTTCCTTGTGGCTGGTGAAAATAAGCAGGCTGCTCTGGCTCAGGTTTTCTCGGCAGATGCAGATCCCGAAAACTATCCCAGCAAACTGATTCAGCCTGCTAACGGCCCTCATTGGCTTCTAGATGCGGCCGCAGGTCCTGGTATTCCCACAGGTTATAAGTAAGTCATTGAGCACAAAATATCAATTGCAACGGAATCGTCATGTCTCCGTTTGTTGCCTTATTTATCGATAGAGACAATCCGTCTCACCGTTCCTCGCTCCCCACTTCTCTCTGCCATGATCAACTGCCCTAACTGCAACCATCAAAATCCTGACGGCGCGCTCCAGTGTGAAGCCTGCTACACCCCTTTGCCGAGTCTTGCCAGTTGCCCCAACTGCGGCGCCACCGTTCAGGCTGACGCCAGCTTCTGTGGCCAGTGTGGCAGTGACCTGCGCCCAGAGGCAGCAAACAGCGGTGGAACGCCAGCGGCAGCCACCGATCCAGACATGCTCAGCCAGTCGTCCCCGGAAGCCGTCGGTTCAGTAGGGCCCAGTTCAGCCGCACCCACCCAAAATTTTTTGAATCCTGACGCAGCTGCTCCTGACTTAGGAATGCCAGATCTCGTTGAGCCGGAACCGCTGATCGTACCGACGCCAATTGGCGCTGACCCTGAAGCTTCAGCCGAATACGAGGCTGCGCCCGCCGTAGAACCCGTTGCTGAACCTGAAGTCAGCGCAGAAGCTTTCATCACAGAACCAGAAGAAGCTGCTGCTGTAGAGCCGGTCGCTGAACCGATAGCTGAGCCGGTCGCGGAGCCGATGGCTGAAGCCGAACCTGTACCGGCTATACCAACACCTATTCCCGCTTCTGTCCCCGCCGTACGCTCTTCAGCCACTCAGCTGCAAATCGTTAGCGGGCGGCTACGACAGGTACAGACAGACACCGTAATTGAGCTTCCGAGGGAGCTATCTGTCGTACGGATTGGGAAACCTAATGATCACACACCACCCGACATTGATGTTTCTGGATTCCCAGACTCAGAGATTGTCTCTAGAGTGCACGCCAACATTCGAGTAGAAGGCGATACCTACTACCTCGAAGATATCGGCAGCTCTAATGGCACTTACATTAATGGGTTACCGCTTCCGGTAGGTAACCGCCACAGACTGCGTTCGGGAGATCGCATTGCCCTCGGCAAAGGCGATAAAGTCAGCTTCGTTTTTGAGAGCGGCAGCTAAACAGAGCGGACAGCCGTTTTGCGGGTAGCCAAGTCGCTTCGATACCGACCTGAAGGGTGTGTTTCTTTTGTCCAATCCCTCTTTGGTGCCCCGCTGTGCCTGCATTGAATAACATCATCACCCTGTCATTGCTTCACCCCATCGACAAAACCCCTGTCCAAAGCTGGTCGTTCGAAGAGGAACCCGTTGTTCGCATTGGGCGCTCTGTAGACAATGATGTCGTACTGTACAGCGCAGTCGTATCTCGCCACCACGTAGAGCTACGTCAAAGCGAAGACGGCTGGGAAATTCACAACACGGGTACTAACGGCACATATTTGGCCGGACAGCGCATCGACAGTAAGCCCGTGCAAGATGGCCTAGTCATTCGGCTGGCACGCTCTGGCCCCAATATTCAAATCAACGTCACCCGCCAGTCCAAGGGCATGTCTTCTATTCAGGCGCTGGTGGCAAAACAGCAGGCCGCAAAAGAAAAAGCTGCACAAGCGAAGTAGCATGCACAGCCAGACAGTTAATTGAACCGCATGCAGGCCGAGTCAGGCAGATAGTGAACCACCACAATTGAGATATCCCTCTATCGCATCTGCCATGCCATCTGCTGCGCGAATGCTGAAGTATAGCAAAGCGCGGATGCATTCGCACTTTGCTATGCGCTGTGCGCTTTACATAGTAAGGGTTGTGACTGTTCGTAGTGTCTAAAGCTAAGCGCGGAAGGCTATAGTCTTCCTGAAGGATTTCTTCGCTGACTGGCCCAAGTCGCCACAGGTTAAAAACACCCCACAGCCCGATGAGCACCACTAGCGTTAGGCTCGAAATGTAGCCCGATAAAATTTTGGTTTGCAGTTTCATGTCAGTAGGTGCTGAGCAGGGCCCGACCACTCGCAAGCGCCACATTGAGCACTTTCAGCAGGCTACGCGATCCCTAGAATCGACTAAAAGGCAGATTTTCAGCGGAATCAGCGGCAGCGTGGCCAATGGCTGTAGCATTTTCTTGAACTCAACAATTACAGCGCGCTAGCGATCGCGCTTACTCAACTATGGCTAGAGGTGACCAAGTATATGTGTATCGAGACGTGGTGGGCATTCCCTACGAACACCACGGCATAGACTGCGGCGACGGCACGATTATCCACTACAGCAAGCGCAACGAAGCAACGATTTCGCGAACTGTGAAGTCAGTATTTGCTCAAGGCAAGACGGTGTATGTGAAGTCACAGGCCACCGCTTTCATTGCGGATGTGGTGGTAGAGCGAGCAGAAAGTCGGCTGGGTGAGCAGCAGTATGACTTGTTTTTTAATAACTGCGAGCACTTTGCTAACTGGTGCAAAACTGGACGGAGTGAATGCCTACAGCTTGATAATTTTGGGCTCAGGCTTGACCAAATTAGGCTGCCACAAGCAAGCGACTTGGCCCGACAGGCTGCGCAGGAAGAATCGCCAGAACGAACGCTGGAGCTGTTTCGAGAGGCGCTGGGAAATATTGCGATCGCCACTGACACCCTACTCCCGCAATACAAAACCGCCATGCAAGACACCCTCACCTGGCACCAGGTCGCGCAAAAGGCCCTCACAAAAGAGCGAGAAGACCTGGCTAGAGCCGCGATGTACCGAAAAGTAGACGCGAAGAAAAAAGCGACAGATATCAAGGTTCAGCTGAATCAGCTTTCTGAACTTCAGCTGAGCCTTGAGCAGAATAAGGAGCTGGCTCAAAGCCGTTTGGTATAGCCTTTTGTTGGAACGGTCTGCCACAGCGATCTGCCACAGCGGTCTACCACAGCGATCTATCGAGGTTAAGACAGCTGGCGGCGGCGGCGCTTTTGGCTGCGATCGCGATTACCATCCAACCAGCCCATTGCCAGCGTTGCCGTATTGCCATGAATCAGCAGCGACACCAGCACAGTCAAGGTAGTCACGCTCCAGAGCAGGCTGATGTTATCTTGGGACTCGTCGCTCTGACTCTCATTTGAAAGGCAAAATACGTAGTGGCTCAGCAGCCAGCCCACACCAATCCCGACGGCCACACCCATCACCATACGGTAGGCAAAGTCGTAAGCGGCCCAGTTGATCAGCCAGGTGCCAAGGCCATCGTTCTCCGAAAGCCGGATCGCCAAGTACACAAACGGAAAAGCCAGCCCGTCATTAAGGCCCGCTTCTGTGGTGAGACCAAAGCGAACCGGGTCTTCACCACCGGCATTGGGCGGATCCACCTGAACGCTGTGGGCCATCACCGGATCAGTCGGGGCAAGGCAGGCACCTAGCAGCACAGCATCTGCCAACGGCATGCCAAAAATAAAGTGGCCCAGCACCGCCGCACCCGCAATAGAAATCGGCATGGAAATGCACAGCAGTCGAAACGCTGTTTGCCAGGTGCCGAACCGAAATTTGCGGTCAATCGCCAGCCCTGCGCCCGCCAAGGAAATAATCACAATAATCTCAGTGATATATTCCGTGACAACCGTGTGCATTTTGATGTTGACCGGGTCTATTAGAGGCAGACCGAGCGATTGGCTAAATAAAATGGCGGCTAAGAGAAAGTAGAGCAGCGGCACATTGATAAAACGAGACCCCTTCAGATCGGGCAGCCAGGTAAGCCCTAGCAGCGCCAATCCAAAGACGATGTAAAAAATGATCTTGGGGTCCATGACTGCAATGATTGAAACGTTGCCATCAAATGCTCTGTGATTGCGGTAACCCCGTCATCTACCTCAGAACAGACATCGCCTTAGAACGTAGCTTTAGCTAAAGTGAAGAGCCTTACTTGATGTCGTAGCCAAATACGTTGGCATCAGCCTCACCCAGATTGATATCACCCAAGCCATACTCCTTCCAACGGCGGGTGACTAGCTCAGCCATAATCGGGTCAGACTCTAGCTGCTCGCCCCATTCGTGAGCCGTCTCAGGCGCAATCTTGGTCGTCGCGTCAATGCCCATACGGCTGCCGAGGCCCAAGCGTTCATTGGCGAAGTCCAATGAGTCGAAGGGACTGTCTGGCAAAATGAACACGTCGCGGATGGGGTCAACTTTAGAAGTCACGGCCCAAACTACCTGGCGCGGGTCGCGGATATTGATGTCTTTATCGACGACGATTACAAACTTGGTGTAGGTGAACTGGGGTAGCGCAGTCCAAAAGGCCATCGCGGCACGGCGCGCTTGCCCCGGGTAGGACTTGTCGATAGAGATAATGGCGGCTTTGTAGCTGAGGGCCTCCATAGGGAGGAAAAAGTCAACGATTTCGGTGACCTGCTGACGCAGGATAGGGGTGTAGATGCGGTTGAGTGCGATCGCCATCATCGCTTCTTCTTTTGGAGGGCGACCGCTAAAGGTAGTGAGATACACCGGGTCTTTGCGGTGGGTCATACAGTGAAAGCGAACGAGCGGCGCGTCTTCATTGATGCCGCCGTAATAGCCCATATGATCGCCAAAAGGCCCATCCGTCGCCGTTTCACCCGGCGTAATCGTGCCTTCTAGCACAAACTCCGACATAGAAGGCACTTCCAAATCAACAGTTTTACACTTGGCTAGCGAGATACCGCGACCGCTGTAGAGACCGGCAAACAGCCATTCGGAAAGATCAACTGGGATAGGGGTGGCGGCGGCGAGAATGATTAGGGGGTCTACACCGATTGCGATCGCAATCTCCAAATTCTTCCCCCGCTCCGCCGCTTTACGCAAATGCCGCGCTCCGCCCCGCACCGACAGCCACTGAACCGTCATGGTGTTCTTACTTTGCAGCTGCAAACGATACACCCCGACGTTGGGCACCCCTGTTTCGCAGTCTTTCGTAATCACTAATCCCAGCGTCACCACCTGCCCCCCATCCTTTGGGTAAGGGCGAATCATCGGAATCTGAGTCAAATCCACGTTGTCATCTAGCCTGACCACCTGCTGGCAGGCTGGCAGCCAATCGCGCGAAGGCTTTGCCTTCACCACATCGAACAAAACTTTGCCCAGGTCAATCGCTTGCGAGACCTTTTTGGGGGGCTTGGGCTGTTGCAGCATTCCCAGCTTTTTGCCCAGCGTCTCTAGTTCCTCAGGGCGCTCCATGCCCATTGCCCAGCACACACGCTCCACCGTACCCAGCAAGTTCACCACCACCGGATGCGGCGAGCCTTTCACGTTTTCAAACAAAACGGCAGGGCCACCTGCTTGCAGCAGCCGGTTCGAGATTTCAGCGATCTCTAGGTTCGGATCTACTTGGGTGGTCACACTTCGCAGCTGGCCCCGCGCCTTCACCGTTTTTAAAAAGTCTCGTAGATCTTTGGCCATAGTCCTATAACGTACCGGAGGTATAACACGGTGCTTTTAGGGGCGAAGAGTTGACGCCCGCTCTGTGAACGCACGATTTTACTAGATGCGCAATTACGCTCTGTAATAACAGCTACACAGCACAGCTATCAGGGAATGTAACACTTCTGACAATTTATACCAACGTATATCGGACTGATTAAAGGCTAGCCTAGAGCTGCTTTTTGCATTTGCATAATTTCACCAATGCCCTTTTCAGCGTATTCGAGCATGGCGTTTAGCTGGGCCCTAGTGAAGCTTCCCGCCTCAGCCGTCCCCTGCACTTCAATGAACTCTAGCTGGTCAGTCATCACCACGTTGAAGTCAATATCGGCAGCGAAGTCTTCAGGATAGTTGAGATCTAAAAAGGGAGCGCCTTCGAGTAGGCCCACCGAGATAGCAGCGACTTGACGCCGTAGAGGAGAGGCGGTGAGATTGCCGTTGGTGAGCAGGTGAGCGATCGCATCTTCAAGCGCCACATACGCCCCCGTAATCGAAGTCGTTCGCGTACCGCCATCGGCCTGAATCACATCTGCATCCACCGTTAGCGTGCGCTCACCAATCGCATCCAAATCCACCGCCGCTCGCAGGCTTCGACCAATCAGCCGCTGAATCTCCTGCGTCCGCCCAGAGAGCTTCATAAATTCACGCGACTTGCGCGTATGGGTCGCCCCTGGCAGCATCCGATACTCCGCAGTGAGCCACCCTTTCCCCGTCCCTTTTAGAAAACGCGGCACAGTATCATCGACCGAAACCGTGCATAATACTCGTGTATTACCACAGTGAGCCAGCACAGACCCCGCCGCGTAGGCCGTAAAGTTACGTTCAAATCGAATCGGACGAAGCTGATCGGGAGATCTTCCGTCGGGGCGTTGCCAAGCCATAAGCAAATAAGTAAAGCTAAAAAATCACCACAAGACTGAGCATATATCGTTGAACCCCAGCTCACTAGAGCAAATAATAAAAAGCATTATGTCTGTCTTAAGATGTAGCGCATTGAAACAAAACAAGTGCACCAACTACGCTATATTTGGTTGGCCGTAGCGTTACAGACAGACAACACACGCTACTGATAGTGCCTTCGGTCAAAATCTACACTTGATGTGTGTGCGGTTAATACCCAAACCCGCTAAAGACAAACCATCCTTTGCAACTTTATGGTTTCTCAGCTCAGAGTCCTGCCCAGTACACTTTCTAGCAAGCTAGATGGCAGCCCAGCGCCCATTCCCCCCCTACCGCGCCACCCTTTACTTGACGCCATTGAAGGAACCGTCCAGGTATATACCTCACAGCACCGCACCTTCTTTACCAACGTGATGGTGCAAGCCATGCGTGTAGCCGAGCAGGGGCTACCCGTCTTAGTAATACAGTTTTTAAAGGGCGGCATTGGCCAGGGGCCCGACAACCCCATGAGCATGGGTCAAAATCTGGACTGGGTACGCTGTGGCAGCCAAACCTGCATCAAAAGTCCCGATGTCGATAGCGAAACCAGGGCAGCCGTAGAAGAATTGTGGGCCCATGCGCAGCTCGCCATTCGCGGCGGTGTATATGGCCTTGTAGTGCTAGACGAGTTGAGCCTAGCGATTGACTTTGGCCTCATTTCGGAAAACGAAGTCCTCACCCTAATCAAAGATCGGCCTTCTCATGTAGAAGTGATCTTCACGGGGCCACAGATGCCAGAGTCATTGCTAGATGTGGCTGACCAAGTGACACAGTTTCGCCGGAACTATATCGTTTAGAGATCGCCGGAACTATATCGTTTAGAGATACATTTTCACAAGAAAGGCATTGCCTGCAAAAATAGTGATATTGAGCAGGTAAAGGCGACATGATCAAAAACGACGCATGGATAAAAACAGCCGCTGGCGAGGGCATGATTGAACCCTTTGAAGCGTCTCTCATTCGCCGTGTACAGCTCCCTACCCACAGTCACGAAACGCCGGTTATTAGCTACGGCCTCTCCTCTTACGGCTACGACATTCGCCTGTCATCTAATGAGTTCCGCATCTTTCGGCATGTTCCTGGCACCGTGATTGATCCTAAAAACTTCAACCCCGGCAACCTAGAGCCTACCGAGCTAAAGAAAGACGACAACGGCAGCTATTTCATTTTGCCAGCGCACTCTTACGGCCTAGGCGTCGCGCTTGAAAAGCTACAGATGCCAAACAATGTCACGACCATCTGCATTGGCAAAAGCACCTACGCCCGCTGCGGCATCATTGCTAACCTCACCCCAGCAGAAGCGGGATGGCGCGGTCACCTGACGCTGGAGTTCTCAAATTCTTCTAGCGCTGACTGCCGCATCTATGCAAATGAAGGCGTTGTGCAGCTGCTGTTTTTGGAAGGCGAGCCCTGTCAGGTGAGCTACGATACCCGTAAAGGCAAGTACCAAGACCAGGCTGAAGCCGTTACGCTTGCTCGCATTTAGAAAAAGCCGACCTTTGCAGTCGCCCTGCTGAGAGTAAATTCAGCTATGACATACACCCCTGTACGCTACAAGACATACAAGGAATACTTGGCATCCGCTAACTGGTAGAGAAGCTTAGCGGCTACGTCGCCAGTTAAACCAATTTTCGGCCCAGTCGCGCCGCCAATGGTCGGGGTGCCATCGAGATCGCACTCCACTTTCAGCCGCCTCACGCACCAAATCCATTAAGCTTTCTGAGCCAGCTTGCACCGGCCAATTTTCTACAACCCCAAGCAAATCAGAAATAGGGCAGTCTATCAGCGTAGCTAAGGGTTCTACCAAATCGCTAGCCCCTTCACCCAGCAGTTGAATGATCTGAAGCTCACCGTACTCGAAGATAAGTTTGCAGTAAGAAGCCAGCGGACTGACTCGATGGAGCGTGGCGCTATTGTGGCTTACGGCTATCCGAACATCGTAACCATGTGGCGGCTGGTGGCCCATACGAGCAAACCTTGGCGTTGGACCAACTTTGGCAAATCGATGATAGCTTTGGGGAATTTCTCGGTATTGAACCCGGCGGGTTGGCAAAAAGAGTGCATTCAACACGGCGACTTGAGCTTCTTGCTGCACAGCAGCCTCACAACCTACGCCGCCTTGTGGCGAATACCTACAGGCAAAAATCCGAGGATGCGCTGTTTGCAGGCGATTGTTTGGCAAGAGATAAGGGTTGCTCTGAGAGCGGCTAGCTGGCGGATATACAAACGCTGGAAGCACTAGAGCAGGCTGGTGAGTGAGATTCAGCACTATTGAGGGTGATAGAGAGAACGAGGGTGTGAAAGCGCTGGCGAGTTTGATGCCAGTGGTAAGTAATTGAGATTGCACCCACCCCCGGATATCACTATCCTCATCCGGCAAAAATTGCTCAGCCACCAACGTTACAGCTACGCCCAAGCCATTGAGCGCCTCAGCCCAATCAACCGCCTCAAACGACTCGCCCAAAATAGTCACTTCTGCGGGCAAGGTCTTCAATTGCAAGAGGCTTTCTGCCCCCGTCACCATAGGTCCGGCCACCGCAGATACAGATAACCCTTTGTCAGCGCGCTGCTTCGCGCTTGGCACTGTCCCAAAAGCGGCAAGTACACTCCGCGTACTCAGCGTTCGATTGGCTGTACGCACCACTAGCTGAGGCGACAACCGCTTGGGCATTTCAGCAATAAAATCGACCCCGCTCATACTCAGCGTGTCGACAGAGAGATTTAGCGATTGGGTTTCAGAGGCGATCGCACTCCACGCCACCAGCGCCGACCAATCAAACTTAGCCGCATTCTCTGCCTCGACCGAAGCTTCATCAGATCCTTTAGCAGGAGATTTCCAAAACCATTCGCCCACAGACTGCCCCGCCTTCCCCTCTGCTAGCTGCTGCAATCCCTTCAGTAAATATCGTGACTGCTGCCTTTGCGCAAACACGCCCGGTGGTTCTATCAGCGCGACCCTAGCACCGTAACTAGCTGCCGACTTCGCGGCCAATCGACCCTCTAACGTTCCACCTAAAACCACCAGGTCGTATTCAACCGACATTACCGAACCTCTAGAAGGCCACTTAAAACAGCTGAGAGTCCCACGAGCAGTTGCTGATTAGCTTCACGGGTTTTGATAGCAACTCGAAAGAAACGATCGCCCAAAATCGCGAAGCTCATACAGTCACGAATGTAGATTTTGTGACGCTGAAGCAGCTGCGTTTGTACCGCTGTGGCAGAAACTTCGCAACGCACTAAAAAAAAGTTGGCACAGCTAGGCAGTGGGGTCAGCCCCGGTATTGCCGACAGCTGCTCATACATATAGGTATTTTCAGCCTGGAGCCACTGCCATGTTCGCTGCTGAAAGGGCACATCTTGTAACGCGGCGATGCCCGCTGCTGCCGCCAGCGTATTCACCGGCCAAGCATCGCGCCACTGCTGCCAGCGTTGAAAGATGGTGGGAGCGGCGATCGCATAGCCCAACCGAATCCCAGGCATGCTGTAAAACTTGGTCAGCGAGCGAACCACCACTAGGTTAGGGAACTCACGCACCCAGTCGATGACGCTTTGTTCGCGCTCGGGAGGGAGAAAGTCCATGAAGGCTTCGTCGAGTACGACCCAGGCAAATTTGGAGATGAGCGATCGCACCCTTTCCCGACTGAATAATGTCCCCGTCGGATTGTGCGGATTGTTCAAAAGTAACCCGCACTCGCTCAGCTGAGGCACTTTTGCTAGCGACAACTCCCAATTATCCAAGTAATGCAAACTCGCATCGAATAGCGGTAATGAAGACAGCTCACCCCCAAATGCTTTTAGGGCACGGTCATAGTCACTAAAACCAGGCGATAGGCAAAAGCAGCGCGGTAGCTGAGCCAAATCGCGAGCAGCCCAGTTGAGGAGTTCGGCTGCGCCATTACCCGGCAAGATGTAGTCGATAGGAATATTGTGGTGGAGTGCGATCGCGCCTCTCAGCTCACCATAAGCCGTATCAGGATACGCCGACACAGATGAGAAAGCCGCCTGAACCGCAGCCAAAACAGAAGGCGGCGGCCCAAGCGGACTGATACTAGCTGAAAAATCTGTTAGCTCATCAGGAGCGAAGCCTGCGAGCCTAGCGGCCCAAGCCAAATTACCCCCGTGAACAGGTCTCATAATTTACTTCTTTTTCTTACCCGATACCATTTCCTTGAACTGCTTACCCGCAGAAAAGGCCGGCACAGTTGTCGCCGGAATTACCATCGTATCGCCCGTTTTGGGGTTGCGACCTTCACGCTGTTTGCGAGGACGTGGTTCAAACGAACCAAACCCTACTAGCGTTACCTTGTCACCGCCTGCAACGGCTTCCATAATGGACTCTACAGCCGCTGAGATAACAGCATCAGCTTGCTTTTTCGTCACTGAAGACTTTTCTGCAACGGTATCGACGAGTTCACCTTTATTCATGATTATCTCCTTGGAGGATGATCGAATTGATTTGAGTTTTGGCTAATCTTGAGCGGGGAATACACATTGCCCGATGGCAAAAATTAAAGTTTGGATGAGGTTAAACAACAAGACCCCAACAGCTATTGACAAGCAATCGCTGAAACCCTTGAAACCTCATAATTTTTACTGCCCCATTTTAAGGGTAACTTGTGCAATCTGAACAGAGAAAACCCCGATTTTGCACGGATTTCAGGCATTTTCAAGAAAGTTTATACTTCTCTCATCAAAAATCAGAGATTCTGTCTTGACAAAAAAGCGTATGCTTCCTCCAAATCCCGAAAAATCAGTGTCTAGAATAATTTGACAGCCAATACACAAACCAAAAGCGAACCGCCTGTTTTATCAAACAGGCGGTTCGCTGAACGCTATAAAAATGGCAAAAGCACTATCAACGAGCTCTGTCCTCTAGGAGCTGCTGAACATCTTCACCTGGCGTATAGCTATAGCCGTACACACTCGCATCAGAATCGTCTATGATTTCAGGCGTTAGCAACACAATTAGCTCGCGACGCTCTTCATTTTGATTAGTACTTCTAAACAGTGCGCCCAACAGCGGAATGTCGCCCAAGATAGGCACTTTGGACACAGTCACTCGGTCAGACTCTTGAATAATGCCGGAAAGCACAAGCGTTTGGCCATCTCGAACGCGCACCTGACCAGAAGTAAGCTGCCGTCTGGCAAGTAGAACAATCGAACCGGCTCCCGTATCAAACTCCGAAGCAGGCGCTGAGATAGAAGGCGCAATCGACAAGTTTACAAAGCCGTTGTCATCAATTTGATCAATCTGAACTTGAAGGTTGAGCCCAGCATCTTCTTTCTCTACATTGATATCCACTCTCGTAACACGTCCAGCATCGTCAAGGGTCTCTTCTCTCTCCAGATTAGTCACCACTTCTTGAGTCAACTGCACAGCAGCTGTTTGGCCTTCTTGCACCACAAGCGTAGGGTCAGTCACGACTTTACCTTGTCCGCTTGTCACCGCTGCTTGCAGTCGAGACAAAAACTGAGTCGCGAGGCCAACTACAGGACTGCCCGCACCAATCGCAGACCCTAAGAATCCATCAGTCAGTGCGCCAATATTAGGCGACGCATCACCAAAATTCACCAGACCGACGCCACCAGTTTGTGTCACCGTCGTATTACCGGAGCCAAACGAAAAACTCGCCCCTACATCCTCTAGGTCAGTGAGGTTGACATCTATTACGCGCAAATTCACAGCCACCTGACGACGACGAATATCTAGCTGAATCATCTGTGCTGTCGCAATTTCAAGCTGACGCGGCGTACCGATCAAAGTAATAGAGTTTGTCCGCTCGTCGCCGATAAGCTGTAGTCCACGCAACAGTGGGTCTGCATCAGAGAACTCAACGCGCTGGCTGGCTAAGCTCGATTGCGTCGTGGTTGCTTCGCTAACGTTTGTACCGCCACCCACATCTACCGCGTTGACACTGGTTACTGAGCTTTCACTAGCGACTGTACTTTCAGCACCCATAGAGACCAAGAAGTTAACCGCACTGCCCACATTAATTTGATTGAGTCGAATGCTGCGAACCATAACGTTACGAGCGCTGTTCGGTAAGGTGGGGCCAACAAAAATAGTGCGACCGACCTTATTGGCCTCTAGGCCAGAGAGCTGCAACACGTAGTTGAAGACGTTTTGAACAGGCTCATTTTCAATATCCAAAGAGACCCGAGCATCTGCATCACCGCCGTCCGCACTGGTGAAAGCGAGGTTCAGACCTGCGGCTCGCGCGAGCAAAGATAAGACTTCGCGGGCAGACGCATCTCGCAGCACTAGGCGGGGCACTCGCTCTGCGGTTCCTAGATCAATGACATCTAAGGTGGAGTCAATGTCTGAAACAGAAAGGTCACCAACAGGTGGGGCTACCGCACGTGGAAGGAACGGTGGCGCCGTGTTGAGGATTGGAGCATTGACCGGTGCGCCATCAATGATGACTTCAGGGTCGGGAACAAGAATATCTAACGTGTCGCCGTCTGGTTCTGCTTGAGCTTGTTCTACTTGAATTTGTTCTACTTGAGCGAGCTCTACAGGTTCAACGGGCGCTTCACCTGGCACAGTCACCAAAGTTTCTGGCAATTTGGAGGGAGAAGCTTTGGCACCCGGACGGCTGTCTAAACTAATAAGCAGGGTATCGGAGCCATTGAGCTTTTGGATATCGCTGATGGGGGCGTGGTCTTTACCACTGACGGTCAGGCGAACGCGATCGCCCTCCATCGCCTCTAGCGAAACAGCCTCAATCCCTGGCGCAGGGTTCTTTTCTGTAAAGCTCTCGCCTTCACTCAGCTGTAGTTGAGCATGGGCAATCTCCGCTTGCAAGACGCGGCCTGAGCTAGCGGTCACAATTTGAGCGGCATCTCCCGAGGTTTCTAACGATAGGGCAAGACCCGCCGCTGTTTTCTTTAAAGAAATACCTTCTACTGTGGTTGCAGCATCAGCAGAAGAGACGACCGAGAGAGGGCCAGCCAGTACAGCTAAAGCGCCTCCCAACATTAGGCTTTTAAAATTAAGACGGCGTTTCACAGAACTTCACTCCTTGAGTTGGAACTAGCGATGGATGAACAGATAAAAATAAGGAAATAGAACACTTGGCAACAAATGTAAAAAGTGCCTAGACATCAGATAGGGCCAGAAAAGTTATCCCCCCTCTGCTGGCGGTGCAACTTCTGGAGGCACATCAGCATCAGCCGTAGGCATCAAAGCGTCC
>JBCBDN010000041.1:0-18132 GCA_038529685.1 Cyanobacteria bacterium J06598_1 | reverse complement strand
GCCGCCGTTACGGCGACGATGTATGTCCCGATGGCGCGTCAGCAGGCGTGGCATCAGCTGACGGACTATAGCAAGTGGGTGCACTACTTCCCTGACATTGTGCAGAGCCAGGTGCTTGAGGTGAAGCGACGCACCAAGACTCACCCAGCGACGCGTCGGCTATACCAGGTAGCACGTAAGGCCTTTATGATGTTTTCGGCGCAGGTGAGATTTATCTTCAGGTGATTGAAACGCTACACCAGAAGATTCAGTTTCGGTTTGAGAAAGGAACGTTTTCGGACTTTACGGCTGACCTAACGCTGGAAGACTATGGGCAGGGCACGCTGCTGACTTACTCTGTGAAAGCGACGCCTTTGGTGCCGGTGCCAGGCTTTTTTATTGAGCAGGCTATTCGGCACGACCTGCCCGGTAATATGAAAACGATGCGCAGTGTGATGTGCGCGGCTTAGATAAGATAAGGGCTGTTCTTTACCGCAGCGCCTTTTGTGTCTAATCGATCGATTGAGCTAGATCATCGGCTGTATGACTATTTGCTGGCGGCTTCGCTGCGCGAAACGGATGTGCAGGCCCAGCTGCGGCGAGTGACTGCTGAGCATCCACAGTCTCGGATGCAGATTTCGCCAGAGCAGGGGCAGTTTATGGCGTTGCTGGTGCAGCTGATGGGTGCGCGAAAGACGCTGGAGATTGGCGTTTTTACTGGCTATAGTGCTTTGGCAGTGGCGATCGCACTTCCAGAAGATGGGCAGATAGTCGCTTGCGATGTGAATGAAAAAGACTGTGCGATCGCACTTTCCTACTGGCAAAAAGCCAACGTCGCCCACAAAATAGACCTGCGCATTGCCCCAGCCCTCGATACGCTCAACGCCCTGATTGCCAACGGCGAATCTGGCACCTTCGACTTTTCCTTTATTGACGCTGACAAAAGCAACTACGACAGCTACTACGAAAAGTCGCTTCAGCTGCTCAGACCCGGTGGCCTGGTCGCCATTGATAATACGCTCTGGTACGGCAGAGTTGCCGACCCTGAAGTGCAAGACAAGCGGACTAAGCGAATTCGAGCCTTGAATGAAAAAGTTCGAGACGATCCGCGCGTCACTATGAGTTTGCTGCCGGTCGGTGATGGCCTTTTGTTAGCTGTTAAAAGACTTTAGAAAAGTTTGTTTTTTAGGAGCGCGCAGGTGCAACGATTTACCCTTATCCCTGCGCACCTCAAGCCACACTAGGAGAGTTCTCTCCTAGTGTGGCTGCTATGCTACTGACGAGGTAATGAGATAGACATATCCATTGCGCTTATTCAACAGATACATTTCTCCGCTAGCGCCTCGACCAAAGCGGATATCTGCCCGTCCGCTGCCGTCGTAGCTCGCCTCATCGTTCAGCACATCTTTCATATTGGTGCGCTTGAGGGCGGCGGTACTGCTGTTGTTGTCGTGATCGAAAAAGATATCGACTGCGCCGATGGGCGCCTGGGTGAGATCTGAGGGCGCGTCTCTATTGGGGTTGTTGCTATCTAGCTGGGTGACAGCGTTGAGTAGGTCGGTGAACTTGCTGTGATACAGCTGGCCTGAGGTAGCAAAGTCTCCAAAGATGTACTGCCCAGATAGCTGAGAGCCCTTGGCTCCCACGTATCCGCCTGCTACTGCCTGCCCTACAAAGCCTTTTCCTATAGTGCCGTTGTGACCGTATTGTGCGGCTGGATAAATGTAGCTATTTTTAGCGTCATCTTCCGGTAGCGGCGCTAGCCCCTGTACAATGCCGCCGCCTTCTGGAAGATGAACAAAGGTGCCTTCTCTTTCAGACCAGCCGTAATTACCGCCAGGTTTGATAATGTTGATCTCTTCAATATTGTCGCGCCCGGCTTCGCCAACAATGAGCTGAGACTTGCCGTTATTGTCTAGCGCGAACGATAGCGTATGTGGGTTTCTGTGACCGATGGAGTAGACTTCGTCGAGCATATTTGCACTGTTGACGAAGGGATTACTATTGGGAACGGTGTAGCGTGCAGACCCGTTTTGTAGCGGATTGACGCGAAGAATTTTGCCGAGTGCATCTTTGTTGAGCCCGCCGCCTGCCGTGGCTGACTGTACGCTGCCATCCCCGTGCGCAATATATAGCAGGCCATAGTCTTCATCACCGGGTTTGGCATAGTTGTTGAAGATCATCTCTTTGATGGGGTGATCGTACACTGGCATGCCGATTCGCAAGACTTCTCGGTAGCTGTTGTTGATTACCGTGCTGCTGCCAAAGTCGTAGCTCCATTCCACCACGACGGCATCTGCATTGATCGGATTGGCTGCGTCACTGAGATAGTTGAACTGAGCGGCATTACTAGGCCGATTTTCCATGATAGATGTGTAGAACTTCCCGTTGGTGGTGAAGTCAGGGTGGAAAGCCACGCCTTTGAGGCCCCCGTGAGTGACATTTTGGGTGTTGAGCTTGCGCCCGGTGCTCGCTTGTACCGCAGCACCTACATCAAAGAACAAGGTGGGGTTTCTGCTGCTGTTGGAGTTGCCTGAAATGTCACTTGAAATGTCATAGATATGGCCGTCGCGTTCTTCGTATACAAAAGTGCGCCGACCCTGGGTGGCCATGCCAATCATTCTCGCGGCTGCGCCGGTGGAGTCTGTGGGGAGCTGCGCAATTTTTTTGACTTCTAACCCAACGCCAAAGTCGTTGATTGGCAGGTCAAGGGCTCCATTCCCAACAGATTTGGCGGTCCAGATATAGTCGAGGTTAACAATGCTGTTATCGCCAGGATTTGCCTGATAGGTAATGGTGTTGGTTCCGGCTTTGAGCGTGAGGGCTTCAGTTTTGTTGTTCCAGGTATCCCAGCCGCCAGTAGAGACTAGATTGGTGTTTTTGATATCGATGCCATTGACATAGAGGCTGAGATTTTTGGTGCCGTTGTTACTGGCGCCAAACGGGCCGTTGGCGTACCTTAAGGTGGTGTTGTAAGTGCCTGCGGAATCGACCTGTACGGTGAACGTGGCTGCTGCACCCGGATTGAACTTATCGACAAAGCCCTTGCCGCTAAAGCCGGTGTGATTGGTGTTGCTCCCTGCCGGACCGGTGAGCTGCGCGGATTCTGCTTCTATTCGCTTGGCGGTGGTGTTTTGCGAATTGTCTGGTGTGGGTGGTGTGGGTGGATTAGGCGAGCTGCTTGCCTTAGCCAGCGTGAGCGTATCGAGATTGACGATGCCGTTGTTGTCGGCATCGTGGCGATAGGAGATGGTGTTGCTACCGGCTTGGAGACTGAGGGCTTCGGTCTGTGTATCCCAGGCTTTCCAGGTGCCTGTAGAACTCAGCTGAGTATCCTTGATCTCTATTCCGTTGACGTAGAGACTGAGGTCTTTGGTGCCGTTATTGCTGGCGCCAAAAGGTCCGTTGGAATATCTCAGTGTGGTGTTGTAAGTGCCCGATTCAGCGACACTAACGGTGAAGGTTGCTGCTGCGCCTTTTTGTACAAAGCCATCTACGAAGCCACTGCCGCTGAAGCCTGCATGGTTAGTGTTGGTGCTAGCACCGCCGCTGAGCGTGGCGTTTTCTGCTTCTAGCAGGGTGTTGTTGTTGGGCGGTTGAGGGTTAGGGGGCTGAGGGTTGGGCGGTTGAGGTTGGGTGGTTTCGATTTCGACGATGCCACGATAGGTGCTGCCTTGGAGGGTGTTGGGGACATCGTTCCATAGCCCCGTGCCGTTCCAGTTCTTGAGGGTGTAGTCTTCGCCATCAATGAAGTCTGCCCCGATGCGATAGTCGTTGGGTTCGCCGGGTGCCCAGTTGCGGTAGGCGGTGGTGTCGCCGTTTTCCCAGACGAATGTGCCTTCTGAAAGGCGATCGCTCAACCCAATCCAAAAGCTCTCAGCCTTGCCAAAAGTCTCTTCTATCCAGCGCTCTTCGGCTGCGTTGTTGATGGCCACTAGCGTCCCCCCGAGGCTCTCGGCCTCAGCCTGCGCGGCTTCCCAGGAGCTAGCGGTGGTGAGCTGATAGTCTTTGCCTTGGTAGGTGGGAAGAATGCCCTGGTAGCTTTCGAGTGCGATCGCTTCTGTAACCACACCAGTTACCACCTCCAACTCCCAATCACCGCCTAAATCTGCATGCCCGGTTGTATCGTCAGAAGCGGCAACGTCTGCTTGAGTGGCCTGTGCGAGGGTTTCAACAAAGTGAATGCCCGTCGCCCCTGACGCCAAATCGCAGCCATACAAAAAGAGATCGCCTTCTCCTAAGAGTGCCGTGCCCCAGGTTTCTAGCTCACTGCTGTAGCGATTGATCGCGCTGGCATCGAGTTTGCTATTGCCCAGGCTCAACTCGCCGGAGGAGGCATGGCCAAAAATGTGCACAGACATGAGATCTTGCTGGGTAGAAAGCACCTCTGCAACCTTTTGAATGCCGTTTTCATGTTGGCTGACAAAGACAACCTGTTCGGCTTGTAGCCCTTGGGTGAGTGTCTCTAAGTTGGCGAGTCCGGCATCGACAAAGACCAGTTGGTTTTGTGCGGATGACTTTGATGAAAGCGGATGACCGAAAGGGGGGATGGCAGGATGGCTGAGTGCAGAGTTGGGCAGTGCGGATAGCTCGTCTTGCGGGGTAGGTGCGTTTAACATTTCTCGGCTTAGGTACTGGATTCGTCAGCGCATGACCATACAAAGGTGCAGACGCCCATTTTCTGCACAATGCTATCCGAGAAAATACGCAGTCCTATTTTCACCTCTGTTTTAAATTACATTCCGCATCATATTCTGTTACAAAAAAATGACAGCATGGTTGGTATAGTCATTTTTTACAAGTAGGTGCCTGTTGAAGCGTGTCTGTTGAAGTTTCAGCGCTGAGCAGCCGTTTATGAATTGTTCTTTTTTGCTTTTTTGTTGAGGTGGCGCTGATGTTTGCGATCGCGCAAATACTGAATTCTTTCCACCGTTGCCGTTTCAATACAGTGCGAACAAGAGACTTCGCTTTCGTAGCTAGGCTCATTTTTATCTGCAGGTGAAACCGGATGACCACAGGCGTAGCACATAGCGTAAGAGCCCGTTTTTAGCCCGTGCTTGATCGCGACCCGTTCATCAAATACAAAGCATTCTCCTTCCCAAAGAGAGTTTTCTTTAGGCACTTCTTCGAGATACTTTAAGATGCCGCCTTTTAGATGGTAGACCTCTTCAAAGCCTTGGGAGAGCATGTAAGAAGACGCTTTTTCGCAGCGGATGCCGCCCGTGCAAAACATTGCGACTTTTTTGTTCTTGGTAGGGTCTAAGTTCTCTTTTACGTAGTCAGGAAATTCATTAAAGACTTCTGTTTGGGGGTTTTTGGCGCCTTGAAACGTGCCTAGGCCTACTTCGTAATCGTTGCGGGTATCGATGACGGTGACTTCTGGGTCAGCGATAATGTTGTTCCATTCAGCCGGTAGAACATAGGTGCCGACTTGCTTGGTTGGGCTGACTTCAGGTAGCCCGATGGTCACAATCTCTTTTTTGAGACGAACTTTGAGTTTGGCAAAAGGAGGCTCTTTTGCCAGAGACTCTTTGATGTCGATCTCGATTAGGCGTGGATCTGACTGAATATGCGCAAAGACAGCATCAATGCCCTCACGGGTGCCTGCAATCGTGCCGTTGATGCCTTCTGCCGCGAGGAGAACGGTCCCTTTGACGGCCTGAGATTGGCAGCAGTCTTTCAGCGGCTGTTGCATATCTGCGAAGTCGGGTAAGGCTACGAATTTGTAGAAGGTGGCGACGGTCAGAGCCATGTCGATACTGAGGCTTGGGGGGTGGCTTGAAGGCAAGATGAATCAGATTCTATTTTGCCATTTTATCGGTCTCACGGTGATTGTCTTATGTGCTTGTGCTGTCGGTCTGTTTTGTAGAAGCTGTTGAGGTGAAGATAGCTTGAGCCGCTCTGTGCAGCAGGGAGTGTCGATAGATTAGGGCAGCCATGTCTTCGCCATAGCCACCACCGATAACGCAGGCAACGGGGTAGCTGCCATCTTTACAGGCTTGGAGGACGGTGTGATCGCGCTCAAACATCCCCTCATTTGTCAGCGCCAATTTTCCGAGTCGGTCATCTTTGTGGACATCTGCCCCGGCATCGTACATCACAAGGTCTGGCTGAAGGCGATCGAGGAGGGTGGGGAGGTGCGATCGCAATACTGCCAAATATTCTTCATCGGTTGTGTTCTCCTCTAGCGGTACATCCAAATCACTCTGCTGCTTGCGCCCAGGAAAATTAATCCCACAGTGCATTGAGAAGGTGAATACGCTCGGGTCGTTCTGAAAAATGAAGGCTGTGCCGTCGCCTTGGTGCACGTCAAGATCCACGATGAGGGCGGTGCGGATCAGGTTTTGAGACTGGAGGACTTTGAGTGCGATCGCCAAATCATTGAAAATACAGAAGCCCGACCCGTAGCTAGGAAACGCATGATGCGTCCCCCCAGCTGTGTTGCAGGCAACGCCGTATTGCAAGGCCAGCTTTGCTGTCAAAATAGTACCGCCCACCGCCGTACAGGTTCGCTGCACAAGGCCCTCACTCCAGGGCAGACCAATTCGCCTTTGCGCTTTGCTATCTAGCGTGCCGTTGCAGTAAGCCTGCACGTAGTTGGCATCGTGCACGAGCGCGAGCCACTCGGCGGGTGGGGCGCCTGGCTGGTAAATTTGGCTTTCGGTAATGATGCGATCGCGCACCAGCAAGTCCCGCAGCAGCTTGAACTTGGGCATAGGGAACCGATGCCCCTCGGGCAAAGGCGTGACATAGGCCGGGTGATAGACCACCGGAAAATGATTATTCAAGGAGAGTGCTGGTCGTATTGCGAGTATCGAGGTCGGGGGCTTGGCGGCCCAGACTCTCCCGTGATTGTACGCTGCCTATGTAGCGCCAGTGCCAGGGCTCAAAGGCAATGCCTTGAGGGTTGTCTTGAGGAAAAGATAGCTCAAAGCCGTGATTTTGCGCGTTCGCTAGGAGCCACTGATAAGCTTCGGTGTCAGCAAAGCTATCGTCAATGTCTTGGGTTTGTGGCAGTGCGCCATCGGCTAAGTCAACCGCGTAGCCAGTGTGATGCTCGCTGTAGCCGGGAGGGGCGCTGATTCTCGCGGCGGCTTCTGGGGAGCCTTTGCGCTCAATTTGGGCATTGAAAAGCGTGCGCTGCTGGGCGATGGTGCGAAACCCAGAGGCAGGCACGAGCCAAATGCCATCGACCCTTGCGGCTGCGACCATTTCCAACAGTGCTGCTGCGGCCTCCGGGTGAAGTGTCTCGGCTCTATGGCCAGTGCCTTCTGCGTAGCTGGCAACCAGGCTCATGTCGGCGGGGTTGCCTTCTAAATAAGGAAAGTGGCCGTATTTAGCGAGCTGCTGTGACTGTGCTGCTGTGTCTTGAGATGCTGTGGTTTTGTCTTCTGAGGCTGCTTTTGTTTCTGTTGTTTTAGCGGCGGCTGTCGTTCGGGCATCTGCTGTCTGCGCAGGCGTGGTTTGGGCGGTGTTTGCTGGTGCTGCGTTAGCAGGTGTTGACTCAGCGGCCTCACTTTGTACTGCATTTGGTTGCGCTGTTTCTGCCGAGGCGGGGTCTAACTGATTTTGTGCTGCTGTGTTTGGCTCAGCCGGAAAGGGGCCGATGGGGCGTTCGTCTCTGTGGATGACGGGAGTGATTTTGATCGGCTGTGGATCGTTGATGAAGGTGTCGGAGCTGACAGGCCTTAGGGTAATACGAGTATCTGTTGGCTGGGAGTCGGTGGGCGTTGCCACGAGCTGGTTGTCTGTAGGGACGGTAACCGCAGTGTTTTGGATAGTGACGGGTTCTGGCGTCGGTGCGGCGGGGGTCGGGCGTCGCGCTTGTACGGACTGGCGAATTTCTGAGAAGGCGATCGCATTAATGCCTAAGCAGATTGAAGCAAATGCCAGCGGACCCATTACTTTTAGCCACAGGGGCAGTCGGTTGAATTTCTTCATACGATCACCTTTTGTACAAACACCACTTAAACCAGCAACCTTTATCTCTAGACGGCCCGTAGCCCTATGCCCATAGCCCTATGAATCAGGCTTAGCTTGAAGTAGCGTTATCTCGCTAATATCAACTAAACTTTGTGTATCATAAAGCACCTGAGCATTTAAAGGGTTCCCGGCTAAGTTGCTGGACACTTTACAGAGCAGCCCTCTTTCCCAAAGTCTCCTGTAGAAGTTTGGGAGAACGCACTCAATGTTTTTGGTTGAAGTCTCGATATCGTCTCTTTTGTGGCTGAGTCGGCCTAAGTTTAGGTAGTAGGCTGTGACCAACCACTAGCGCACGCTTGCGTCTATCGAACGCTTGCACCGCGATAGCGCAGCTGACTTTTGGCCGCATGCCTTTGTGCAAACGTGGGCATATCCTCCTGATGACCCATAATCATCAGCGTGTCGTCCATTTCTAGTATCTCGCTCGGCTGAGGATGGATGATGACCTCTCCTGCCGCTTTTTTAAGCGCCACAATAATGAACGTGCCTTTCCCTCGGAGCTCAACGGCTGCAATGTTGCGGCCTCTCAGCGGTGAATTGGCTTGTACGGCCAGCTCATTCATTTGAATATCAATCTCCGCCAGCATGGCGTTGAGGTTTAACTTCCCGTCATCTTGAGAGAGAAAATTGCCCGCTGTGGGGTGAGAGATCAGGTGGGCCATCCGTAGGGCACCAATGCTGGCTGGCAAAATCACTTCATTTGCGCCTGCGAGCCGCAGCTTTTTTTCAGAAGATGGCAGGGTGCCTCTGGCTACAATTCTGAGCTGAGGGTTGAGCTCTCTGGCCGTGAGGCTAATGAATACGTTGGCGGCATCGTCTGGCAGTACGGTTGCGATCGCCATTGCCCGGTCAATACCCACCGCCTGCAAATGGGTTTCATCAACCGCATTGCCCAAATACACCAAATAGCCCTGCTCTTGAGCCTGGTTAATTCTCTCAAGATTGCGATCAAGAACAATAAAACGTTGACCGTCTGCCTGGAGCTTTTGGGTGAGCATTTGCCCCATCCGTCCATACCCACAAACAATCACGTGACGAGTCAGGTTCTGAATTTCTTGAGTCATTTGTCTGAGGTTGAGCGCACGACGGATTTCACCTTCTGTGACTAGCTGTACAAAGCCAGCAACCATGTAGGCCACTGAGAGTGCCCCCGCGATAATCACCAAGATAGTGAAAACTCTCAAAGAAGCGGTCTCTAGCGGCTTTACTTCACCATAGCCAACGCCAAAAATTGTGATCACCACCATATAAATGGCATCTAGCAGCGTCCAGCCTGCGATGATGTAGCCAATAACGCCAACAGAAATCGTAATAAAGAAAAACAGCGCACCGGTAAAAATGCGCTGAAATGAACTTTTTAGAGGAGAACGCAATTCGAGGGTGGCCTATCTAAGGCGATAAGAGGGCGATAAAGGTTGCATATGACCTGATTTTATGGCCTACAGCCTCTAAAGATTGTATTGATGATTACTCTGCTAGCGCTACACGAATACGAGAAACTGGATAGAGCGACTGTTCAAAGTCGGCGGCCATAACAACAACGGGTGCGTATACAATGGCGAATTTGTTGTATGTGATGCTCAAAAGAGGGTTTTGTGCTGAGGGCTATATAGCAAGCTGTTCTGGATCGTTGGCATTCGCTGGGCCAGACGGTCCAAAGTCCAATGCGCCGCTGGAGTAGGTGGTGCCAAAGTTGTCGGCAAGGGTGGCGACTTGGGAGAGGGCCGAGCGCAGGTCGTTATCATTTAAGGAGGCGAGAGGATGCACAAAAGCGGCGACTAGGGCGTCGTCGGAGAGGGCATAGCGGGCGTCTAGAGCGGTGTGGAAATTGGCGAGTAGGACGGATTGTACTTGCTCAGGGGAGAGTTCGGTGGCGGGCACAACCGGTGTGAAAATTCGCATGCGGTCGTTCGACGCGTCGGCTAAGACGAAAACGGGGCGATTTCCTATGGTCAGCCGCCACTGTCCGGCACTACCTTGAAGGCTGCCATCTGCTTCGTTCAAGATGGTTTCTAGCTTAGCCAAGGTCATGCTGGTTGGCGCAGATTGAGCTTGCGCGCTTGATTGAGGGGCGCGAGGGGCGAGAGTAGGGTAGCCACAGCTAATCAGTAGGCTGAGACTTGCAGCGCCACCGATGAGTTTGATCGATTTGAGTGAGAAGAGAGAAGTCATAGTGGGCGTCTCGCTGAAGCAGCGGCAATAGTGAAAGGGCGGTGAAAGCGTTCTTCTAGTGTTGAGTCGTGGGCTGAAGCTTGTATGAGAGTGTGGTTAATTTCTGGCGAGACCACACCGTGATCTTTATTCAAATTTGACGAGTTCTGCATAAAACCTTCAAGCAGACCTGATAGCTGAGGAAAGGCATTCACTTTGAGAGGTCTTCTTGTGTGCATCGCTGTTTCTTTTACTCGTACTGTGCTTGTTTTGGGTTCTAAGGGTTCTACTGTCAGACAGCTTCAGCGACATCTGGGCTTGCGGTTTGAAGAGTTTGAGATGGCTGATGTGATGTCAGTGCGGATAGATGGCGTCCTTGGGACGGAAACGCTGACGGCGGTGAAGTATTGGCAGTGCGTCGGTGGACTGCCGGTGACGGGCCGAGTGGATGAGGCGACCTGGCGGTTTGTGACTCAGGGTGTAGAAGGGCTGCCGATGCTGTCGCTGGGGGTGCGCCGAACCTGCGTGAGGGCGGTACAGAAGGCGGTTTTGGAGAGTGGAATATCAGTGCCGATGGATGGCGTTTTTGGGTTGCAAACGGTGGCGGCGGTGAAGGCTTATCAGGAGGCGATGGGACTGAATGCGTCGGGGGTGGTTGGGGCTGACACTTGGACGGAAATTGTGCGATCGCGTCTCACCACCCTCCCCTGCGCAGCCCTGTTGCCCAGGCTCTATTAAGCTGAGGCCTGATAGATAGGTCCTGATATCAGGACTCAGCTTTTGGTGGCGACAGTATACTAGTCAAAGCAACTTTTGTTTGTACGACACCTGCGACTCACCTGGCCCTTATGGCTCTCGATTTACCCCGTTTTTACCGTGCTGCCAACCCTAGCCGCCCCCTCAAGGTGGCCCAGCAAGAAGACCGTCGCTACTACGTTGATTTTTCATCGGTGCGCGGTGGCGACATTATGAGCGAACTGGGCCGAACCATTGCTCGGCTCTCACCCAATGAGCCCACGAGTCAATTGTTTACCGGACACATTGGCTGCGGCAAATCTACAGAGCTGTTTCGGCTAAAAGGCGGGCTAGAACAACAGACTTTTCATGTGGTGTATTTTGAGTCGGACCGTGACTTGGAAATGGCGGATGTGGATATCAGCGATATTTTGCTGATGATTGCTCATCAGGTGACCGAGAGTATGGAAACAGTAGGGATTCGTCTGCGGCCTACTTATTTAGAAAAGCTGTTTCGCAATTTGTTAGAGACGTTGCGATCGCCTATGGACCTAGGCGACGTTAGCTTTTCTGTTGGGGTCGCCACCATCACCGCTAGAGCCAAAGAAAGCCCCGAAATGCGAAGCCAACTGCGGCAGTACTTAGAGCCCCGCACCAAGAGCATTATCGATGCAATCAATGAAGAAATTTTGGCGGTCGCTAATGCCCAGCTAAAAGAGCAGGGAAAGAAGGGTTTGGTTGTTGTTGTCGATAATCTTGACCGGATAGATCCCATTCGTCGGGCGGATGGCCGTAGCCAATCGGAGTATTTGTTTGTCGATCGCGGTGAGCAGCTCAAGCGACTGAACTGCCACGTGGTGTACACGATTCCGCTGGCGCTAATTTTTTCGGATGATTTGCCTCGGTTGGCCAATCGATTTGGCACGGCGCCTAAGCTGTTGCCCATGGTGCCTGTCTCTACGCGGATGGGTGAGCCCTTTGCTAGAGGGCGGCAGCTGCTGCAAAAGATGGTGCTGGCTCGGGCGTTTCCCACGCGATCAGAGCGCGATCGCTGGCAGCGAATCAACACCGTATTCGACACGCCCGACACACTCAATACCCTAGTCGCTATCAGCGGCGGCCACATGCGAAACCTGATGCGGCTGCTGTACGGCTGCCTGCAAAAAGGAGACCCGCCCATCACCAAAACAATGCTGGATGCGGTGATTCGCGATGAGCGAGATGCGCTGATGGCGCTGATTGATGCTGAGGAGTGGCGGCTGCTGTTTGAAGCGATTAGTGACGATGAAAATCAGGGCAACGAGGCGTACAATCCACTGCTGCGCAGCTTGTTTTTGTACGAATATAGAGACGCTGAGGGCCGATGGTTTGGACTAAATCCGATACTGGCTGAGAGTAAGCGGTACCGGACTTGGCAGGCGAACCGTTAAAGGAATACGTGAGGGATGCGTCATGGCCATCGTCAATGAACAATATTTGGATATTGTTACCTACAACAAAAACGCGCTGAACAATCTGCGGCGCGCGGTGGTGCTGGGCCAAGGACAGTTCTCTCTAATTTTGGCGCGGACTAACTACCAGCGATTGCAGCGGGTGCTGATCATTGAATTAGGCGTTCATCTACGCCTTTCGAAGGTAGCGATTCCGCCCGATGCGACTAATTTAAGAGATGTGATCGAATCGGCAGAGTCGTTTGATTTGGCGTCAGAGCTTGTAACAGATCCAGCTATTGAAGCGGGCGATTCTGTTCATCCGCGAGTGCTGATGCTAACGGGGCTGGCGTCTGTTTTTCGGTTGGAGAGGCTGCTGAAGGCGGCTAACTTAGGGCGCGATGAGCTGCCGAAGCGGTTTCCGTACCCAGTGGTGCTGTGGGTGAATGACAGTGTGCTGCAACAGTTGAATCGATACGCGCCAGACCTGAAGAGTTTTTCGGCTACGCCCATTCGGTTTGAGTACCCGGTCCCGGCTTTGATTTCAGTGCTGCGATCGCAAGCCGCTGACACATTTAGCCAAATCTTAGATGTGAATCAGGGCATTGTCCTCAGCAATCGTCTCCCCTTGAGCGCTCGCATCACCGAACCACTCGCCGCGCGCGAACTCAGTTTTGCCATTCAACAGCTCGAGCACGTGCCACCTACTCAAGCTAACTTAGTGAACAACAGCGTGCTTGCCGATCTGTTGTTCCTTCAAGGCCGTAGTCTGCATCAGCAGGGCGAGCTGATCCGAGCGAAAAGCTACTACGAAAAAAGCTTGGTACATTGGCAGCTAGAAGCCGCCGACCACCCTATACACCTCACAAAAGCAGAGAGCTTTTCAGCGACTCATCGGTTGGAGAGCCGAGACAAACAGGCCATCTTGCGATTTCACTTGGGCCTATGGTGGCGGTCGCAGGCCACATTAGAAAAAGACTCCGACCCTGCCTACCAGAAGGCACGGTCGTATTTTGAAAGCTGCTTGACAATTTTTCGTCAGCAGAACCGTTCTGACCGCGTGGCGCGCTTTATTTTGGCGTTGGCCGATGTGTTGCAAAAGCTAGAAGATTGGGCCGCTTTGGCGCAGGTGGCCAGGGAGGGCACGCATCTACATCACAACGATCCGGCTCGCCTTGCTCGTGACTATGGTTACTTGGCAGAAGTGTCGTTGGCCCGCTATCAGCAGGAGCCCCTTGCTGAGTATTTGAGTAAGGGGCAAGGCTTTGCGCAGCAGGCGCTTGAGACTTCTGAACAGGTGTTGCAACAATACTCTCAGGAGGCAATTACGCCTGAGAAACAACAGCTGAGCAGTGTGGATAGAGAGAATAGCCTAGCGAGCAGGGTGGCGCTGCGTTATCACCGAGGGTGTTATTTTTATTTGCTGGCGATCGCATATCAGCTACAAAATCAAACAAACTCCGCCATTGAACACTTAGAAAGAGTCTTACAAAATGTAGATCCCCATTACGATCTCTCTCTTTATCGGCGCAGCCTATCGCGCCTGTGGAAGCTGTACTACGACCATAAGCACTATGCAGAAGCCTTTGAAATCAAGCTAGAACAGCGGCGGGTAGAAACCTTTTTCGGTCTGCGAGCCTTTATTGGCGCAAGTCAAATCCAGCTCTCGCCAACCCCAAATGCGGCTAAAGCGACCTCTCCTGAAACGCCCTATGGTGCCTTTTATGGCGCTTCGCGTCGTGGTGCGGGTAGCCCCCTATCCGTGAAGGGCTCAACTCAAAGCACCGTGCTAACCGCTGCTATTCAGGCGTCTGGCCGTACTGAAGATATTGAAGCGCTCGTCGCGCGGCTCTCTCAGCCGCGCTATACGATAGTGGTGATGCACGGGCAATCAGGTGTGGGCAAAAGCTCCATTTTGCGCGCAGGGTTAGTGCCTCGCTTGCGCAGCCTAACGAGCGAAGGGCGAACGACGCTGCCGCTGCTGGTGAGCAAATACACCGATTGGATGAGGCAGGTGTATGGTCTATTGCGCTCATACGATGAAAATCTACTTGACCAAGACGCAGCTGCCTCTGAGATTTCCTCTCCGGAGACTTTCCCGACGACCTCACCTTCTGATTCAACAGCGCAAGATCGCTTAGAGGAGTCGTCAGAGAGCCCATCAGAGAGCCCATCAGAGAGCCCATCAGAGGGATTGCTTTCTCAGCGATTGCTCGATAGTTTGATCCTGCTAACAAGCCAACAGTACCAACAGATTGTGCTGATATTTGATCAGTTTGAAGATTTCTTTTTTGAGCATCCTGCGCTCTGGCAGCGGCGAAGTCTCTACACTTTCTTGCGAGAGTGTCTTGACTTGCCCTATGTAAAAATTGTGCTTTCACTGCGAGAAGACTTTTTACACCATTTGTTGGAGTGGGACCGCAGTGCTGATTTGAGCGTGATTAACAACGATATTTTGAGTAAAGATATTCGCTACTATTTGGGCAACTTTACGCCAAAGGCTGCTGAAACGCTGATTCATCAGTTAACTCAAGCAGCAGGATTTGAGCTAGAGCCCGCCTTGGTCTCAGCGCTGGTAGATGAGCTGGCCGCTGAGACTGGAGAAGTGCGGCCGATTGAACTACAGGTAGTGGGCGCCCAGCTCCAAAGAGAGACTATTACGACGCTTGATGCCTACAGTGAGTTGGGGCGATCGCCCAAAAGCCAGCTGCTGAAAAACTTTTTAGACAGTGTGGTCAGAGACTGTGGCCCAGAAAATGCCTCGATTGCTTGGTCTGTACTGTATTTGCTCAGCGATGGCGATAACCGCCCGCTCAAAAGTCTCTCTGAGCTCCAGGAGCCCCTGTCACTGGCCCATATAGAAAGCGCGCCTCAACAGCTGAGCCTGGTGCTAGATATTCTCATTGGTTCGGGCCTGGTGTTTGAAGTGCCAGAAGTTTCTGGCGTGCGCTATCAGCTGGTGCACGAATACCTAGCGAGCCTCGTGCAAGACCAGCAGCAGCCTGGTCTTATAGAGGTGTTGCAGTCTGAGCGCAACCGCCGCCAGCTCACGGAAGACCAGCTGCAGAAAGCGCTGGCCGCGCAGTCCGACACGATGAGGCAAGCAACGCTTTTTCGGCAAAGAGCCAAAGTCTCTGACATCAAAGCGCTGATCTCGGTCGCTCAGTCACTGTATTTGTCTGGCGATGGCATAGATGCGCTGACAAAGGCTTTGCGGGCAGCCCAAGCAGTGGCTCTGGTAGATGACACGTTGTTGAAGATGCAGGTGGCGCTGTGTCTTGCGACTTCGGTCCGCAATATCCATGAGAAAAATGAGCTAGTGGGCCATCGAAATTGGGTATTGGCGGTGGACTGCCCTCCGCAGCTGGATGCACCAGAACAGATTGTTTCGGCCAGTGAAGACAGTACGCTTAAGCTGTGGAGCGCTCGTGGGGAGCTGTTGCGAACGCTGAAAGGGCATCAGTCGGGTGTGATAGATGTGCGATTTAGCCCAGATGGTCAATATTTAGCTAGTGCGAGCCTGGATCAGACGATCCGGCTGTGGCGATCTCCCGGTGACTCTATACAAGGTGACTCTGTACAAGGCGACTCTGTACAAGGTGACTTTTTGCGATCGCTCCCTTTCTCTTCTGCCAGCGTTACCAGCATCAGCTTCAGCCCTACAGAACCGCTGATAGCGGCCACCTATAGCGATACGGCAGTGCGGCTGTGGACCTTGGGGGGAGAACTTGTGCGATCGCTTACAGGCCATGAAGACTGGGTAAGAACAGTCGCCTTCAGCCCCGACGGCACTCAGCTAGCGACCGGTGGAGAAGACAATACAGTAAACCTGTGGCGCGTAGCCGATGGCGAGCTGTTAGACACCTTTCGGGGCCATCGGGGCTGGGTTCGCAGCGTCGCGTTTAGCCCCGATGGTCGAATGATTGCCTCGGCGGGCGATACCAACGAGATTCGGATATGGAGCGTGGATGGCTACAAAATAAACACCCTGTATGGCCATGAAGACTGGGTGCGTAGCGTAGCGTTCAGCCCAGATGGCTATTACTTGGCGTCTGCCAGTGACGACCAAACCATTCGCATTTGGACGTTAGAAGGCACCACTATCCATGAATTCAATCATCGCAGTAACGTGCATAGCGTAGCGTGGCATGCCGATGGCGCTTCTGTTGTTTCTGGCTGCGACGACGATCAGGTACATATTTGGCGACTTGAGGGTCCGACAGTCCCTATCTGTGTAGGACACGAAGGCATTGTGTGGAGCGCGCGATGGCGGCCCAGTGTGTCTGGCGCACAAATTCTCTCTGCTGGTGGCGATGCTGCTGTAAAACTCTGGTCTGAATCGGGTGAACTGTTGCAGTCTATAGAGGCGCACCAGCGGGGGGTGCACTGCGTGGCCTGGCGGCCTGACGGGCAATTTTTTGCGAGTGCGAGTGCCGATTATTCTGTGCGGATTTGGCGAGCGGATGGGCAGCGGGTGAGGACGCTGGTAGGGCATGGCGATGCGGTGTGGCAGGTGCGCTACAGCCCGGATGGAAAGAGACTTGCTTCGGTGAGCAGCGATCGCACGGTCCGGCTATGGTCTCACAGTGGCGAGTTGCTTAAAACCTGGAGCGACCACACCGACACCGTATGGCACGTCAGCTTCAGCCCTGACGGTCAGTACGTGATTTCGGCCAGTGAAGACAATACGCTGCGGCTGTGGCACTGCGAAAAAGATTTGGTGCAAACCTTACAGTGCCCTTCTGGTAATTTTTCTGACAGCCTCTTTGGTAACCAGCCAGGTGGCGTATGGTGTGTCGCTTTTGACCCTTTAGGCCAACAGATCGTGGCAGGCGGTGCGGATGGTGTGATTCGGCTGTGGTCTGTTGTTTATTTTGCTGACGACTCAGCTGAGCCGGGAGGAATGCGGATTGCAGCTGAGCCACCGATTCTGTTGCGAGGCCATCGCGACTGGGTGCGCAGCCTCTGCTACAGCCCGGATGGTCAGTTTTTGGCCTCTGCAAGTGACGATGGCACGGTGCGACTGTGGGCGATGGCGACTGATAATCTAGATGAAATCGGTCGCGATGAGAGCGGTATGTCTCAGCTGCTGCCGCCGTTAACGGGGCATGAAGGCTTGGTGTGGGATGTTGATTTTGATGAGACCGGGGAGCGGTTGGTCTCGGCAGGGGCTGATGGTGTGGTGAGAGTTTGGGATCTACGGTTGGAGAGCTTGCAGCAGCAGGGATGTGACTGGCTGCAAGATTGGTTGATCACTCGCCCTGAACTGCGAGCGAAGCTGTGCAGTGAGTCTGTTTAGACTTTCAGCGTATATCGCTACAGGTGCACCGCCAATGAATAACGGGGCTAGGGTGGAGCTGGTATTGAGGAGGGGGATGAGTGCGATCGCTGCCATCACATACCCCAGTCCAAAAATATTCCAAGCCTGCTGATGTTTGACCCTGTAGGGGGCTCACCGCTCTGAGCTGCTGCAACCAACCCTTTCTATCAAAAAAGCGAGCCCCAAAGGATATTGCTGCTTATATCAGGGAATATTGATATCGCCAAAGCGATTTGTCCAAAGCGATTTGTCCAAAGCGATTTGTAAAGTGCTCTGACCCAAAGCTCATGTAACAAAATATGTTGCAGACGGCACAACAGTCGGGATTTTTTTGATGAGCCTGTGTAGTTTTGCCTACGTCAGTGCTTTGCTCTGTTTGTTTGCTTTGCCTGCTTCTATTCAAAGATCTATGAACGGAAAAAACACGTTAACCCATATCCCCCAGGAGCGCTAGCGATGAAATATGACATTCGCTACAAACCAGCCTTCGCGACCTTATTTTTGACCCTAAATCCTGGAGAACAGATTTTTGCA
>JBCBDN010000040.1:0-18224 GCA_038529685.1 Cyanobacteria bacterium J06598_1 | reverse complement strand
GAAACAAACTGACGCTCAGAACCTGCTGCCAACTGCATGTCGACCACTGCCGTACCACCACTGATATTGACCTGATAGCCATCTAGCTTGAAGGCGTTGAGGTCTGTCTCACTAACTGCTTTACCTACCGCCTCGTTCATCGCTGCGCCGCTGGCAACCTGTATGGGCTGAGCCACAAAGGTATCGCAATCATCATCAATGGTGTACACCGAAACGGTCACCATTTCACTGCTGCCACCGGGCTGCTTACCTTGCCCGCTAGGGTTGTTGGGCTGAGCGGTAGTCGGCTGGTCTTTGGCCGGCACCTCGGTCACGGTAGGTGGGGTTGCTTCCTTAGGCTGCTCTACCGCTTCAGGTGCAGGGCTCGGTGATGGCTCCACCACCACTTGATCGGGAGAAGTCGCACACCCGGCGATCGCCACCGTAAGTGTCAGCGCTAGGCCCGTAGCATAACGGGAGTTAAACCTACGAGGCGCAAGCTGTGCACTAGCCGTTTTAATCCGCGTTTTAATAGACTCTGGCAACCAAACCATCTGACGAAATACTGAGTACAGCACTATATAAAGATATCCCTATCCTACAAAACAGATGGCCGAGATGGCCGTAATTATGTGCCAATTTACGAAGCTTTTCGCTAGGAATTTACATCCATTGGCTAGATTAGCTAATGGCGCCTATCACCACGCGAACGCACACGAACGCATCTGTCTATGACTAACTTTCCCTGGAATCGCCGCCACATTATCTCTTTAGCTGACTTCACACCCGAAGAATACGAAAGCGTCCTGCAAACCGCACTGAGTTTTCAAGGCGTGCTTTCACGCCGCAACAAAAAAGTTCCGACACTGCAAGGCCAGGTCGTAGCCAACCTATTTTTTGAACCCTCTACTCGCACGCGCAGTAGCTTTGAGCTAGCTGCCAAAAGGCTATCTGCCGACACGCTAAATTTTTCGCCCGGTAGCTCGTCGCTTTCCAAGGGTGAAACTATTTTAGATACGGCCAAGACCTACCTGGCAATGGGCACAGACCTGATGGTGATTCGGCATAAGGGATCGGGCGTACCGGCAACTATCGCGCAGGAAATGGACCGGCTGGGATCAGGTGTAGGCGTGCTCAATGCAGGTGATGGCCAGCATGAGCACCCTTCACAGGCACTGCTTGATCTGCTAACCATTTGCAACTCGATTGATTCTAAGCAAGCCACGACTGAGTCACTTCAGGGCAAAAAAATCGCGATCGTAGGCGATATTTTGCATTCGCGGGTGGCACGGTCTAACCTGTGGAGCCTGACAGCATGCGGCGCCGAGGTGCACTTGGCCGCACCACCCACGCTGCTTCCAAAGGCTTTTGCAGAAGCTTTTTCACAGCCGCTACAAACTTACACAGGAAATGTAGAACGCCAGGTGTTCGTGCACTGGGCAGTAGAACCAGCGCTAAAAGATGCTGACTTTGTCATGGCACTACGCCTACAGAAGGAACGGATGAGTTCGCACTTGCTGCCGAGCCTGCGGGAATATCATCAGCGGTTTGGGATTACGCGCAATCGCCTAAAACACTGCTCACCCAACGTCAAAATCATGCACCCTGGCCCTACAAACAGAGGCGTCGAAATCACCTCTGACCTCATGGATGATCCTCAGTTAAGCCTGATTGGCAAGCAGGTCTCTAGCGGCGTAGCCGTCAGAATGGCGCTGCTGTATTTAATGGGCGGATCAAAAAGTGGGTGAGTAGAGAAGAAGTGCGACCGCCGCTTAAAGTTCAGGGCTTTGAATTTCGGCAGGACTCCGTTCCAAGATAGAGCTATCTTCTAGGGCCGGAGCGTCTTCTAAACCAGAGGAGTCTACTTCTATTGGAGTTGTTTCAGAGTCTGTCGTTTCGGGCGTTTCTAGCTCAGGCATTTCTGATTCAGGCAAATCCGTGTCAGACAGCTTCGTAAATGAGCTGTGAAGCCGCAAGATACTGTCTTCGGCAGTGGCATTTTCGGGTGCGTAGCGACTGAAGAGCATGATGGTGTTGTCGCCGTAACCAATAAAAGTCGCGATCGCAGAACTCAGTTCCTCATCTGGTCGATCGGCTAGCCACATCACCAAGGCCGACTGCTCATCAATTTCGACACTGCTGTAACGACTAACGGCCGCACCTTCTTCGATAAAGCTATCGATATTGGCATTTACCAACGGGCCCGGTGGCGACGCCACACGAAAGAGCTGGGTTTCTACCCGATCCAAAAGCACGTCCGACGCATTATCAATCGCCAAGTCGCCCGCTTCATCAACACTGATCTCCCAAGTTGCCGGGTAGTCAATAGAGAGCGTACCATCGGAATAGTTAGCCGTCTCGACCGGGTCAACGGATTCATCAATAATCAAAGGGGTCGTCGCTGGAACCTCTGCTGGAGATTCAGCCGCAGGGGCGCTCACAGCCTCACCCGTTGGGCCTGCTGCGAGCGCCCCTGGAGAAAGTAGCAACCCTGGTAGCACTACTGACAGGCCCACCAGCAATTTGGCGCAGGGATAAACAGAACGCATAGCTAAAACCCCAAAAAATTAAAGAAGCCAACAAAATGCAACCCGTAGAGCAGATAAATTACGGTGAGTAGTCGGCATGGCAGCGAAAGATGGCACATCAAAGCACTGTTTCAAATGCGTGAAAAGCCGAAATGGAAATTATTTGGCATTATAGCGAAACGTTTCTTCATCACGTTTTGTTATACTTTTGTTAAGATCCCTAAAAATTGGGGCCATAACCTATTTCATTGATGAGTCAACGATCGCCAGTTATTCGCCTCAAAGGCCCAAGCTGGCCAATTGAGGTTGTCACTTAAGTCATTTCACTAGTCATTTCACTCCCTTTGCCAGCGAAGACAGCCGTTCCTCGCATCTGAGAGGGGCCTGTTCGAGAATTCAGTCCAGTCGAAACTCACTGTCGTTACGGAGATACGCTGTCCATGCTGCGCCTAGAAAATATCAACAAGACCTATCCCACTGGAGAAGTCCTCAAAGACATTAACTGGGAAGTGAAGGTGGGCGAGCGCGTTGGGCTAGTAGGCGTCAACGGTGCAGGCAAATCGACCCAGCTCAAAATTATTCAGGGCGAGATAGAGCCCACCGCTGGCAACATTATCCGGCCTAGCGGCATGCACATTGCAGCGCTTAACCAAGAATTTGAAGTCGATCCCAGGCGGACTGTTCGAGAGGAGTTCTGGACGGTATTCAAAGAAGCGAACAAAATTCAGCAGGCGCTGGCTGACATTCCCCTCAAGATGGAAAGCGCTGATCCCGACGAACTCGACAAACTGATCAATCAGCTAGATAAAAAGCAGAGACAGTTTGAAGCGCTAGACGGCTATGGACTAGAAGCCAGGATTGAAAAAATACTGCCCGATATGGGCTTTGAGAACGATGCGTGCGATCGCCTCGTCAGCTCCTACAGCGGCGGCTGGCAAATGCGCATGGGACTGGGCAAAGTACTCCTACAGTCACCCGACTTACTCCTGCTCGACGAGCCGACCAACCACCTAGACCTTGAAACCATCGAATGGCTAGAAAACTATCTCAAAGGACTGACGATTCCGATGGTGATTGTGTCTCACGACCGAGAATTTTTAGATCGACTGTGCACCTCCATCGTAGAAACTGAGCGCGGCGTCTCTACCAGCTACCTCGGCAACTACAGCGCCTACCTCGAACAAAAAGCAGAAACCCAAGCAGCTCAGCTCAGCACCTTTGAGCGGCAGCAGAAGGAGCTAGCCAAGCAGCAAACTTTTGTAGACAAATTTAGAGCCAGCGCCACGCGCAGTACCCAGGCCAAAAGTAGAGAAAAGCTGCTGGCTAAAGTTGAGCGAGTTGAAGCCCCTACCGCTGACCTACGCGGACTCCAGTTTCAGTTTCAGCCCGCGCCTCGCAGCGGACGAGAAGTGGTTGCCATTGAAGATATGACCCACAGCTATGACGACAAGATTTTGTTCTTGGGCGCTTCTTTGGAAGTAGAAAGGGGCGATCGCATTGCATTTGTCGGGCCCAACGGTGCAGGTAAATCCACACTGCTACGGCTGATTACAGGGATGGAATCACCGGACGATGGCACCGCTACCATTGGCTCTCACAACGTGATCCCCGGCTACTTTGAGCAGAATCAGGCAGAAGCGCTCGACCTGAACAAAACCGTCATGGAAACCATCCACGATGAGGTCCCTGACTGGAAAAACGAAGAAGTCCGCACGCTGCTGGGCAGATTCCTTTTCAGCGGTGACTCGGCTTTTAAAAAAGTAGAAGCGCTGAGCGGTGGTGAAAAAGCTCGCCTAGCACTGGCCAAAATGCTTCTACAGCCCTCCAATCTACTCATCTTGGACGAGCCGACCAATCACTTGGACATCCCGGCTAAAGAGATGCTGGAGAATGCGCTCAAAAACTACGACGGCACAGCGCTGATTGTGTCTCACGACCGCTACTTCGTTTCGCAGGTAGCCAATAAAATTGTAGAGCTGAGAGACGGTGAGCTGCGCGTGTATCAGGGCGACTATCACTACTACATCGACAAGATTGCTGAAGAAAAAGAACGGGCCCGTCTGGAAAAAATAGAAGCCGAGAAAAAAGCAAAAAGCGAGGCGAAGCGTAAAAAGAAAAAAGAAAAGCAGCGCAAAAAGCAAACTGCTGGGAAAGGGGCTTAAATAGCCTTAGAAATAAAGCGCTGTTGGCACTTCACGTCAACAGCGCTTTATTTTTAGGAAAGACTGATGTTAAATAATTAACTATATACAGACTATTTTTTCTATTGAATGCTAGAAACTCGATTCCTATCTTTTTCAATCGAGATTTCTCTCGAAAAATAAAAACACCGTTAAAAACCTTAAGTATCAGAATGTCAGTTAGGAAATGACGCTAGGCTAGTGAGCATTCAGATGCAGCTTTCGTAATAGTGGCCCTTGTAGAAGAATTCTTTTCCTTCAAAGCCAGCTACTGCAAACACACTCAAGCTTCTACTTCGACTTAGAACGCCCGCTCCCAAATTACAAACCTGGGCTGAACGCTTATATTTCACTCCGTTTGTGCGACTGCTGGCAGCGATTCTTGGCCGATAGCATCTGTTCAGTCTTTTTTAAATTCCACTCTGAAGTCAATACAGCGACTAGCGCACCAGCTAGCGCTACTGAAGAGCACTATTTTCACTCACATGATTGATGAGTCGTTCGGCTCGAAGTATCTTCCATCCGTTGCAATTGTTTAGAGGTTTTTGGTATGGCAGACTCGCCTATTTCTCCAATGGTACTGGTCATCCTTGATGGATGGGGCTGCCGAGACGATAGCCACGGCAATGCCATTAGCCACGCCAAAACACCCATCATAGATAGCCTGTGGAACAGCTACCCACGGGCCAAAATCAACACCTCAGGCAGACATGTTGGTCTTCCTGACGGGCAAATGGGCAATTCAGAAGTCGGACACCTCAACATTGGCGCGGGTCGGGTAGTCCCGCAGGAGCTAGTGCGCATCTCTGACGCCGTCACAGATAAATCTATTGAAGAGAACCTAGACTTGCTCAAGGTCTGCCAAAAGGTTGCCTATGCTGGCAGCACGCTGCATTTGGTTGGGCTTTGCTCTGATGGAGGCGTCCATGCTCATCTAAACCATCTGATTGGGCTGCTGGAGATGGCTAAGGCCCAGGGGCTCACTAAGGTTTGCGTTCATGCCATTACCGATGGCCGCGATACAAAGCCAACCGACGGTGAGTTGGCACTGCAAAAACTTCAGGCAGCTATTGACAAGATAGGAATTGGCAAAATCGTGACCTTGAGCGGACGCTACTACGCGATGGACCGCGACAATCGCTGGGATCGAATAGAAAAAGCGTATCGGGTCATGAGTGAAGACGGAGAGGGTACTGGTACTTCAGCACTAGAAGCGCTAAAGCAATCCTATGAAACTGGCATTAATGACGAGTTTGTAGAGCCCGTACGATTAGCATCTGGCGCCGTCTCAGCAGAGGATGGCATCATCTTTTTTAACTTCCGTCCCGACCGCGCACGGCAGCTCACGCAAGCATTTGTGAAGCGAGAGTTTGATGGGTTTGCGCGCGATCCCATTTTGCCGCTGACCTTTGTCACGATGACGCAATACGATCCGTCTTTACCGGTGGGCGTAGCATTTAAGCCACAGAGCTTGAAAAATATATTGGGCGAGGTGGTCTCTAACCACGGGCTCAAGCAGTTCCGAACAGCAGAAACTGAAAAGTACGCTCACGTGACTTATTTTTTTAACGGTGGGTTAGAAGATGCCCTACCAGGAGAAGACCGGGAGCTGGTGCCTAGCCCAATGGTGGCAACCTATGACAAAGACCCTAAGATGTCGGCCAAGAAAGTCACAGATACCGCGCTCGCCGCTCTGAACAAGCGCGAGTACTCGCTGATCGTGATGAACTATGCTAACCCCGACATGGTGGGCCATACTGGCAAAATGGACGCCACCATCGAAGCACTTGAAGCCGTTGATCATGAGGTAGGCAGATTGGTCTCTGCCATAGGGCGAGCAGGCGGTACAGCGCTGATTATTGCAGACCACGGCAATGCAGAATACATGCACGACGAACAGGGCAGACCCTGGACTGCACACACCACTAACCCAGTGCCTTTTATCTTGATTGAAGGTGAGGGACTGAAGATTCCTGGACATGGCGGCGAAGTGGAATTGCGCCAAGAGGGCGGCTGCTTGGCGGATGTTGCACCGACTATTTTGCAGATTATGCAGCTGCCGATCCCAGAGGAAATGAATGGACAATCGATGATTGTGCAACAGGTAGCCGAGTACAAACCTAGTCGTTCGCCCATTAAAGTGTCGGTACAGCGGTGACCATTCGCCGGGGGTAGCCTAGCTAGGATAGGATAGATAAACGGTATAGCTCACTCGTTTGAGGCCAGTGTTTGGCCAAAGGATTTTTATGGGAATTACGGTTATAAAGGCCATTTGGGCGATTTCAGCCGTTGGCGTTTGCGTTTTGGTATTGCTACACAGCCCTAAAGGGGATGGTCTTGGCGCGTTGGGCGGTCAGGCTCAACTCTTTACTAGCACTAAGAGTGCTGAAGAAACGCTGAACCGAGCAACTTGGCTACTGCTGATTTTATTTATGACGCTAACCGTCATTTTGAGCCGCAGCGGACTAGACGTTCCGGCGGGCTAGCACTACTTGGCTTATGGCCGTAACACTGGCTGTGAGCAAGACGTAATCACAGACAAAGGGCATAGAAAAGTTTGGGTGTATCCGAATTTTTCTATGCCCTTTTAGTTCTGTGCCCTTTCAGTCATTGGCTAGCTGGAAATCAGCCGTCGGTTACCTGAATAATTTTGATGGGCTGATTGCCCTTAATCGGATTGAGCTGCCGTTTTCCAGCTTCTGAAAGGGCCTGCTTTGCCTTTTCGAGAATGAGAGATTCTTGATTAGTGGGGTGACTGCGATCGCTAATCGCCCCGCCCACTTTTGCATCAACTGCCACTACAGATTCATCGGTTAGCGTCAGGGGTTCTTTTACAAGTGCTGCTTGCAGCGTTTCACCATACTGCCTCAGACCCGACTTATCTAGCCCGGTCAGCACACACATAAACTGCGCACCTTCGGGAGCGCTGCTGTCGCAGTAGAGCCAGGTGTCAAGCGTGACATTTTGACGAATCACCGCAGCGATCGCCTCATCCAAAAGCGTATTTTGCCGATCAGTTGCACTGACTTCACCCAGCGGCTCTCGGCGGTGGGCATCCACAATCAACAAACCAATCGAGTCGAACTGGGGGTTCCCTGGCTGCAGTCTCATTTGCTTGATTAGGGCCGCTAGCGTTTGTGCCAACACCCTCGAAGAAATTAGGCCCGTATTGCTATCAATCAGGTCCAATGCTTGCAGCAGATTCTGATTGCTCTGACGTAACCTGTCAGTACTTTTACCTTGGCTTGCTAACGCCCGTTCGCGCTCGTGCAACTGCTCTTCCAAAGATTCTGACTGGCGCTTGATGCGAGAGGTGCGCCAGCCGCGCTTGATCAGAGCAGGCAAGAGCACCAATAAGCCAATCAGCACACCGATCGCAAGCGTTGTGAGCAGCAGCAGCGCCAGCGAAAACTCAAACTGCTGCACCAGTAAATGAACTTCGACCGGCGTGTTGTTTTGAAGCGCAAAGGCGATCGCAATAAAGGCAATGACAATCGCAGCAACGATGAGTAGCGGCATAGGAAACGCTTTTTATCTGAGGGAAATTACGTACCGTTAGCCTACCGCATCACTTGCAGCAAGGGTCTGTCTCAAGCATCTGCCACCATCGGTGTCGCACAAGAGCGAGATCGATTCCTTACAACAGCTGCATCACCTGAGAAATCAGGTGAGACGGTACTCGGTTGAGCGCCGCTTGCTGATTGGCTAAGCCGAGTTGCTCTTGATGCGTTTTTAAGTTGGCAACAATAGCGGCTAACCGGGCCTCAAATACAGGGGTTTCCTCGGGCACATCTTCAATGGCCTGAACATAGCTGTACAGAGACTTTTGTAGGCTGTCAGCCACTTCGCGCAGGGAGGGCGCAGTCTCCACCATTTGAGCATGCACATCGCCTAGGCAGTGATAAATCGCGGCGCGATCCGAGGGACTCAGTGAACCAATGGTGTCAGCCGTTTGCAGGGCTGCTTCAAATGCTGTGACCGCGTTGCGCTGATAGCGGAGCTTGTGCTCACGATCCACGCTCTCATCTTTAGCCAAATCCCAGTAGGCCAAGGCCAGATTGTTGTAAGTGATGGCACAGGCAGCTGGGTCACTCTCGGGGGTGCGATAGTTCAGCGCGTCGCGGTAGGCAGCGATCGCATTTTTCAAAGCGCTGACGGTGTCTGCATACTTCGCCAAACTCCAGTAAGTAATCCCTAAGTTGTTTTGCACCGCTGCGTAGTCCAGCGGTTGAACGGCAGGATCGTAGCCCAGCAGCGCCTGCTCATAAGCGGTAATCGCCTGACGTAAGCTCAGCTGCACCTGATCGCTCTCCTGAGCGTAGTGAGAAAGCTTCCAATACACGGAGCCTAAGCTGTTTTGCAGCGTCGCAAATTCACCTGGATCGTCAGCCAAAGAGCAGAGCGGCAGCGCCTGTAGGTATGCTTCCGAGGCTTGGGTAAAGTGGTGTACAGGATCTTGCTGAGTCGCGAGCATACTGTTGACTGCGCCCAAATTGCTGTGTAGCTGGCAGGCCATACTCGCATCGTGGGTAGCGTCTACCTTAGTGAGGGCCTCAGTGTACAGCTGAACGCTGTGCTGCATACAGTCAACCACTTGTTGCGGATCGCTGAGCTGCTGCGCTTTGAGCCAGTAGAGCGTGCCCAAATCGTTGAGGCCACTGCACCAGTCAGGATGAGGCCCAGTCAGACAGCGCAGGCCACCTTCATAAGCTGCGATCGCCGGTTCAATCAGCTCTAGTCCCCGTTCTCCTAATTCAATCCGCTGTCGGTAGCGATGGCCCACTTCAAAGTAGTCGTCAGCAGCGCTTCGCTCAGACGCGTCTTGGGAGTCATCTGCCGGTGGTTGCGAGACGACATCACCAGCAGGGCCCACGGGCACAGCAGCAGGATAGTCCAACAGCGTAGCGGGCGGTCTGGCAGCAGCGCCGTTGGTCTGACGCCTCTGGACCTCACGGCGCATCTCTTCGTCAACCCGTTCTGCCTCCGCTTGCTGATAGGCGGCATACTCAGCTTCTGGGCTAATGGCAGCGGGTGACGGCGGCTCAGTGCCCTGCGCCTGCGCTCTAGCCTGCGCTCTACGGGATTCAGCTAGCTGCACAGCCTCTGCCCACTCCGCCTCAACAGCGGCTTTTTCGGCTTCGGCTTGCTCAAGTTCTCTGCGCGATTGCTCATGCTGCGCCGCAGCTGAATCGGCAGGAACAGAGCGCAGCCCGCCTAGGATCTGGTTCGAGGGTGATTCATTGTTCGAGGGTGATTCATTGTTTTGGGCCCAGTCTTGACTACCGCTATGATCGGGGCCTTGGGCAGCATCTGGGTGAAGTGAAACAGCCGATACATCTACCGCGTCCCAAATCGCAACTGACTCCAGCATCGGCTGATCGCTATCGCCCAAGTCGCTGTCATCGGTTTCGCCGTAGAGGGCAACTACCTCGGAGACGGTTACGGACGGGTATCCATTGCTGTACTGGCCATTTGATTGATCTTTTGACTGACCATTGGACTGCCCGTTGAACTGAGTATTCGGTGGCGAAGCGGATTGGGCTGAAGGCGTCTGAGCAGAGGCCGCTGGTTGCTGTGGCTGACGGGGCCTTTGAGCAACGGGCGTACCGGTGGGATCCAGCGGACGGCTTTGCGGAGCAGTTCGATTCGGTTCTTGCGTAGAGCGCTCAGGCGCTAGCGCCTGCGGATCGGAAGCAGGCATCAGTGAGGTGGGCGTGGGATCGCTTACGAACTCGAACACCTCATTGCGCCACTTCCAAAAGGTGGGAGATGACGTCTGGATCGTGCGTAGCCAGGGCCAGGGAACCCACACAAGCAAGCTGGTATTGAGGCGGGGCAGCAGGGCTTCTATCTGTTCGAGCGATCGCAAGAAGTGGTTTTGAATGATAGCGGGCTGACGGGTCATTTGCTCAATTCCCAGCACCTGCACCTGAGGCAGGTAGCCCTCGGGCAAGCGACCTTCTGCGAGGGTCGTTTGGCGGACCCAGTGAGCGACCTGTCTGGGGAGGTGGGCGTCTTCAGGGTCAAAAACGACACGGTCAAGCGAGAGCGAAATGCCTTTTTGAGATCGCGCATTGAACTGCGGCGCATACCAAGTTTCTTGGGCCAAATCGTACTCTAGCTTACGGGCTAGCTGGGTTTGCAGCACGACGTTGTCGCACACAGCAATGAGTAGCTGCCTGCGCAAGTTAAGGCTCATGGAGGCTTTCAGCGCCTGATACGCTTGCTGATTAACCCCAAGAATTTGGCGAGTTTTTGGCTGAATTGCAATCATGGATCAAGTGCCAGGTAGTCGGTGCTAGGTAGATGGCCGTACCGCATGAACATCAGTGGTGGGAACAAAACAGCTCGAATGCGTGCGGTCGGATAAACAAATTGAAAAAGGGAACCGAAGTTATGCGCCCTAGTCATCTTTTCGTAGAGGGCTAGCACCAGTCAGGAATAATTTGATAGCCAGCTGAAACTGCTATGCTTAAAGCCTGCGCACATCGTTAAATTCGCGTCTTAACCACATGCCGCTTTCTGTCGCTGCTTCTTCTATTCGCCAACATCAACACCCGCTGGTTCGTCAGCTGGCTGCGGGCATAGAAAAGGCTTGGCAAAAATTAGAGCTCACCCCCTACTATCTGCCTGATGATTTGGGCTATGTAGAAGGCAAGCTAGAAGGCGAAAAGCTGATTATTGAAAATCGCTGCTACCAAACCCCGCAGTTTCGGAAGCTGCATTTGGAGCTCGCCCGCATTGGCAAAAACTTAGATATTCTCCACTGCGTGATGTTTCCACGCGCTGAGTATGGCCTGCCTATTTTTGGCTGTGATATTGTCAGCGGTCGCGGGCAGGTAAGCGCGGCCATTGTAGATCTTTCTCCTGGTACAGCGCTTGGACGGTTGAACGACAGCTACACCACAGCCCTTTCACCTGTAAGCCAAACCTCATACGTCCAGCCCCGCGACCTACCAGACTGGGGGCAGCGCATTTTTTCTGACGTTTGCTGCTTTGTAAAGCCTACGTCAGAAGCTGAAGAACAGCAGTTTTTGCAGCAGGCCGAGAACTATTTAAGCATTCATGTACAGCAGGCGCTGATGCGAGCGCCCATGCCAGAAAGACGACCCGAATTTTTGGAACGTCAGCGCTACTACTGCTCTCAGCAGCAGCAAAACGATAAAACCCGCCGAGTCTTAGAAAAGGCATTTGGCAATCAGTGGGCTGAGCGCTACATGACGACTGTTCTATTTGATATGCCTGCTGAGTAACGGTTATGGTCTCTCCTTTCTCTGAATCTACTGATTCACGAGCGCCGCAGTCTGCTCCCGACTTAAATAATGAATTAAACAATGGAACTGAAGTAACCGCAGCCACGGGCGGCGGATTAATTGTACTCGCAGGCCCTAGCGGTGTGGGCAAAGGAACGCTGCTTCATCGATTGAGAGCGCAGCATCCTGATTTGCAGCTATCGATTTCAGCAACGACTCGTCAGCCGAGAGCGGGCGAAGTAGAAGGGCAGCACTATTACTTTGTGAGCCGAGAGCAGTTTTTTGCAATGGTGGAAAATGGTGAGCTGCTGGAGTGGGCAGAGTTTGCAGGGAATTGCTACGGGACGCCTAAGCAACCGATTATGGCGGCGATCGCCCAAGGACAGCGGGTGATTTTAGAGATTGAACTGCTGGGAGCCCGGCAGGTAAGAGAGAGCTTTCCTGCTGCTAAGCAAATTTTTATTGCACCGCCGAATGAACAGGCGCTAGAAGCAAGAATTCGCAGCCGGGGACAAGAGACCGACGCCGCAATTGAGAAAAGGCTAAAGCAGGCCAAAGTAGAGCTAGCCGCTGCTGGCGAATTCGATATCAAGATTATTAATGACAGCTTGGCAACCGCACTGGGTGAGTTAGAAGCTGCCGTGTTTGGCGAGTCGTTTTAGAGCCGATATACAGCGATTATAGCGATGACTTATCACCAGTTTCCTAAGCGGTTAGGCTTTATCTGTAGTGCTTTGGCCTTTGGCGGACTAATGGCCTGTAGTCCAGCAGCGGAACTGGAAACACCAACCATTAACCCGTCAGAAAGTCGGCCAGAAAGTCGGCCAGAAAGTCGGCCAGAAAGTCGGCCAGAAAGTGGCACTGAAGCTCTTGAGAACCGGCTAGAGGGTCAAGAAACAAATAATGGCGCGATCGCCCCACAAAACCCAGACCAACCAGCCAATTCGCAGAACACGCCTCAGCCCAATGCCGAAGACCGTGAGGAAGATTTCTGCGCTGATGCCATCACCCAGCTTGAGCTAAACGAGTGTTCAGACGCAACCTACCGCCGCGCTGCCGCTGCACTCAACCAGACGTATCAGCTACGCACTGAGTCTTTAAACCTCGAAGATCAAGAAGGTTTGACAGCTGCTCAACTCGCTTGGACTGAGTTTAGAGATTTGGATTGTCGCTTCGTCAGCAGTCAATATGCCGGTGGCTCGATTGTGCCGTTGATCCGTCACGGCTGCTTAAGTGAACGAACTGAGGCCCGCATTCAAGATTTCGATTCGGCAACGCCACCCGATCAGCTGAGCTACGCAGAAACAGATGCCCTGCTGAACGAGCGCTATCAAACGCTGCTGGACTTACTAAATGCAGAAAACCAAGCTGATATGACAGCAGTGCAACTTGCCTGGATTGAGTATCGCGATCGCCATTGCAGCCTTAAAAGCCAGACCACACGTTTAGACGAAACAGACTGCCTAGCCCAATTGAGTAACACTCGTATCAGCCAACTCAACAATATGATTGAACAGCGCAGCTTATAACTCATGCGAGCCTAAGGACTTTAGTTCTATAGTTTAAGCATGTCGGGTTTTAAGCAGGCCCGATTAGCCCGGTCGAGAGCGCCCTCTGGGTACTCGCTAACTCATTTTTCATTTGCATCTTTACACATGACGAGCTACGCCCAAACGCCCGAACATAGCCGACTTCAAGCGCACCAGCAGCAGGCGGCAAACTGGAAAAAATGGGGCCCCTACCTCAGCGAACGGCAGTGGGGTACCGTGCGAGAAGACTACAGCCCAAACGGTGAAGCGTGGGACTATTTCACCCATGACCAAGCAAGGTCACGGGCCTACCGCTGGGGTGAAGATGGCATATTGGGCATTTGCGACGATCAGCAGAGGCTTTGCTTTGCCCTATCGATGTGGAATGGGCAAGATCCCATCTTAAAAGAGCGGTTCTATGGACTCACCGGAAATCAGGGCAACCACGCTGAAGATCTCAAGGAATATTACTTTTATTTAGACAGTACGCCGACGCACTCTTACATGAAGGCGCTGTACAAGTATCCGCAGACAGAGTTTCCCTATCAGCATTTGATCGAGAAAAATCAGGAGCGCGATCGCACACAGCCTGAATATGAACTAATTGATACCGGGATTTTTGCAGGCGATCGCTACTTTGATGTGCAGGTTGAATATGCTAAAGCCGGTGCTAACGACGTTCTGATCCGAATATCCATTACCAATCGTGGCCCAGACACCGCAGAATTTAGCCTGCTGCCTACCCTGTGGTTTCGGAACACTTGGACTTGGGATACGCCTTCAATTAAGCCCAACGTCAAAGCGCAGCGCAACGACGGTGAGATGTCGGTGATTGAAACTTCACACCCCGACCTGGGCTCCAGCTGGCTCTACTGCCAAGCGCCAGATAGATCAACCGATCAACACTTACTCTTTACTGAAAACGAAACCAACAAAGAGAGACTCTTCAGCAGTGTCAGCAAGTCGCCCTACGTAAAAGACGCCTTTCATCGCTATGTCATTGACGGTGAAACCGCTGCTGTAAACCCCGCACAAACCGGCACCAAGTCGGCCGTACACTACGCCATGACAATGGCAGCAGGAGAAACCCGACAGGTGAAGCTACGGCTCACCAACCAATCAGGATTAAGCAATCCCTTGGGCGATCAGTTTGAACAAACCTTTCTGCAGCGGCAGGAAGAAGCCGATAAGTTCTACCACACGCTTTCTCCTTTCATCCACACAGACGATCTCAAAAGCGTTCAGCGGCAGGCATTTGCTGGCATGATGTGGACCAAACAATACTACCTATACGATGTCAGCACCTGGCTTAAGGGAGACCCAGACACCATAAATCCACCAACAGAACGTAAGCGTGGGCGCAATCAACACTGGCATCATCTCGACAGTCAAGACATTCTCTCCATGCCTGACACTTGGGAGTACCCTTGGTTTGCAGCTTGGGACACAGCCTTTCACTGCATTCCGCTGGCAATGATCGATCCAGAGTTTGCTAAGCAGCAGCTCGATGTGATGACAAGGGAGTGGTACATGCACCCGAACGGGCAGCTGCCCGCCTACGAATGGGCCTTTAGTGATGTGAATCCGCCGGTACACGCCTGGGCGACTTGGCGAGTGTACAAGATTGAACAGAAGATGACGGGGAAGCGCGATCGCCGCTTCCTAGAGCGCTTGTTCCAAAAGCTGTTGCTGAACTTTACCTGGTGGGTGAATCGAAAAGACACCGAAGGCAACAATGTATTTGAAGGCGGCTTTTTGGGCTTAGACAACATTGGTGTATTTGATCGCAGTAAGCCTTTGCCCACTGGCGGCAAGTTAGAACAAGCCGATGGCACCAGCTGGATGGCCATGTACTGCCTTGACATGCTCTCTATCTCTCTTGAGCTAGCGCTAGAGAATCCGGTGTACGAAGATATGGCCACCAAATTCTTCGAGCACTTTATCTATATTTCAGAAGCCATGAACAATGCCTCTGGAGAAAACGCCACTCAGCTGTGGGATGAAGAAGACGGCTTCTTTTACGATGTGCTGCACCTGCCAGACATGACCCGCTTCCCGATCAAAATTCGCTCTCTGGTCGGGCTGATTCCACTCTATGCAACAACAACGTTAGAACCTGAACTCATGAACCGGCTACCTGGGTTCAAAGAGCGCCTAGAGTGGTTCGAAGCCAATCGACCCAAACTCTCCAAAAATCTCACCACTACCGGAGAAGGCGACCAAAAGAGACGGCTACTTTCTGTTGTTCGTCCAGATAAACTCAGACGCATTCTGGCGAAAATGCTCAAACCCCATGAGTTTTTGGCACCGACAGGCATTCGCGCCCTCTCTCGCTACCACGCCGAAAATCCCTACACCTTCGATGCTAAAGGCACCATTTACCGAGTGGACTATGAACCCGCAGAATCAAGCATTGGCCTCTTTGGCGGTAATTCTAACTGGCGAGGGCCAGTATGGTTTCCCACGAACTATCTGTTGATTGAGTCACTTCAGCGCTATCACCGCTACTTTGGCGACACCTTCAAAATTCAGTGTCCGTACGGCGAAGGCGAACCGATGAACCTCTGGGACGTGGCAACCAAGCTCGAAGAGAGAATGATCAGCACCTTTTTGCAAGATGAAAACGGCAATCGCCCGGTGTATGGCAACAACGAAACCTTTCAAAAAGATCCGCACTGGAAAGACTATGTGCTCTTTTATGAATACTTCAATGGCGACACAGGAGAAGGCGTAGGGGCCAGCCACCAGACTGGCTGGACAGGGCTTGTTGCTAAGCTAATTCATCAGTGCTGTGAATACAAAGGCGATGATGGGAGAGTCTTGTAAAGTAGATAAATAGAGGGAGGGAGGTTATGACCATTGCTAAAAACAGAAGCATGACATTGGAAGAGTATCTGACCTACGACGATGGCACAGATGCTCGCTACGAATTAATTGACGGAATATTGGTAGACATGGGTGCAGAAGCAGACATCAATATTGTGATTGGGAGCTTTCTGTTTTCGATTTTTCTACAGTTTGCGCCTCACTATTGCATTCGGAAGGGAACTGAGATTGCCATTACGGGTAGCAGCAATGCCAACACGCGCATTCCTGATTTGATGGTACTGACCGAAGAAGGCGCGGCAACACTAGCTGGCAAATCTCGTTCAATAATTATGCTTGAGATGCCTGGCCCCGCATTAGTGATAGAGGTCGTCTCTAGTAGCAATACGAATCGCGAATCGCGGGAAAAAGACTACACCCGAAAGCGAGAGGAGTATGCAGCACGAGGTATATCAGAGTATTGGATTGTTGATCCGATTGAGCAAGTCGTTTGGGTACTCACGCTAAGCGACCAAAACTATATCGAAGAGAAGTTCACAGGAGACAACCTGCTGAGATCCTCTTATTTCCCTCAGCTAAAACTAAGCGCCAATGAGGTCTTGACTGGAGGAATATCCACAGACTCCAGTCGATAGCATCTGTTTCCACAGCTTTACTCAGAAAGTTGCACCAAATCTGAGCGAACCCAGCCTTCTGCGCCCGACTCAAAGGCGACTCGGTACCAGTCGTAATCGTCGTTACCCACTGCGCCTTGGAGCACTTGTAGAGCATCGCCGCCCGCCCCGCGCAGGCGCATCAAAGGAAGGCTGCTGGTACACGTCAATGCGATCGCTCTCCGCTCCGCTGAGCGTGACTATAGCCTTCCGCGCTTAGCTTTAGACACTACGAACAGTTACAACTCTTACTATGTAGAGCGCATAGCGCATAGCAAAGTGCGTATAGCCCAAGGGGCATCAATACGTTAGGGCCTTGCCTCGCCTTGGCGTTATGCATCCGCGCTTTGCTATACTTGTCTGCTGGTTACATCAATGGGCTATGGGTTAGGGACTAAGACCGTGTCGGTTGGAGTGGTGTTGCCGGTTGAGCTAGATGAGATTTCTAGATTGCGATCGCCTGACTGCACAGAGATTTTTACATCGCTGCGCGAGGGAGACTCTAAGACTAGCGGCTGACTATCAGCGTTTCGGACAGATATCTGTGCGAAGGTTGACATCAGCCGTGCTAGCTATTATCGTCTCGTTGCTCCGAAGGCAGCTTCATGAGTAACTAATCTGTACAGGCATGGTGGAAGAACCATGTGTATAGCTGCATCTCCCGCAGCTATACCAGTCGAGATAATGTCATTAGCTATGTAAGACAGACCGCTCTATGAAAAAGCTTTATGCAGTCGTTGCAGCTCTAGCGATCACACTGCCCCTGGTCGACTTGCTGCGCCATCAGGCTCAAAAATCCCATGCAAGAGAACTCCAAGCGTGCACTGAGCAACTTGAGAAAATTCGAGCCGATGCTGCCGAGTTTCCCTCCACCGATCTATACCCCTTTCAAGAGTATCGGTGGACATATGACTGGGTTTCCAACTTTGAAGATGGATTAGCAATGTTCTATGGAGTGCGGGAGGGCCGTAAGCAGAAAGGCTTTGTAGATTTCAATAACAACATCATTCTTGAGTACTATGACCCAGTAAAAGTCGAGACTATCGCTGTTTTTTTCGGTTTTGAGAACGGTCATACAGAGATATTTGTCTACGAGCACGACTCCGTACCTTGGGGCTTTCTGCTGCCGTATGGCAATCCCGTCCCCAGAGTACAGGGAAAGCTTGACTGCACATCTCAAGAGACGCGAGCTACCTCTGCCTAGCTTCTATTGAGAGTGATTTTATATGCTGCCGACCTATAGAAACAGAGTCTTAGCTATTTTGAGACTCTGTTT
>JBCBDN010000039.1:0-18253 GCA_038529685.1 Cyanobacteria bacterium J06598_1 | reverse complement strand
GGTAAGACTGTAGGCCTGAAGCATATTAAGCTTTGAGAGTAATGCCCTACCTATGGCTGTCTTTCACCCGTTCCATGAGGAGTTATTTATGGCCACTGCTGAAGCCCCTGTGAGTCAGTCCCAACCCTGTCAATCTCCTCAGCTAGCTGACGTGCGAGAGACGTTTGCTTCTCTCCAGCATCAGCTAGCAGATCGCTGGCAGTCGATTGATGATTTTGACCGACGGCCTCGGCAGATTTTGGTGGTGCCTTCTTTGAGCCTAGACCAAGAAGAGCTGAGGAAGGTGAAGGGCGTGCACCACTATGAGGAGCGGCTGCTGTTTTCATTGATACGGCTGCGCAACCCAGAGACTCGGCTGATCTATGTGACCTCTCAGCCTTTGCACCCGAGTATTGTGGATTATTATTTGGAGCTGCTGCCGGGGATTCCGAGTTCTCATGCGCGCGATCGCCTTGACCTATTTTCGACCTATGATTCTTCGCTGCGATCGCTCACTGAAAAAATTCTCGCCCGCCCCCGGCTGATCCGTCGTATCAAAGATAAAATCAAGCCCGATGAGGCCTACATGACCTGCTATAACTCCACCGAAATGGAGAAATCGCTGGCCTTGAAGTTAGGACTTCCCTTGTTAGCAGTCGATCCTGACCTGCTGTATTGGGGAACTAAGGGCGGCAGCCGTCAGATTTTCGCAGAGTGCAGCATTCCCCTGCCGGACGGTAGCGAGCTGACTCACGATGTTTCAGAACTCGCTAATTTGACTGCCGCTCTGTGGGAGCGTCAGCCAGATCTCAAACGAATTGTGATCAAGCTGAATGAAGGATTCTCCGGTGAAGGCAATGCGCTGTTTTCGTTGGTAGAACTGGCGGAGGTTGCGCCGGGTAAGTCGGAACGTCAGGTAAGGGCTAACGCAATTGAGGCGGCGTTTCCACAGCTCGGTTTTCAGTGCGATACCGAAAGCTGGGAATCGTTTGAGCAGAAGATTGAGGAGTTGGGTGCGATCGCAGAAGCCTTTATTGAAGGGGAGGAAAAATACTCTCCCAGCGTTCAAGGCCGAGTTACCCCCACAGGAGAAGTCGAAATCCTTTCTACTCACGACCAAGTGCTCGGCGGCCCTGATGGGCAGATCTTCCTTGGCTGCACCTTCCCTGCCGACGATTCTTACCGGCTGGCGCTTCAGGAGATGGGTCGTAAAGTAGGCGAAAACTTAGCTGCGAAAGGTGCTTTAGAACGCTACAGCGTAGACTTTATTGCAGTACATCAGCCAGAAAATCCAGATAAACCCTGGGACTTGCAAGCGATTGAAATCAACTTACGCAAAGGCGGTACGACTCATCCTTTCATGGCGCTCAAGTTGCTCACAAACGGAACTTACGACCTAACCGACGGCAAGTTTTATACAAAGAATGGACAAGCAAAATACTACAGGGCCTCCGACAACCTGCAAAAAGATGCCTACCGTGGTCTGCTGCCCAACGACTTAATGGACATCATCATGGGAGAGCAACTGCACTTTAGCTCTATCGACGGTGTGGGTGTGGTTTTTCACCTCATGGGATGCTTGAGCGAGCACGGCAAGCTTGGCCTTACCTGCATCGGCAATACGCTAAAAGAAGCCGAAGAGATCTATGAGCAGGTCGTCGATACGATTGATCGAGCGACCAGTGAAGTTTAGATGTCTCTGTTCGAGATCGCGGTCTGAGAGCATCAATCTAGACAAGGTTGTTTGCGCTACTGATTGGCCGACTTCATCGCTCTAGCCATATCTCGCTTGTCCTGCTTCTTCTTCAAGCTATCTCGCTTATCGTGCAGTTTCTTCCCTCGGCCCAAGCCAAAACTCACCTTCACCCGGCCACCCTTTAGATACATCTTCAGCGGTACCAGCGTCAGACCCTTCTGTTCTACCTGACCAATTAGCTTACGGATTTCTTGCTTGTGCAGTAGCAGTTTCCGAATGCGTCTAGGCTCATGGTTGTAGGCCAAAATCGTCATGTTGTGAGGCGAAATATGCACATTGTGCAGCCACACTTCCCCACGTTTCACGTTGGCATAGCCGTCTTGCAGGTTCACCTTACCTTCTCGAATGGATTTGACCTCGGTGCCTGTGAGTACTACACCCGCCTCGTAGGTCTCCAAAATCTCGTATTGAAAGCGGGCTTGACGATTGTTCGCCACGGTTTTGATGCCACCGCCGCCGGTTTTAGAAGTCGATTTACTCTGATTCGATTTGGCCATGAAATGAGTCGGTTAAAGTTTATTCTGCGACAACGCACCACTCGTGGAGCTCGTAAGTAACGCACTGATTCGCAATCAAAGGGTCAGCTTCTACGATAGCTTTTGCCTCAGTCATAGAACTGGCTGTAAAAATCAGCATACCGCCCCCAAGCTCGGCCCAATAGCCTGTTCTCGCCTGATGACCCCGCTCAATCAACTGCTTCACATAGCTAACATGAGCACTTACGAATTGATCGAACCGAGGCTTGTCGACAATACCGCTCTCAATTTTGACGAACCAAGTCATTGCAAATGAACGTGCTGACTGCACGTAGTAAGCGTTTTATTAATCCTACATCTATAGCTTCCATAGCCTCTCGCACTTAGCTTTAGACACTACGAACAGTTACAACCTTCATTACATATGGCACTAAGTGCATAGCAATGCGCTAACCCATCAGTACATTGCTATGCAGTCTTCACTCGGCTGAAAGCGACCTTCAATAGTGTCATACATAAAAAAAGGAGCCAAAACATGGCTGGCGACTGAACAAAATGAAAATATAAAACTACTGCATCCAAGCGGCTTGAAAAAAGTCACGCTCGCAGGTCATCGCGTACCGATAGGTAGATTGTGTGAGCGAGGTATCTGGCGATAGTTGATCGACTAAGGTTTCTAGCTGCTGGGCCAACGGTTCAAATTCGTCGCTGCTATAGGTGGCAATCCAGTCCTGGTAATCGTGGGTTGGGTTGCCCTTTTTAGTGAGTATTTGCTGATGAAGTGCTTGGCCCAGATAGGCATACAGCCGCATGCAGGGAGACATGGCGACAGCTGTAATGCCCACCGGTTGGCTCCAGGCTGTCGCGAGTAAAAAGTCGGTGTACTGCCGAGTGGCGCTGCCCGGTTCTACGGTCTGGATATCTACATTCCACGATTTTGCGTAGCCCTGATGCAGGTTCAGTTCTTGCAGAACGCCGTCAGCGAGACTGTGAAAAGTCTGGAAGCTCTTCCAATCGGGTGCTTTAGCCGCTGCAATGCTGTACGCACGGGCAAATGCTTCCAAAAAGAAGGCATCTTGCCCGACGTAGTACGCAAACTTTTCTTTGGGCAGCGTGCCGTCACCAATGCCTTGAACAAATGGGTTGTTCAGTGAGGCTTCAGCTAGGTCTTGGTTGGCTTGCCAGAGAGTTTGAGAAAGAGACATCGCAATAGGTCGTTAGGTTATCCACGAGCGTAACCCATCAGACAAGGCTTACACGATACTGCTACCGGTTTCTACGCGGCGAATGGCGACAACGGAAGGCTTGGGTACGCTGGTAGCTGTTTTCCCTGGCCAGTTAGATCCGACCGGAACGTCTCGGTACTGTACGAAGGTTTTGCCGTCTGTTGTTTTTAGTTCAAACTCACGGGTCTCAGTGGCCATGTCTTTGCGAATGCCGTTTCTTTCTCCAGGATGCTGTGCCGCTAAAAATAGCGTTGAGCTGTCTTCAGTGAAAAATGGTCCAGTGAGTTCGCATTCCATCGGGCCGTAGGCAAACATTTTGGCTTCTCCAGCGGTGCTGCCTTCGGTGGAGATTTGCCAGAGGGAGTTGTTGCCGTAGATGCCGAGCAGGCCCTTGCCGACGATAGGTTCGCCGGACTCGTCTTTGCGATTGACGGGGACGCTTTTGTTATGTGCACCGGTAGACATGTCGGTTACGACCCAGAGGTTGTCCTGACTGTCGAATTCCAGGTTGTCTGGATTGGCAAAGCCAATGCCGCCTTCTGTAGGTTCGCCGCCAATGGCAAACATTTCCCAGTTAAAGGTTAGAGCCGCTGGGTCGTTGCCGGTTTCGATGAGCTTCATTATCCAGCCTGCTTCGTAGTCTGTTTCCCCTTTCGGACCGACGAAGATGGTTTTATCAGGGCCCCCATCGCCACCTGCTGCGCCGGAGGTAAAGGCAATAAAGAGGGTTCCGTCTTTCGCGACTTCGGTGTCTTCAGGCCGAGCGGTGGGGGTTACGCCTGCTGCGCTAGCTGCAAAGTGAGCGTCAATTAAGATAGCACCTTGCTTTTCTTCGGGTGAGCCTTCGTACAGATCGCCCAGCGTCGCAAAGCCTGCTTTGAGCTTGTTGGCTGCTGCGTCGTCTTCTACTTTTTCAAAGCCACCTTCTGGCCTTTTAGGGAGGGCCACCATGCCGCCTACTGCGCTACTAGGTAGTACTGGATCAACTGCGGTTTCGGGGGATAGTGGTATCCAGCTGCCGGTGCCGTCAGGGTTAAATTTTGCCCCGTATAGCATGCCGTCAGCGAGTAGCTGCGAGTTGGCTTTGTCGGTGGGGTCGGTGACATCGCCAGCGCTGATGAATTTGTAGACATGGCCACCTCTGCGATCGCATCCCGAATAAAACGCTAGTTTCTTCCCCGCTTCAGTGCGAACCCCAACTGCCTCATGACGATAGCGCCCCATCCAGGTGTGCTTCGTGCCGTAGTCTTCTGGATTGCTTGGATCTACCTCCACAATCCAGCCATATTTGTTGCCAGCTAAGCCAAATGCATTTCCCTGGCCGTTGAGACGTGTACTAAATGGCTGCTCCTTTGGCGCAAAAGACGAGCCGTCTGGATGTACTGCCTCGGGAACCTGATACTGAATATTTTCTTCTGCGCTTAGCGCTGTGCCCCAAGGTGTAGTGCCGCCTGCGCAGTTGCCAAAAGTGCCGATGATTTTGTCACCGAGGGTATCTTTGTAGCCTTTGACATTTTCTTTGGTGAAGATTGCGATCGCAGGCCCTGTCGTCTTCAAATACCGCCCATCTTCCAAGCCAGCAACACCCGAAATTCGTCTGTCCGTATCGCTAGTAACTCGGCTCCATTTGCCATCGGGTCCTCGGCGTACCGAAATCACGCCGAGCCCTTGATCCACAAGCGCCTCTTTGGCAATCTGTTTGATTTGCCCCTTAAGCGGATTGTCATCAGGCAACGCAAAAGCATCTACCTGTTCTTCTTCCAGCTTTTTCAGCGCTTCGGTTACGGCTTCAAACGGCAGCGATTTGCCAGTCACCGTTTCAAAAGTTTGTGACCAAGTCTCACCGCTAATGTATTCAAAGTTGATCGTTAGATAGCCTTCGTCAGGACCTGTGGGTACAAAAGACAAATAGTCGTTGTTGTAGCCAAACCGGGAGTCTCCAACCGGGTCACCCCAAGAGGCAATCACGTCGTAGGTAAACCCTTTGGGTAAAACGATGTCGTCTTGAATGGCGTACTGCCCGTACTCAAAGGGCTGCTGATCTGTGCTGACTTGGATGGCATCGTAGGGAACCGGTCCTTTGACAGCTTTGAAAGCATCGGGTCTGGCGGCGGCTGGGCTTGAAACAGACCCACCCGCTGTGGCTCCGCCTGAGGTTGGCCCTTTAGCGGGTGGCGTAATTGAAGTGGTGGGTTTAGTCGGCTGACAGCCAATCGGTCCTAGGGCTGATGTTCCTGCGGCTGCACCTAAAAACAACAAAAACTGTCGTCGCTTTACACTCATGCGGTAGATATTTCCTGACGCTAGATAGGTTCAAGACTATAAGGAAGCTAGGTTAAGAGCAGGTGAATATGTTTAGGAAAATCTTTTATCTTTGCTGTCTAACTTTTGGTGAGGGTTGCGATCGCCTGCTCGCAGTCCTTTTCAATCTGAGCCTTCAGCTGATCTAGCGACTCAAACTTTTGCTCAGCGCGCACAAAGCTCTCCACACTAACCGTTAGCGTTTTGTCGTACAGGTCGCCATCCCAGCCCAAAATATGAACCTCAATACTTAACGACTGCCCATCAACTGTCGGTCTGTTCCCAATATTCATGACGCCTTGCAGCGCTTCTTCATCCGCGCCACGTGAAGCCGTAGCAGTCGACTTTGCACCATAGACCCGAACGCTGTAAACGCCGGTTCTAGGCAGATATTTCTTCTGAGGAACCTGCAAGTTCGCCGTAGGAAAGCCAATCGTTCGCCCTAGCTGTTGACCTTTAACGACACGACCTGTGAGCGTATATGGGCGACCGAGAAGACGTGTTGCAATTTCTGGTTCGCCGCTTTGAAGGGCGGTGCGAATGCGAGAGCTACTGATGCGATCGCCCTGTGCATGCTTCAGCGGTACCTGAATAACCGGCACTCCATAAGCCCCAGCAATATCCGCTAGGTTTTGTGAATTACCACTGCGCCCTTTTCCGAAGTGAAAATCACCTCCCACGCTAATGCGCTGAGCTTTGAGCCCTTGAATTAAAATCTTTTCAACAAAGTCTTGAGGCGATAGCTCTGCTAATGCTTGGTTGAAGGGCAACATTACCAGCTGCTGAACGCCTAGCTGAGCGAGCTGCCAAGCCTTTTCTGCAACGGGAGTGAGCAGTGGCCTAGCTGTACCTGAAAAATACTCGTGAGGATGCGGCGAAAACGTCACAACAGTAGGAAATGCGGCTTCTGACAAAACAGCTGTCTCTCCCAAAGACCGGGCTGTTTTCTGGGACTGAATAGCTAGACCTTCATCCTCGGGCAGGAGGCTATATCCAGCGGTGAAATCTCCGGTATGCAACGTTCTTATCGAATGCATGGACGTAGGCTGTGTGGGCACTTGCTCAGCAGCTGTACACAAAATTTGGGCCATCACCTGCTGATGGCCCAAATGCACGCCGTCAAAATTTCCCAGCGCTATATGGGTAGGGGCTTTTGCCGCCTCAAGAGAAGAAGTAATCCACACGCTTTACATTCTGACACACAGTCTGACCATCCACGCTGGACATCTTTGTCAGAGATATAGCCAATGTCCTAATGCATTAGGACATTGGCTGGTTAGGTTGCTTTATCCGCTGTAGGCTGTAGCTTTTAGAAGTTTCCTAAGCAACTTGACAGATGCTACAAAGACAAAAGCCAGAAACGAAAAGCCAAAAACAAAAACAAGCGCAAGTTCTTATGACAAAGAAGACTTGCGCTTGCTTTATTGAATTCGACTAGCTGAGTGACTTAAACCGTTGCTGCGATTGCTGATTGGGCAGGTATGGCTGCTTCTTCTTCAGAGAGCAGCTCCAGCACCATGCCTTCTTTGGCCACAATGCTACCCGGCATGGCGATAGTCGTTTGGCGAACGATGTCATCCATGAAATCGTCGGTGTGAGTGGGGTCGTGATGGAAAATCACCAGCTGCTTGACGTTAGCGGCCTTTGCTAGTTTGACGGCCTCTTGCCAAGTCGAGTGGCCCCAGCCAACCTTGCTATTTTTTTCATCGTGGTACTCATCGTCTGTATAAGTACAGTCGTAAATCATCACGTCTGCGTCTTTGGCTAGCGAGAGGACGTTGTCGTCTAATCGGCCAGGGAAGTGCTCTGTATCGCTGATGTAGGCGGCATGGTGGCCTCTGTAGCTGACGCGGTAGCCGACGGCCTCGCCTGGATGGTTCAGCATGGCGTTGGAAATTTCCACATCGCCAATCTTGACGACTTCACCGACTTCGATGTCGCAGAACTCTAATTTTGCGCCCATAATTTGTAGGGGCACGGGGAAGTTTGGGTGTAGCATTTGATCGTTCAAGCGCTGTTCAATGGTGGACCCGTTAGGGGCGATCGCACCATGAATTTTGAACTGATTTCCGGCTACAAATGCGGGTACAAAAAACGGAAATCCTTGAATGTGATCCCAGTGCGAATGTGTAAAGAACATATTGGCCTTCACGGGCATCTGAGCCAGCATTTTTTGACCCAGATTTCTCAGGCCCGTACCGCCGTCAAAAATCAGCTGCTCGCCACCCACATTCATTTCAATGCAGGCCGTATTGCCACCGTATCGAACGGTTTGTGAACCTGGGCAAGCGACACTTCCCCGGACGCCCCAAAAGCAAATCGAAAACTGATCGTGCTGATCTGACATGAGCCTTACATGAAGTGGTGTGAGAGGATTGACCGTTTATTTTTACAGTAGGTAAGCCTTTCATCCGTGAAGAAAGACCTTGCGACTCAATGAAACAAACTGGAGAACCTGCTTGCAGAATGCCCAAGGCAGATGAAGAGGTCTCGATAGCCTATTGATTTAATTTTTAATGGGTAGTGTATAGCAGTCTTTATCCGTACAACTACTGCCTTCTGATAGTTAAAACGATGGCCAGCCGCACCCACTTGATATGTTCTTACACCGAGCCAAAACCAGCGACTATTGTTGGTAAGCGTTTAGGGGGAAATCTTTATAAATTCTGCTCTTGCCAGTTGTGAATGAACTCTAGCGCCGTATAGGCCGCTAAATTTGACTGTAGCGGCGTTATCGTAATGTGGTTATGCTTGATGGCCTGAACGTCAGTCATAAATTGGCTGCCGACTCTATGAATTTCTTTTTCTAGATCGCTAGGCGTAGCATTGGGCGGCGAGAGTAAATCAGCATCGCCTTCTTCCATGACTTCTCCGGCCAGCCAATAGTATGTTTTTCCGCGAGGATCAATCCTTTTCTCGAACTGATCAAAGTATCTTCGTACGCCTTGCCTCGTCACAACAGGCGCTTTGATATCGGCTGCGTCTACAGGAGGCACATTGACATTGAGCAAAATTGGTAGCTGCAAAGGCTGCTTCTCTAGCTGAGCAACAAGCTTGACTGCAAAATCAGCTGCGGGTTGAAAGTTTTTGCGCGCGAAGCTGGTGAGGCTCATTGCGATCGCAGGAATCCCTTCCAAAACGCCCTCCATTGCAGCAGACACTGTCCCTGAATAGAGTACATCGGTTCCCAAGTTCGCCCCGTGGTTGATGCCTGACACCACAAAATCCGGCGGATTGGCCAGTACCGCATCTAGTGCTAGCTTGACGCAGTCCGAAGGCGTGCCTGAACAAGCCCATGCCGTCACAGCCGGGTCAAATACTTCTTCGACCTGATTTACTCTGAGGGGCCGATGAAGCGTGAGGCCATGTCCTGTCGCTGAGCGTTCTCGATCGGGGCATACCACCGTTATGCTGTGTCCTGCTTTTGCTAGCGCGTTGGCTAGGGCTCTAATACCTAAGGCAAAAATGCCGTCGTCATTGCTGACCAATATATTCATGGAATGTGGATTATGGAGTGTGGAGTGCGCCTAACCAGGCACCCAGATATGCGTGCGAACAAATCCAGAGGACCGCAGCGCCTAGACCTCACTGGCAGGTTACCATAGACTAATTTGCGAATTCTCTTCAGCAATTCATCCATTATCTTTGCCCATTTCTAGCATTGAGCGCCATGTCATCATCTGAGTCATCCGGAATTGAGTCCCAGCAAATTGCTTCGCAGTTGGAGGCCGTTCAGCAAAAGGCTGTGCGCGATATCACCGCCGCTGCTAGCTTGGACGAACTCGATGCCGTTCGCGTCAAATATTTGGGCAAAAAGGGTGACCTGTCCAAAGTGCTTGGTGTTATGGGTAAGCTTTCTGCCGAAGAAAGGCCCAAAATCGGTAAGCTCGCTAACGAAGCCAAAACAGCGCTCCAATCGCAAATCGAACAGCGCAAAGCCGACCTCCAATCTGCTCAAATCACCGCGCAGTTAGAATCGGAAACCCTAGATGTCACCATGCCGGGAGTATATCAGCCCCAAGGCCGAGTGCACCCTATCAACAGCATCATCGATCAAATCACCGACATCTTTGTGGGCTTAGGCTACACGGTCGCCCAAAGCCAAGAAATTGAAAGCGACTACTACAACTTTGAAGCCTTAAACTTCTTGCCTGACCATCCGGCTCGCGACATGCAAGACACCCTCTACTTGCCCGGTGGTCAGCTGATGCGCACCCACACCTCCAACACTCAAATCCGCTACATGGAAAATAATCAGCCGCCGATGCGAGTGCTGGCGTCTGGTCGTTGTTACCGACGTGATACGGTCGATGCTACCCATGCAGCGGTCTTCCACCAAATCGAGTTTTTCGCAGTAGATAAAGACATTACCTTCACCGACTTGCGGGGAACGGTGCAGCTATTTTTAGAAGCGCTGTTTGGCGATATTGAAGTGCGCTTTCGCCCCAGTTACTTTCCATTCACCGAGCCCTCGGCAGAAGTTGACGTGCGCTGGCAGGGGCAGTGGCTTGAAGTGATGGGCTGCGGCATGATTGACCCGAATGTGCTCAAGGCTGTGGGCTGTGATCCTGAAGTGTATTCAGGCTTTGCGGCTGGCTTAGGGGTAGAGCGCCTAGCGATGGTTCAAAGCAAAATTGACGATATCAGACGGCTGTACAGCAGTGACCTGCGGTTCCTAAGACAGTTCTAGCCCTGCGGTGATACGTGCATAAAAAAGCAGGGCGAGATCAGTAAAGGTCTCACCCTGCTTTTTCGCTATGGCTGTCTGTTTCTACGCCTGTGCGCTAGATTCCTGCCAATCGTGTATCGACCATACTATTTGTCAATCCGGTTTTGAGAATTTCTTGAACGCTGCTACAGCTGCCTTGCTCGAATCGGTTGAGCTGTGTTTGCTGCTTGGCCACTCGTCCTAGGAGCTGTTTGACGAGTGCGCCTAGCTGTTCGTTGTGGCGTTCTTGCCTTTGCTGGTGCTGAAGGAGGCCCTCTACGATTTGGTTGAGCTGCTCAAGATGGGCTGTGGGGATTCTGACGGTATCAGTGAGGTACTCCGCTTCTGCTCGCCGGAGAGTAGATAAGTCGGGTAGGGGCGTTTGGTCTTTTGCGTTACTTGCTTGTGGCTGTTTTGCAGTTTGATTAGCTGCCTTTTGATAACGTTGGCCCGGATTATCTGCGTGGGATTCAAGCGTGACCTTCTGAATGGCTATGGTTTTGCTGTTTGTTGACTTGGGTGCCTTATTGAGGCTGCTGAGGTTGAGGGGGACGAGTTCGGCAAGTTCGGTGGCGGTCATTTCTGTTTCGGTGAGAGGGCGATCAGAGAGTGGGCAGGCGTTAACTGAGTAAACGGGTGCAGAGGACTCTCCTGGCGATGGCTCGGTGTAAGGAAGGTTTAGCGACTTAAGGCCTGCTGGAATGAGTTCAATCAGCGCCAAATCTGCGGGTTCGTCGCCTTCGGCAGAATAGTCAACAAAAACGGCTGGCGGGGAGAACGGTAGTACAACGCTGGCTTCGAGTGCTTTTGGCTGATCTCTGGCGCTGATAGACTGTGGGCCTTCTCTATTGCCGGTGAGTAGGTTCCCGAATCTTTGGAAGAAAGTTTTCTGCTTAAGGATCTGTGTCGTCATAGCGCCGTCAGGAAGATATTGAAGGGCGTATGGCGGTACGCCGCTTGCACGGAGGGATGCGCAGGTTATCTGCGTGTGCCTAATATGCCCGACGTGTAATATCTGTATCTGAGTAATTGCATGGATATACGGGAACGTATCAAAAAGAATGAATCTTTTCTAGGTAGTGCGTCCGTATATCTTCAGACGATGATTTGATGATGGCGGTTGGCTGTGGTGGCAGGCTACGTTGGATTCGGTTCAGTAGGCCAGCTGAAGTGGGTGTGAATCCACTGTTTGGCCAGAGCGATCGCACGTTCTCTCGTTTCAGCTCTGGGCACTGCCACCGCGCTGCCTGTGGCATAGGTCACCCAAGCTGAATAAATCTGCCGCTCTTGATGGTGAGTAGTGGTGACTTCTATTTGCATACCGCGATAGCTAAAGGCCCAGACCACTGCTGGATAGTGGGGCGTTGCAATATGCTCATGCATCGTTAGTGTGCCTATTGAAAAGAGAGTTTGAGATTACATCAGCTGTAAAGACCCGCGACGTATTCTCCGTAACCGTTGTAAAGCAAAGTGGGTTGCCTTTTCCAGTCCCAGTCGTTGCCTTCGCCCATTAGCCTTTCGCTAGCTTGAGACCATCGAGGGTGGGGCACCTGTGGATTGACGTTTGCCTCAAAGTCGTACTCGTTAGGCGAAATGCTGTTCCAATAAGTCACAGGCTGCTCTGCTACAAACTCTATTTTGACGATGGACTTTGCGCCCTTAAAGCCATATTTCCAAGGCATCACCATGCGAACAGGTGCGCCATGCTGCTTCGGCAAGGTGCGACCGTAAACGCCTACAGCGAAGAAAGACAGCTCGTTGGCCATTTCTTCAATGCTCAAGCCTTCCTGATAAGGCCACGGCAGGCTAGAGAGCGAAACGCCCGGTCCTTTTGTTACCTCGGAATCAAAATAGGATTCAAAGCGGACAAATTTCGCTTCGGGCTTTGGATCTACGGCTTCTATGAGCTTGCGCATGGGGAATCCCAACCAGGGAACTACCATGGCCCAAGCTTCTACGCAGCGGAACCGATAGATACGTTCCTCTAGCGGAAAGACTTTGAGCAAGTCGTCAGCGTCGTAAGTTTTGGGCTGGTTTACTAGGCCACCGACGGTGAGCTTCCAGTCTTCGGAAGGTAGGGCTTGGGCTTCTCTCCAGATGTTTTTGGTGCCGCCAAATTCATAAAAGTTGTTGAACCGGCTGGCATATTCCTGCGGGGTGGTTGGACTATTCTCTAGCGCTTTGAAGTCAGGATTGGTGGAGAAATTCTGTAGCTTACGGCCTAGGGTGGCTTCGAACTCGGCCCGCTCAGATTCTTTGAGAGCAGGCCGACAGCTGTTGAGAGCGATCGCACCCGTCAGCCCAATCCCCGCACTTAGTGAAGTCTTTAGAAATTGTCTTCTAGACTTTTTGCGATTGAAAAAAATATTCTCTGAGGTGGACTGACGTTCTAAAAGCTGCCAATCGGGACGAATGCGAGGAAAGACCATAGCCGAGCGGGTGAAAGGGTGTGACGAAGTTGAGTCTTACTATATAAATACCCATTCTTTGGATTCTTACATTTTGATGAGAAAGCGCGGGCTGCTCTTGAGGGGTGTGGATTAATGCTCAATTTTCGGATGGGCTGCGCGGTTTGGGCTTTTAAAGACTGGGTGGGCAGCTTCTATCCGGCAAAAAGCCAGCCGACGAATTTTTTGAAGCTTTACAGCGATCGCATGCTGACGGTAGAGGGCAACACCACGTTCTATTCAGTGCCCTCTGCCGCAATGGTACAGCGCTGGGTAGAGCACACGCCCCCTGAGTTTCGCTTTTGCCCAAAGCTGCCACGTGCCGTGACACACGAAGGTCCATTGATGGCGCACTTGCCAGCGGCGCTGTCGTTTTTGGCATTAATGCAGGGGTTGGGCGATCGCCTCGGCCCAATCATGGCCCAGCTACCGCCTAGATACAGCCCTGCTGCCCTCAAAGATTTAGAAGCTTTTCTCAGAGCTTGGCCTCGCCAGTTAGCCCCGATTTCTGTAGAAGTCCGCCATCTAGATTGGTTCAAAGCCGAACAGTCCCAACGACTTTCAGCTCTGCTGAGTGAGCTAGGCGTGGGCCGCGTTTTATTAGATAGCCGGACGATGTATGACCACGAAAAGGATGGCGACGCCGATCCGCAGCGTGAGTCCAATAGACGCAAACCAAATGTGCCTTTGCAGCCTGAAGTAACCGCCGATTTTGCAATTATTCGCTATATCAGCCATCCTCAGCTGCTGCGTAATCAAGACTACCTGGCTGAATGGGTACCGCGAATCAGCGAATGGTTAACGGCAGGGAAGCAGGTCTACTTCTTTGTACACTGCCCCAGAGAGGAAGCGTCGCCCACGGTGGCTCGGTATTTTCAGGAGCAGCTGGAGGCGAGTGGTGTCGCTGTGCCGCCTTTGCCCTGGCTAGAGCTAGCACAGCCACCGGATCAGTTGAGCTTGTTTTGATGGGCCGGTTCCGATGTTTGAAGGAGCCGTTGCGTAGTGAGCTCTATGGCTAGCTCTAGGGCAGCTTCTGTGCTTTGAGATCTGGCGATGCCCTTCCCTGCAATATCAAAAGCGGTGCCGTGGTCGGGAGAGGTGCGGATGAAGGGCAGCCCAATGGTGGTGTTAACGGCTAAGTCAAAGGCGAGGAGTTTGACAGGAATTAAGCCCTGGTCGTGATAGAGGGCTAGGTAGCCATCGTGAGCAACTCTTGAGTCGGGATGGGCCTTGCTGTGCCAAGCCTGCCCGGGCTGTACCCAGAGCGTATCTGGTGGGATGGGGCCTTCGATTTGGATGTGGGGAAAGCGTTGCTGTTGCTGAACTATCCAGGGAATGAGCCAGTCTTGCTCCTCTTTGCCCAGCTGACCTTGTTCGCCGCTGTGGGGGTTGAGTCCTGCGATCGCAATCTTCGCTTTTGGTAAGCCAAAATCCCGTTGCAAACAGTCAACTAATAGCTCTAGTTTAAGTGTCATTAGCGCTGGAGTCAGCGTTTGGGGCACATCCTTCAGCGGAATATGCGTTGTCGCTAGCAGCGTGCGGAGACTCCATTGGTTGCGAGGTGATTTAGCCACAAACAGCATGCCGAATCGCTCGGTTTTAGACATTTCTGCTAGCAGTTCGGTTTGGCCAGGATAGTGGTGTCCGGCAGCGAGCCAAGCGGATTTGGCAATGGGGGCGGTGACGATGCCGTCGAATTTACCTTGTAAGGTGTGGGCGATCGCCTGTTGTAGCGTCCGAAAGGCCACCTCTCCGCTGCTGCTGTTACCCACACCCATCGTGACGCCGCTGGTGACGGATGAGGGCACATCGATGTCGATAAAGTTGAGCTCGTCTGGATGTTTGATGTGAGCTTTGGGCTGGGAGGCTTTAATTTTGGTGTAGGTGTTCTGGAGCAGGGTGCGATCTCCCATAACCGAAATTTCTGCTGACGACTCAAAGCGCTCCTGGCTCAAAGTTTTGAGCACAACTTCTGGGCCAATACCGGCAGGATCTCCCAGCGTCATAATCAGCCGAGGCTTTGGATTATTTACTCGGTTGAGTTGAACAGGCTCAGACGTGGCTGAAAAGACAGAAACCATAGGTAAAGACGAATAGATGTGGTTGTGTGGTTTGTTTTGTAATTTGAGAATAGCGAGCGGGTTTGAGCTAGACCCCTCAAGGAAAAAATCTATAGACCAGGCCCAAAACGCTCTAAAATGGCGATGACACGGGTGAGCTGGGCTCACTTGTCGCGCTTTTAGAGCGATTTTTTGAAGTGAGCCTATGGGCCCTCTTCTTTGAGACTCTGATTATAAAAAATAGGAGATAGTTAGGTAATGGCAGGCGAAATTTTTTCAACAGCGGTACTTGTATTCGGCATGATTTTGGTTGGCCTGAGCGTAGGCTTTCTGATGCTGAAAGTACAAGGCGGCGAGGAATAAGCACCCCACTGACTATTCATTAAACGGTCTGTTGATTAGGCGGTGCTCTTAGCGTGTAATTACCTAAATTTAGGCGCTTGGAGGACCGCTTTTTAGATGCACTTCACAGGTCACCTTTTAAGTTGACTACTTTGGCGTGAAATCTGCTCTGAATCAGGTTTAGTAGAAATCAAATTTGGCGAGAGTACTCCTGTTTCCTTTGTTTTTCAGCTTCCTGGCGTTCAGCAAGTCAGCTAATCTAGGCATAATTCAGCCTCAGTGCAGTTGATGCTGCAACGACTTCTGCTAAACTGAGGAGCATATTAAGTTTTGTTTACTTTACCTCATGGTCTTATTAGTCGTTGGCGCAACTGGCACATTGGGCAGGCAAATCGTTCGCCGAGCCCTAGACGAAGGCTACGAGGTCAAGTGTTTGGTAAGAAACTTTCAAAAGGCCAGCTTTCTCCGCGAGTGGGGCGCCCAGCTGGTAAAGGCTGACCTCACAGGGCCCGATAGCCTACCCCCTTGTTTTGAAGACGTTGACGCAGTAATCGATGCGGCCACCTCTCGTCCGGCTGAGAAAGAAGGCATTTACGATGTGGACTGGCACGGAAAAGTATCTTTGATTAAAGCTGCTAAGGAAGCTGGAGTAGGTCGGTTCATCTTCTTTTCTATTTTGGGTGCAGGTGAGTATCCGAAAGTACCCTTGATGGAAATTAAAGATTGTGCGGAGTCTTTTTTGAAAGAGTCTGGATTGAACTACACCATCTTTAGACCCTGCGGATTTATGCAGGGATTGGTTGGGCAGTACGCTATACCGGTATTGGAGCGTCAATCGGTATGGGTGATGGGTGAGGCGGGTGCGATCGCCTACATGAACAGCCAAGATATCGCTAAGTTTGCGGTCAAAGCGCTTAAGCTACCCGCCGCTGAAAATAAAACTTTCCCCTTAGCCGGTACCAGAGCCTGGGGCGCTTATGAAATCATCCGATTATGCGAGCGACTGTCTGAGCAAAATGCCAATGTCTCTAACATGCCGCCAGCGTTATTGAGAGGCGTTCGCAATATTGCTGCCTTTTTCCAATGGACTTGGGACTTAGCAGATAGACTTGCCTTTACAGAAGTAAGTGCCAGCGGAAAAGTAATGGACGCCCCGATGAATGAAGTATACGAAACCTTTGGGATAGATAAAGAAGAGATCACAACCCTTGAGTCTTATCTGCAAGAGTATTTCACCCGAATTTTGAAAAAGCTCAAAGAGCTCGACTTTGAAAGTGGCCGAGATGCGAAGAAAAAGGTGCCCTTTTAAGCGCCTATCCAAAATGTTTGATGTATCTCACACACAATTAAAAAGGCGTGTTATCTTATCTACAGGTAACTGAGTTACCGGTACACACTAAACACAAACCCGTTTAGGAATACAGGAGGTGATGCCCATGAAAGTTAGTGATACATGCGTGGGTCTCCAGGTTGATGTGAACCAGCTGTGCGCTGGGGCTGTTCTCTAGAACAAGCTTTGACATCAGTTAAGGCTGAGATGCTAGATATCCTTCCAGCAGTTTGGTTTTGACCTGAAGATCCAACTAGACCGCTCCCATCTTTGAGACTGTTTGCTTTTTGTAAGTAGTTTCGCTTGGTGGGAGCGGATAGTTCTTTAAAGAGAGTTTCTGTCTGTTTTTGGTGAGCTGCTTGGTGGCCGATATCCTTGCTGTCTTCGTCGGTTTTATTTGAAGAGCCCTAGTGTCGCGATCGCGACACTAGGGCTCTTTTGCTACGAGTCTGATTTGGGCATGTTTCTTACTGCCTCCTCAGCTGTAATGTGGCTACTCATAAAATGCTTTGATGCGCAAGCAGGCAAAAGCAGAGATCCTGAATTCATCTGATATTCTTGGCGACGGCTCAATAATGTATAAGCGCATACAATGCTGTGTAGTCTATTTGTGCGTTCGTGTCACGTGCCGATCGTTGTAATCCTCTGATGAATAGAGTTAAAGGCTTGTTTCGTATTTTTCTCAGTAGATAAAGAAATGGTTCGTGAGCCCCTAGTAGACCACTTATTGCTAAATAGACAACTGTCCTAAGGTGCTGTGTGATACTAAAACTTTTCGCTAGCATTCTCTACAAGCTTGAGAAAGTTATCTAGCGCTGACATTAGATATTGTCTCGTGATTCTTTTTTGGCCTGATGACAACGTCTATTAATTTCAAAGTTTGCTCACTGGACTGAGGTCCGAGTGGCAATCTGCGCAGCTAGTAGTCGGTTCATCTATTTAGGTGTGAGGAGAAATTAAAAAATGACAAATTGGAAAGTATTGCTAGCTGCACCCGCAGCGTTTGGCGTAGTTGCAGCTGTTTCTGGTAATGCAGTAGCTGCTGAAGCTGTTGCCGTAGAGACTGCTGTAGAAGCGCCTGTCTCCGACGTAGTGGTTGCAGAGCCCATCCAGTTGGCTCAAGTAACTAGCGTGTCTGAACTGTCAGATGTACAACCTGGCGATTGGGCGTTTACTGCACTCCAGCGCTTGGTAGAAGAGTACGGTTGCTTGGAAGGCTACCCCGACCGCACGTACCGTGGAAACCGCGCGTTGACTCGCTATGAGTTTGCTGCAGGTTTGAACGCATGTTTGGACGTGGTAATCCAGCTGATCAGTGGTGATGAGCTAGAAGAGATCAAGCGATTGCAGGAAGAGTTTGCTGCTGAGCTGGCTACTATCCGTGGCCGCGTAGATACGCTAGAAACTGATGTGGCTGAGCTAGAAGCTAACCAGTTCTCTACGACGACTAAGCTTCGTGGCTCTTTGGACGCTCACTTGGTAGTGCCCTTTGGAGATGCTGACTCCGAATTTGTACTCGAAGGCTCTGACTTCGATGCGATTGCTACTACGTTGGGTTTTGAGAACATTAGTGATCTAGCGGACTCTGTCGATGATATCGATCTAGATGCTTTGCCTGATACTTTGAC
>JBCBDN010000038.1:0-18675 GCA_038529685.1 Cyanobacteria bacterium J06598_1 | reverse complement strand
GCTAGTGTCGGAGGATTCAGAAACTGGCTCAGGCGGTGTTTCTATATCCGAGACTGGGGAAGCGTCAGAGCCAGCCGGATTATCAACAGAACTGCCGTCTGGATTACCATCAGGATTGCTATCAGGCGATCCTAAGGGAGAATCTTTAAGCGCCTCATCTAGTGGTTTATCGAGCGCGGTGAGATCGGGCGCGCAGGCTTTAATGAAAAAACTGCTCCCGACGGTAGCGGCGCCATAGCCTAAGAATTTGCGCCTTCCAAGTTTTGCCATAATCTCGTCACTAGGGGCTCCGTGAGCCCGCAGAATCGTTCAGGAACCTTTTCCTTACAATACGCCCTTACAATTGAGAAATAACTTTTTTCAGGTTGTAACCTTCCACGGATCACGACGGTTTTTATGACTACTGTTATTGTCGCCACAGGTAATCCAGGCAAGCTGGCCGAACTCAAAGCGTATCTTCAAGTCCTCGATTGGACACTAGCACTGAAGCCGGAAGACATGGAGGTTGAGGAAACGGGCGCGACGTTTATTGAAAATGCACGGTTGAAGGCTTCTGAAGTGGCGATCGCTACTAATAGCTGGGCGATCGCAGATGACTCTGGCCTCTCTGTAAAAGCGCTCAACGGCGCGCCCGGTGTGTACTCTGCTCGCTACGGCAGCAGCGACGCTGACCGCATTAACCGCGTGCTGCGAGAGCTAGGCGATGAAACCGATAGGCGAGCTGAGTTTGTGTGTGCCATTGCACTGTCTCGCCCCGATGGCACTATCGCGCTCGAAACCGAAGGCCGCTGTCAGGGGTCTATCCTCACTGAAGGGCAGGGGGCAGGCGGCTTTGGCTACGACCCTATTTTCTACGTTAATACCCAACGCAAAACCTTTGCCCAAATGAGCCATGCCGACAAAGAGCGCTACAGCCATCGAGGTATTGCCTTCGATCAGCTGATGCCTGCGCTCAAGGCGTTAACGCTGGCGTAAGCCAATGTAATAACTGTCAGACCCTTGTTCTGTAAGGCAGACAGCTTAATCAATTTATTCTGATGTTTTGTTTCGATCCCCTTCACAGATGGGAAGGATACTCGTACTAGGCAAACTTGTTGCGTCTAGTCAGTTTTTTCTTCTTTTGCTGTTCGGAACAACAACACTCTAATGAGCAACTACCTGCGCCTATTTATATTCACCTTGGTTTTGCTACTCTCCAATGGGTCCTTGCGGCCATTTAGCTTTACCTTCCGCCGAGCGTTAGCAGCCTGCTTAATTGACGGTGTAGAAAATGTTGATAGCCCAGAAACTGAGGTGCTACGTCTTGTCGATACGCCTATTACTGACGGCAGCGGAGACGCAGAAGAAGAGATCGAACCGCCTTCTGGTAACCGGCCAGAGTCTGGCCAAACGATTATTTGTGCAGACGATGAAGATGGCCAGGGCATCTTCAACCCAGAAGCCAATGATGTGACTGTGCAGGTGCAAGGCCCAGAAGGCGGGATCTCGGTGACAGATATCCCAGCGATTTCACTGGGCAACAATGCCACGATTACGGTCGATGGACCCAATCGACCGGTGACTACCCAAGGCGACGGTGCCACGGCCATCGAAGTCCTCGACGGCGCGACTATCACCATTAGCGGTGTTGTGTCTACCTCAGGCGTAGAGGCCACTGGCATAGATGCGGGTGAATCAGCGAATATTACGGTGGATGGCAGCGTCAGCACATCTGGTGACGGTTCAGCGGCTGTTTCTGTTGGATCAGGCTCTGGTCTTGGCGTGACAGATGATGCCAAAATTTCGACCACGGGTAGCGATGCCGACGCGGTCGTTTTGTCAGGCAGTGGCAGCGTCCTAACGGTAGAGAGTGAAGCGACTGTCAGCACTGAAGGCAGGAACTCTAATGCTGTTCAAGCCAACGCTACCGATAGTGAGGTCACCGTTTCAGGAAACGTGAGTTCGACGGGGGAAAGTGCTGCTGCTGTTTTGGGTACTGCTCGTAACCTTGTCATTAGAGTGCGCTCTGGCGGCAGCGTGGCCACTGAGGCCACTGGCTCGAACGCGATTGAAATCACCAGCACAAGTGCGACTATCGTCATCGAACAAGATGGCTCAATCAGCGTTTCTGCTGGCGACAGTAAAGGCATCGTGGCTGGCACGAGTGCCACGGTTAATATTGAGGGCAGTGTGCTGTCAGCCGGAGCAAGTGGTCAGGCTGTTGTCTTGGGTGATGCCTCTGAGCTGACGGTGGCTGCCACTGGCACCGTAGAGGCTAGCAATGGCCAAGCCGTGGTGGTAGATGCCGATGCCAGCAGCGCGACTGTAACGGTGGCCCAAGGTGGAAAAATTGAAGCGGGTAATGGTCAAGCCATTGTGGATGAAGGGGCGACTGATACGACGGTTGTCATTAACGGTACGGTTGCTAGCGGAGCGGCTTCGCTGTCCCTGGGCGCCGGTAATGACACTGTGACGGTTAATGGTTCAGTCACTTCTACGGCGGCAGCTCCTGCCATTGATTTAGGTGAAGGCGACGATACCCTCAACGATAATTCTAGTCAAACTATTTCGGGCCCTAGCACCCTGGCGACAGGTGGTGCGGGGACTGACACGCTCAACCTCAGCAATGGCAAAATAAATGACTCTGCTAACTACACCAGCTTTGAAGTCACCAACGTTACGACCAACAGTAATCCTGGAGATCCAGCGAATGGCCAAGGCACCACGCTGAACGTGACCAACGACCAAACCGGTAATCAAATTAACGTCCGCACCGGGAGCCAAGTCAATGTCCAAGATGGGGGCACCATTGATCTGAGTGCCGACAACGGTGGCAGTGGCTCAGGTGAGCAAGGCGGTAACTTGAGCTTCGCGTCAGGCGCTTCTGCCAATGTTGCTACAGAGAATATAACGGGGGCTCAGCCCACCCAAGAATTCACCAACACCACCTTCGCAGAAGGTACCAACGTTAATACCAGCTCTAACTTTATTCGAGGCACGGCCTCGAATAACGAAACGACTGGGCGAGGTGAAATCGCTATTCAGTCTGACTTTACCGCCCGACTCAGAAGTGAAAATGCGCTGAGGTTTGGTGCGGCGCTCAATGCTTTATCCGATGGTTTGCTAACACCTGTGCAGCAGGCTGCTCTCGATGAGCTGATTGCTCAAGCACCTACTGCTGAGGCTTCCGAAGCGCTGCTTGCCGAACTTTCAGGCGAAGTTAGAGCGCAGGCAGCATCCAGTGGCGTTCAAGCCGCAAACCTTTTCCACAACACTTTGGCTCCGTCGGGTACCCGGGTTTATACGCGTCGGTCACCCATTAGGAACACGGCTGAAACTGACGATAATCCGCTGAACGACACCACCGCGATTGGTAACGGTGCTTGGATATCTGGCTTTGGCGGTTTGCTAAATGTTGATGAAAACAATCAGTCTACGAGCTTTGATGCCAATACCTATGGTGTGTCGGCGGGCTATGACCGGGCCATTAATGTGAGCGAATCGGGCAGAGCCGTCTTCGGTGCCGGTGTGGGCTATGGCAGTACAAACGTTGACGGTATGGCAGACTCTGCTGATGTCACGACCTACTCGGTTGGCACTTACTTTGAAGGGGTTAAAGGGCCTTTGTCTGGTACGATTGCGGCTTCTTATAACTCACAGAATTTGAGTGCTGATACGGGTTCAGATAGCGACGGCAGCGTGTTTATTGCGTCTGCAGAAGGCTTTTATAACTTGCAGCCCAATGCAGACTTTGCGGTCGGACCTATTGCGAGGCTCGGTGCTGCTTTTGGCAGCTACAGCGGCTTCGACAACGGCAGTGAAGCCTTCGGCGTCAGCTACGACAGCGCAGACGTTAGTCAGTTGATGGCTGGCCTCGGGGTCAGGATTTCTGGGCAAAGCCAGGTAGACGTGGGCCTGATGTCACTCAATTTAGACCTGATGTACGAGAGTGCACTGAGCGAAGATACGGTGGAGTTCGATGGCATGCTGGGTGAGAGTGACGTGAGTGTGGCGGCGCCTTTTGCCAACAGCAGCGGCTTCTTAATCGGTGCGGAAGCTGCGATGGCGATTTCAGATAAAACTTCTATAGGCGTTCGCTATCAGGGAAATTTGGGCGATAACATTCAGTCTCATACGGGAGAAATCAAGTTTTCGATTTTGTTTTAGTGTCTTGATGATGACTCGGCTCACGCTTCATTGATAACCACAAAAAGGAGGCCGCTTAGAGATAAGCGACCTCCTTTTTGTTTAAAGTCAGAGTGGAATAACGCTTGTATTATGCAGCGTTATTTTTGTTCAATAGGTCTTGAACCTGCACAAGAGCAGCTCTAAAAATGTTAAAACCCGCCCACCCAGCGGCGATGAGTAGGGGTGAAAGCACGAGCACAACACGGATGTCCATTTTTAGTCGTCTCCAGAAATATTGCTTAAAAGGTTGTAATAATCTTCTCATATAATCTAGCATCACCCTGGGGCAACAATGATAAATACTCAGAAAAGATCGGTCGCAATGGTGACCGGTGCCTCTAGTGGCATTGGGCTTGCGATCGCACATCGCCTTGCCCAATCCGGCTATGACCTAGCTCTTTGCGCCCGCCGCCAAGACCGATTAGCCGCTGCTAAGCAAGACCTTGCCCAATACGATATTGACGTTTTTATCCAGCCGGTGGATCTGCGAGATGAGGCCGCGATTCTTAGCTTTTTTGCCGCTGTAAAAGATCGCTATGGCCGCTTAGATGTACTGATAAACAATGCGGGCTTGGGCCATAAAGAATCGCTCACTACCGGCAGCACTGACGCTTGGCGAGAGATGTTAGAGGTGAATGTTTTGGCCCTATGCATTTGTACCCGAGAGGCGATCGCGCTGATGAATCTATCTGTGAACCCAGCACAAAAAGGACACGTTGTTCACATCAGCTCTATGTCCGGGCATCGGGTGCCCGCTATCACAGGCATGTATTCGGCTACCAAGTTTGCGGTGCGGTCTTTAACGGAGACACTGCGGCGGGAGTTGCGATCGCAAAGCAGCCCGATTCGTATCTCATCAATTAGCCCTGGGATAGTAGAAACCGAGTTTGCTGAAAAATATCATCAGAGCGCCGAAAAAGCCCAAAAAACCTACAGCCAGTTTCCTGTGCTGCAAGCTGAAGACATCGCCAATGCTGTGGCTTACGCGCTGAGCCAACCGGCCCATATCGAGGTCAACGATATTCTTGTGCGGCCCACTCAGCAAGAGAGCTAGCGGCTTTAATCAATCACTTCTAGCTCGTCTTCATGCAGGTGTGCTTTGAAAGGTCGCTTGGCACCCTCCACTTCAAAGGACGCCACGATTTGATAGTTGGCGCTGATCGGGCGACCTTCGTAATCGGTCAAAATCGCTGAAATCACCCCTTCCATGCCTTCCACATTGTGGGGGGCATTTCGATGCTTAGGATGGTTAAACAGAGTTAAGGGAGCTTTGATACGAACGCGATCGCCAACTTTCATAGGTGAGATATAAAACGAACTAACTAGGTATATCCTCTCACAGCGCCGACCCGAGGAGCGCGGTTTGAAGGAATGCAAACGCCTTCTAACTAGCGCTTTATTGCGGATTTAATGGCTGCCTCAGGTTACTCCGTTTCCGGCTGCTCCGTCTCTTGCGTTGGATTTGGCAGCAAGTTCTGGGCCTCTGGGTCAATCGCTCGCCATAGCAAGAGTGCGACTGCGCCCACGACGGCGGCCACAATTAGGGCCAGCAGTGCGGTTACCCACCGCTGCGGCTTGTCTGGCTCAGCTGCATTTTCAGCGCTAAAGTCGGCCATTTCTTCTGCGGTTAGCGGCGTTTCGTCGTCATCATCTTCGCCGTACAGCAAAGCTCTTGAGGCAGGGGTCATACCGCTCGGCGGCTGCGGCAGGGTTGCCGTTGCTGACCGGGACCCCGACGTTCTGGCGAGTGTGCTGCTAGAACCAGCCGCAGCGTTGACCACCACTTCTCGATTGCCCCCTCTGACTAAAGCACTCTCTACGCTGCGGCTCTGCGCCGCTGCCGCGCTCAGCTCATCAGCGACCGAAGTCATCATGGCATTCATCAGCACGACCGCCACATTGTCATGACCGTTCTTTTGATTCGCTAGCTCTATCCACGACTCAACGGCGGCATCGAGTGGCACAATCTGTTTGACGATCAGGCCCACATAGTTCGCCCAGGAGGCTTCTACCTGATGGTTATCGCTCAGTCCGTCGGAGCACAGCAGCAGCACGCCGCTGGACTCAAAGAGAAATCGTTGGGTATGAGGTCGCAGCTCGCCATACTCACGCACCCCGACGGCCTGACTGAGCGCATGGGCATCTGGGCGCATGCTGGCCGTGGCATAAAAGCTGTTGCCAGCGCTCACTTCGCGGCCCGCAATGTCGTCATCTACCGTGAGCTGCTGGCAGTGCTCTGGCGTAATCCAGTAGGCACGGCTGTCGCCAATGTGCGTGAGGTATAGCTCGTTGACTTCAGTCGGGCCTTCTGGGGTGTCTACTCGCTGGGGCAGTACGAGCGCCATGACGAGGGTTGTGCCCATGCGCTGCCGGTCAGCGCGGCCCTGCTTGTCGTTTTGCTGGGCGATCAGATTGTTGGCGACGCGAATGGCCGCTTCGATTTGGTCGATGACGACCTGGGGCGGGATGGCTTTGGGCTGCTCCATGGCTTCGGCTAGGAGTCCGCGTAGCTGGAGTTGAAGCGATCGCACCACCCGCTGACTGGCCACTTCTCCGCCTTCATGCCCGCCCACGCCGTCACACACAATCGCGAGGCGAGGCAGCAGCGGTAAATCGGCGGTTCCTGTGCGCTTCAGCTCTGCCCGACTGGGGTAGCAAGCGTCTTCATTGCGTGCCATCTGTGGCCCGGTGCTGGTGGCCCCAGCGACCTGAAAGGTCATTGTATTGCCAGCGGCTTCTTGCAGCAGGCGAGCATTTACCTCTTCTTTAATGGCAATAAAATCAGGGCTTGCACCCTTGAGCTGTTTGCACACCGAACGAATGAGCCGCGCAATTTCAGGCTTGGCGGCTGGTAAATAAATGCCTTCCCAAGCGATAGCCAAGTCGGCAAAGGTCGGTGCAGCTGGATTGGTTGAAAGCCCGATGAGGCGTACTCGCCACGCTTCTACTCGGATGTTGCTTTTTTTCAGCAGGCTGGCAGCAGCGCCAAATTTCTGTAGTGGCTCCCACAGAGAAATCATTTGCCAGAGCCAGTAGGCTTGGCGAAAAGCGGTGGCGTCTGGCCATGCTTTGGCGATCGCACTCATCAGCTTCCCCTGCCGGTCTACAGGCACATTGCTCAGCAGCAGCACCGCCTCTCCAGAATCTTGATGGCAAATGCCATACACGCTCGGCAAGTTGAGCTGATACGGGTAAGCCCTGAGGTAGGGCATGGCAAAGCTCGGCACCGGCTCAGGCACCTTGGGCGTTTCCGCTGGCTGAGTATCGAGCCAAATAGAAGGGGCGACCACCTGATAGCGCCCATCGACCACATCGCCAATAGGAATTTTGTTCGTGCCGTGGCCCAAGGCCCAAACATACTGTTTGAAGGGATATTTGCTCTCTTCACCGTTCATATATACTGCCGCGCTCGAGGTCGCTTAAAAGGGTATTGCCGTTAAATTAGGTCTATGGTAAGGGAAAAGGGATTTAGTGCAAATAAATTTGGTGTAATGAGCACAAATTACGGTTATCTATCGCAATTCCCTGTAGGAAATACTTAGATTTATCGTCCTCTAAGCCCCTATACTGCAACCGTCGTAAAGATCCATTTCTTCGGCTGGGGCACTTTGGATGCCGCTGCACTAGTCTATAGAAGATGACTTAATAAAACAGGCTAGGAACCTCTGCCTAGCAAGTACGTAATATGACTCCTGCTTTGATATGGGTGATTGTAGGTGTGGTGCTGTGTCTCATGGAGCTAGTGCTGCCCACCGCATTTATCGAATCTGCCTTTGGCGTCAGCGCATTTGCTGTTGCCCTCCTTTCTTTTGTAATACCAGGCGTTAACTACCAAATCGCTCTGTGGATGGTGTTGTCTCTGCTGGTTTTTTGGGCGCTCAAACGCTTCATCCCGAACAACACGGCCCACTCATTGCGCGAAGCCACCGAAGCGAGAACCACCACCCCCATTTTGCCGGGGCAAACCGGAAGGGTTATTTACGACGGCAACTCATGGCAGGCTCGCTGTCAGGACAATGGGGCCTCTATTCCCACCGATGAAGAAGTTTTTGTCGTCGAGCGCAAGGGCAATACGCTAATTGTGATCCCGCTCAGCAGCTTTCAATAAAAAACACTAGTATTATCAGGCTCACTTCCAGGAATTATCCTGATCGAGCCTGATGTTGTAGCCAGTGCAAGCGCCACATTGGTAAAACACTGGCTAACCACGTTAGAGATAAGCCTTACTCTTATTTGAACTGAAGGAAACACGCTTCCTATGAATCCTTTTGCACTCCTAATTTTTCTGGCTCTCGGTGGCGGTATCGCTAGCAAATCCGTCCGTATCATTAATCAAAGCGACGAAGCCTTAGTGGAAACGCTCGGTCGCTACAACGGTAAAAAGCTCACCCCCGGCCTCAACTTCACCGTGCCCTTTGTAGACCAAATGGTATACAAAGCCACCGTGCGTGAAAAGGTGCTCGACGTACCGCCGCAGCAGTGCATCACTCGAGATAACGTTTCTATTAGCGTAGACGCCGTCGTCTACTGGCGCATTGTTGACTTGGAAAAGGCTTACTACAAGGTCGAGAACTTACAGGCCGCGATGGTGAACCTTGTGCTCACCCAAATCCGCGCTGAAATCGGCAAGCTAGAGCTAGACGAAACCTTTACTGCTCGTGCTGAAATCAATGAGCTGCTGCTTAGAGAGCTAGACATCTCTACCGACCCTTGGGGCGTAAAAGTAACCCGCGTAGAGCTGAGAGACATCTCGCCTTCTAAGGCTGTGCTTGACTCGATGGAGCTACAGATGACTGCCGAGCGGCAGAAAAGAGCTGACGTTTTGACCTCTGAAGGTGAACGCGACGCCGCTGTAAACTCAGCGAGAGGTCGCGCAGAATCTTTGGTACTAGATGCTGAAGCCCGCAAAAAAGCCGTCGTGTCAGACGCTCAAGCAGAGCAGCAGTCTATTGTGCTCAAAGCTCAAGCTGAACGCCAAGAGCTAGTGCTCCGGGCCCAGGCGACCTCTGAATCAATGGAAGTGCTCTCCCAGCGATTGAAAACGGACCCCAACGCCCGCGAGGCCCTGCAATTTATCTTGGCTCAAGACTATTTGAACATGAGCCGCCAAATCGGTGAGAGCGACAGCAGCAAAGTCATGTTCCTCGATCCGCGCAGCATTCCTGGTGCGCTAGAAAGCATGAAGTCTATCGTTGGAGAAGATGAGGTGAACTAAGGCAGATTAGGTTAAATCCAGACATCATTCAATTTCCATCGCTCCGTTGATGACCAAAAACACCTCATCTGTATCGGGGTGATCGTGCCAAACAAAATCGCCTTGAAACTTCACCAGCTTGAACTGGTAGTCATTCATCTCAGCAATGACCTTGGGCGACCAGTGCTCAGAAAATTTGGCAAACTTCTGTGCCAGGTTCACTTTGTTTTCAAGCTTTGTCTGCATCATCTTTTATAGCAAACGTCCTAATGCATTAGGACGTTTGTCTTGGTGCGCGTCGCCTTGCGGCGCTAGGGAACGCGCACCGCTGCTAGTCGAGTTGCCTGTTGTTCTGCAACAGTTTCAGCCGATAAATATGTCCTAAGCAACTCGACAGACGCTATAGGCTCTGTTCTTTTCTATTTAAGTCTGTCATAACTGACTCGACGACTTTTTTAGCCTTTTCGAGGGCTACATTTGCTTGCCCAACAGTCGGTCTGGCTGTGCTATCTGGATAACGGCTATTCACAGCCCAGCTAGAGAGTACGTCTAAGTCTGTATGCTCCTTGTAGCAGGTCCACTCTTTCGGCAGTAGTTTTCTTAACTTGTTGAGATCTGTGCATAGGACAACCACTTTGATACTGCTTCTTTTGTCTTGTCAGAGCCGCTCATAAATGACTTTCCCTTCTCTGAGTGCAGGCCGAAAAACGGTGCCGATCTGGTCGCCGTACTCATCTATGTCTTGTTCTGTGGCAACCACCACATCTTTCGAGATTGGAAAGTCCGAGAGCAATTGAAGAATGGCAACAGTTTGCTCATGCTTATCTTCAATTTCTCTGAAAATGATTAACAGATCAATATCGCTGTGAGCGTCCGCACGGCTCTTTGCATGAGACCCAAAGAGGATGATTTTTTCTGGTTTGAACGACTGTGAGATACGCTCTGCTGCCGTTTTTATCCAGTAGGTGGGGTTTGCATTCTCCCAACTTTCAGGTTTGTCTTCCGATAAAAAAGGTTGATCGTCAGGGACTTGCTTAACAACTGTAATCTCCAGCGTGTCTCCAGACTGAAATGGCAAATCGTTCAGTACAACTGTGCCGTCTTTGGTCAAGGTAGCTTCAAATGTGTGCCTGTCCATTTTCTACTGATGAGAAACGACCAACTCTAGTTTAAGCGAGTAACACTACATGCGATTGGCTTTATCCTTGCCCTCTGTGCTTATTGCTGAGTACTGTTCTGTCTATCAGATGTTCGTTTATCGGATGTTCGTTTACCGGATGTTATAGAGGCGGCTGTCGCGAATTTGCACAACAGGGTAGTTGAGCTGCCTCACCATCATTTCGTCGTGGGTGGTGACGACGACGGTGATACCCATGCTGTTGAGCTTGCGCAGAATGCTGAAGACTTGCCGTGCGTTGTCGCCATCTAAATTGCCGGTGGGCTCATCGGCTAGCAGCAGCGGTGGAGTCCCGACAATGGCGCGAGCGATGCTAGCCCTTTGCTGCTCACCACCTGAGAGTTGATTGGGGAAGCGATTGGCTTTGTCTTGCAGACCCACCATTTTGAGGGTGAGAGGCAAGCGACGGTCGATTTCTTTGCGGCTGTAGCCTTGGGCGTGGAGGACAAAGGCAATGTTTTCTGAGACGGTGCGACGCGGGATGAGTTTGTAGTCTTGAAAGACGACGCCAATACGCCGACGCAGCATGGCGAGGCGATCGCCTCTAAGCTTCGTAATTTCTTGACCGTTGATATGAATATGGCCCGAGCTAGGCTTCTCCTGCCCATAGAGCATTTTGAGCAGGGTAGATTTTCCTGCGCCAGACGGACCGGTGATGAAGAGAAAGTCGCCTTTATTCAGTGAGAGATTGATATCTTGCAGCGCTGGTGTGCCGTTGGAATAGGTCTTACTGATTTGATGAATATTGATAATAGGTGCGGGAGCCGCATCGGGCGCTTGCTCACCGGTTTGCGCGTGCGAGTGTTCAGGGGTGAGGGGGCTGGTTGTATTGCGATCGCCCACAAACTGATGCACGCCTTGAGCTACTCCTTTGGGCTTACGGCCCCAGGCTCTAGGTGAAGGTGCCGCTTTTTTAAAAGCTTTAGGCGAAAGAATGGAAATCATGAAGGCAACGGTAAAAAACCAGCAGCGGTCGCGCTAGCTTAAAGATGCCCGAGGCGATTTGACGAATCATCAAAGGTTGATAGCTAGCAGGGTAAGAAAAGGCAGTTTTTTGCAATTCTCCGTTGGACTACGGATGGATGTTGGTAGCGGTGATCGATCTATTGGCTAGCCAAACCACTGAGCAATGAGCTGATCCATTTCTCCGCTGGCTTTAATGTCCGAAAGCGCGCGGTTGATGTCTCGGCGTAGAGATGAATTTTTGGGTAGGGCGATCGCACTTCCTGTTGCCTCTTCTGTCGGCATCAGCTGCGCTGCAAAGTCAGGATAGCGATCCAAATAAGCTGCTGCCACATTCGCTTCGAGCAAAGCGCCTTCAATTGCGCCCATGTCTAACGCTTCAAAAATTTCTCTGACCGTGCGGTATGGCACGATATCTAGTTCGCCTAGCTCGTCTGTGGTGTCGGCGTAGCGGGCCTGAACGCTGTTGGCTAACAGTCCAATGGTTTGGTAGCGGAGATCGCGCGATCTCAAATAGCCATCCAAAGACACCAGGGCATGCCGTGCGCGGTAGTAAATATTAGAAAAATCAACCTTTTGCTTCCGGCTGCGGTTTGGCTCTAGCGCCGCCATCGCCATATCCACTTCATCGTTCATCAGCGCTGGAATCAGCGCCCCAAACTCTAAGTCTACGATGGTTAGCTGCCGCTCTAATCGCTCAGCAATCAGCTTAGCGATGTCAATATCAAACCCAACGATATTGACACTCTCGCTGTCATTCCCTGCGGTTGTTTGCTCTAGCACCTGTTCATAAGGCGGATAGTTTGCGGTGGTGGCCATCACCAGCGTTTTGTTGTTGCGGACGACCTGTATCGATTCGCCTTCAGCGTTCTCTAATCCGGCCTCAGCATCGGGTGCACTTGCTGTACCAGCCGCTTTACAGCCCGCGACCATGACCGGCAACGCTAATCCTGTCAAAAACCAACGCCGCTTCATCTTTTGCCTACTGTCCTATTTTTGCTGTGTTCTTGCCGGTCATTTCATACCAAAAAGACGCCCAGACAAAGTGGGGTAGTGCCAACATTCGCCGCCACCGCCAAGGCTCTTGGTACAACCGATACAGCCATTCTAAATGAGCGCTGCGCATCCATTGCGGTGCCCGGTCTTTTTTTCCTGACCAAATGTCGTAGCTACCACCGACGCCAATCCACACCGCATCCGGGCACAGATGACGATGCTGGGCAATCCAAAACTCTTGGCGCGGCACGCCCAAGCCCACAAAAATGACATCAGGCTGCACTTTCGCCAGCTGGTCTAAAAATGCCTGCAACTCATAGTCTTTAACATAGCCGTGCTGCACAATAGCTAGGTTGAGCTGAGGTGATTTTACTTTCCAAACCTGAGCCGCTGCCTCAACGACATCGGGTTTGCCGCCGTAAAAAGCAACTTTGGTTTCAGGCCCTAGATTTGCCAGCAGGTCTGCCGCCAGTTCAATCCCTGGGTAGCGCTGAACGTGCTTGCGCTTGATTAGCCGAAAAAATAGCTCTACACCAGAGCCGTCGGGTGCCACTAAATCCGCTGAACGGATAAACTGTCCCAGCTGAGTATCTTGCTGTGCCTGCATACACATCTCAGCGTTGATCGTCACGACATGTGTGCCTTGCCGGGTTTCAATGCGATGCTTTAGCCATTGGACATAGTCTTGGCTTTGGTGCACCGGAAGGCCCATCACCGACAGTGTTTTTAGATCTGTTGTTAAGTCTGCTTGTTCTGTCACCAATTCACTAGCCACACTACAGTTAACTCATAAGCGGAGAGACTTGAGAAACAAACAACTGACATCTCTCACCGGCGAACCCTGAGCGGAGTCGAAGGGTTCGCCATTCGACATCTCCGCTGGCTTCTGCGGAGTCGTTCGCGAAGCGTCTGCCTGCGCAGAAGCCAAAACCAACCTACCCGTCTATAAAAGTTCAGACGTGTTTAATAATCTTCCTCTTCATATTCCATCACTTTCTTTTTTGGAATATTCAGCGGTTTCGCTTCAATCAACTCCTCTTCTTTAACCGGTTCACCCCAGAGGTCTTCAGTAACATCTACCTCATTAACCGGTGCTTCTACGATCTCAGGAGGTGCTGGTCGTGGGTCATTTCTCCGAGTGTCTCGTGGTGCCTCCCGCTGAGGCTCTCTTTGGACTTCTCGTCGGGGCGGCGCTTCTTGCTGCCATCGTTCTTCAACGGCAGGGCGAGACCTCGCGTTATCCCATTGGGCTTCATTCCTTTGCCCGGAAGGTAATTGGTTAGAAGCCGACACCGGCATTACGTACCCGTCGCCCAGTCCTCTCTCCCAAGGCGGGCTCCCGAGCCCTAGCCGCTCCAGCAGGCCTACACTGAGCTGAATCAGCTTCTCTTCACTGCCTTCAAATACAATAATGCGGTCAGGGCCAGTGCTCACAATCTCTTCGACCGGCAGCTCATAAGTGCTCACCACCTGGTCAGGGATTTGAGGCAGGCCAACTGAGGCCACCACAAGTGTTTCGAGCTTGCCGGTAATCACATCGAACTTGAATCCGCGCACACGGCCCAACACTTCGCCCGATTCGGTAATCACTTCGCTGTTCACAATGCTGCTGAGCGCCATTGTATTGATGTCGCCATCGAGCACGGTGTCGTCATCGACCAAAATCACGTCGCCCATTTGGCGAATGTCGGTGAGCAGCATTGATTTTTCGTTGCTGGCAATGACCTTTGAGAGCATGTTTTCTTGTAGGCCCACTGCCACTACTTCGAGGCGGTCCATGTCCACCCATAGCTGACTAATGACCCCAAGGCGTCGCCCGTTGCTGCGGGTAATAACCTGGGTGCCTACGATGTCAGAGCGGAGTCGGCTTTGTTCAAAAGTCATGGCGGTTCAAAGGAGACCTAGAAATGGCCAGCGCTGTAAAAAGGTCGCGACAGCTTGAGGGACTATAGCATCTGTCGAGTTGCTTAGGACACTTCTGAAAGCTACAGCCTACAGCGGATAAAGCAACCCGACTAGCCAATGTCCTAGTGCATTGGGACATTGGCTACGTACCTTATTAGATGCCCATTGTATCGAATTGCTTCCCCCTTCCTGTCGGGGGAATGCCGAACAACCAGCTCTTTTCAGTTGTCTTTGGCTAAGTTGCCTTGGCCAGGTTAATTCCCAGTACCTGGGTGTAAGCGCCCCGTGCCTGCGTGACACCAATGGTGCGCTCTGCCGCTTCAATCATCGGACGACGCAGGCTCACCACAATAAACTGTGCTAACTGTGCCTGCTGCTGAATCATTTTTGAGAGGCGTTCTACGTTGGCACCATCCAAGAACATATCGACTTCGTCAAATGCATAGAAGGGCGATGGGCGATAGCGCTGAAGCGCAAAGATGAAGCTCAGGGCAGTCAATGACTTTTCGCCGCCAGACATAGAGGCGAGACGACGAACCTGCTTACCTTTGGGGTGTGCCACCAAGGTCAAGCCACCGTTGAAAGGGTCGTTGGCGTCATCGAGCTGGAGGTGTCCGTCACCGTCGGAGAGTTCGGCAAAGATGGCCTGGAAGTTGATATTGACGGCGTCGAAGGCTTCTTTAAAGGCTTCTTTGCGGAGGGTGGTGAAGTTTTCAATACGCAGCAGCAGTTCGGTGCGCTCTTCTTCGAGGGTGGTGAGCTTGTCGGTGAGTTCTTCGAGGCGCTCTAGAGTTCTTTCGTATTCTTCTAGGGCCAGCATGTTTACGGGCTCTAGGGCTTCGAGGCGGCGCTGTAGTGATTTCAGCGATTTGTTGAGTTCTTCTAAGGTGAGGTCTTCTGGAATCTCAGGCAGCGGGTCAGGCAGTTCGGCTGCTTGCTGTTCGATGGTGACTTCTAGGTCGTGGAGCTGCTGCTGGCGGAGGGTTTGAGTCTCTTGCAGTTTTTGGAGCTGCCACTGGTTTTGCTGCTGTTCGTTTTGTTCGGTTTTGTACTGGCGTTCTACGGTGTCGCGGGCGGTTTTTTCTTGCTTGAGTTTGTCGTCAAGCACGGCGATCGCACTTTTTGTTTGAGCAATCGTCTCCTGCAATCCCTGCTGCTGCTTGGCGATTTCGCTTTGCTGATTAATTTGCTGCTGCTGCTGCGATCGCAATCCAACAATCTGCTCATTCCCTAGCTGAATTTTTTCCTGCAGGCGCTGCTGCTCATTCGCCAAGTCCTGCTGCTGCTTCTCAGCGGCTCTTAGCTTTTGCTGCTGTTCATTTAGCTGCACCTCAAACGCCCGCACCGCACTTTGTGCCTGCTGCCAGTCGCTGTGGCTCTGCTCTTTTTCGAGGTCTGCCAGTTCCTGACGCTTAGCCGCTAGCGCTTCTTCCTGCGCAGGCATGGTCTTTTCTAGCTCAGTTAGCCGGTTCTTTGCCTGTGCGTATTCTTCATCGGATCGGTTGAGCTGAACCTTAGCCTGGTTTAGCCGTTGCTCAATGGCTTTTCGCTGGTTTTCGGCCTGGTTGGCCTTGAGTTCATCTTCTCGGTAGTTCTGACGCGCTTCAATGAGGGCCTGGGATTTTTCCTTCACCTTCATCGTCAACTGCGCGACTTTTTGCTCACAGCGAATCAGGATTTTACTGATTTCTGCAAGGCGATCGCGGAGCTCCACCGCCTCCTGCGATTCCCCTGCTGATACTGTGCCAAAGTGCAGCCGCCCGCGCTTACGCAAGCTACCGCCCGTCATAGCACCGCTCGACTCCAACACCTCGCCATCTAGAGTCACAATCCGGTACCGACCCATGTTGCGTCTGGCTTCTGCCAGTGACTCAAACACCGCCGTTCCCCCAAACACAAAGGCAAACACATCTGCGTACTTGTCGTCACAGGCAATTAGGTTCACCGCGTAGTCGACAAAGCCATCGGGGCGATTCCATTTGTCTATTTGCTTAAAGTTCGGCACCCGAATTTTGTTCAGGGGCAAAAAGGTGGCTCGTCCTGCTCTCTGCTGCTTGAGTAAGTCAATCGCTCTAGCGCCGACTCGGTCATCTTCTACCACCATGAAACCCATGCGGCCACCCGCTGCAATCTCCAGCGCCAGCTGATAGGTCGGGTCTACGCGCCCCAACTCAGCGACAATACCGCAAAGTCCCTGAATGCCGCTACGTTTCAGGGCTTCTGTCGCCTGAGTTCCTTGAGACTCTTTGATCGCTTGTTCTTGAGCTTCAAGCTTATCGAGCTCACGCTGCTTTTCTCGTTGCTCTTGCAGCAGTCGGTTCAGGGTTTGTGTCTGCGTATTCAAGTCAGCTTCTACATCCGCCACAGACTGCGCTAGCTGCTGAATCCGCTGCTCTCCAGCCGAAGCCGTTTTCGTCTCCCCCTCTCTTTCCTGCTCTCCACTGGCAACCCTAGTCGCCGCTAGCTCCGTCTCCAATCCCGCCAGCGCCTCACGCTGCCCGTTCATCTGCGCTTCTAGCTGATTAATTCTTTCTTGCAGACGTACCCGCTCCGAACGCTGAGGGTCTAGCTGGCCTAGCAGCGTTTCTACTTCGTGGCGTAGGGCGGTTTGCTGCTGTACCCAGGCTTGAGATTTGCCTGCGATCGCATTGGTTTCTTCCCGTTTGGCTTCTAGCTCATGGGTCGCTCGATCACGCGCCGCAAGAATTTGCGCCAGCTCTTCTTCGGTCAGAGCTTTCAGCTGAGCGCTAACGGTCAACCCTTTTTCTTCTTGGGCTTTAATCGTCGCCTGAATCGTCGTCAGCTGCTCAGACATTTCGCGGGTGGTTTTGCCCAGGCTTTCTTCCTGGCGCACCAGCTGACGCAGTTCAGCTTCTTGGGTGGCTAGCTTTGCTTGCAGCGCCAAATACTCTTCTTCACCCAGCGCTTTCACCTTGGCATTGAGTACAGCGAGCTCTTCTGCCGTGGTCTCCATTTTCTCGGTTAGGGCCGTGATTTTGATTGCTAAGGTTTCGCCTTCGGTGTGGCCTTTCGTGATTTGGTTTCTTAGCTTTTCAGCTTGCTTTCGGTGCGATCTCCACTGCATCACCCCTTCCCACTTTTGCTTCTCCTGCAAAGTGGCTTTTAGCTGCTTATATTTCTCCGCCTTCCGTCGGTCCTGATCGAGCCGCTCTAGCTGGTCGGTAAGCTCCACCTCCACAATCCGAAAGCGCTCTTCTCGCTCCTTCACCACGTCTAGCTTCGACTTTGCCTGGTTAATCTTGCGATCAAATGACGCCACACCTGCTAGCTCATCGATAATCTCTCGCCGCTCGCGAGCGTTCATCGAAATAATGCTGGTAACGTCACCTTGAAGCACAACGTTGTAGCCTTCTGGGTAGATGCGAAAGCGCTGTAGCTGCTCGTGCAGGTCGTTAAGCGTACAGGGCTCACCGTTGATGTAGTAGTTAGAGGTGTAGGTGCCCTGCGCCGTAACCCTGAGCCGCCGAGTGACTTTCCATTCAGTTGGCAATGGTGCAACTGCGCCGCTTTGCCCATTACTATCAGCGTCCACAGCTTGAGCCGCCGCGCCGTTTTGAGTGCCGTTTTGAGTGCCGTTTTGAGTGCCGTTTTGAGTGCCGCTTTGAACAGAGAGCTGGCGGGTGCCACTTAGTTCAATAGTGGGCTCATTACTTGGGCTACTGCTAAACCCGTTGCCGTTTTGCGCTGTGCTATTGAGATGGATTTCACTCGTGCCGTCAGTCTCGAAATGACGATCTTTAAGATCGCGACTACCCGCGTCAATATGCTTAAATCCGTTACTCTCAAAACCGTTGACGTCTGGCGAGGATCCTTTTTCTGTTTCTGATGCAACGACTTCTGCTTCGAGCGTGTCCCCTTCAAAAGCATCTTCGGATGACTCATCTGGACTGTTTGCTTCGTCTTCCTCTTCTTCGTTGCTCAGTAGCTTGTCGGCAACGTCAGTAATATCGAACGTCGCCGTCACAATAGTTTCTACGGTGGAACGTCGCTTTGCCTGGGTTTGATTAACCAGATCAGGCAGCCTTTCTGCCCGCATGCCGCGAGAGCTGGCTAAGCCCAAGCAAAAAAGCAGCGAATCCAAAATATTTGATTTACCAGAACCGTTTGGGCCAGAAATAACCGTAAAGCCTGGAAGTAGAGGCACATCTGTTGCGCCTCCAAACGATTTGAAATTGGAAAGTTCGACTCTTTTTACGTGCACGCAGGCGACGCATCAAGCGATGCGTACGTATGTACTGTTATAGGTTAACAC
>JBCBDN010000037.1:0-18771 GCA_038529685.1 Cyanobacteria bacterium J06598_1 | reverse complement strand
TCGTATTACCAGCAAAATGGCCGGAGTCAGCATTGAGTCATCTCTGGCGCGATCGCGCTTAGCTTCACGGCATCGGCTTAATCGCACTGGCGGTGGCGCACTTGAGTTTAATTGATTGGTTTTATGAGATGTTTACGAAAATAATGCTTCGCCGCATGAACATTAGGAGGCAGCTCAGGCATTCGCTGAGATTGGGTTGCTTTGTCGCGTTAGGTATTCTGTTAAGCCTTTCAATTAGCGCTTTAGTTAGTGCCCCGTCTATGGCCCAACAAGCCACAATTCTCAACAGCGCCAGCATTCAATACGATGCGCCTGATGGTGGCACTGACGGCGGTGGTGATGGTGGCGGCAATGGCGGCGGCGGCAATGGCGGCGGCGGCAATGGCGGCGGCGGCAATGGCGGCGGTGACGGCGGCGGCAATGGCGGCGATGGCGGCGGTACAGGAAGAGTCAACCAGCTGTCGAACTCCGTCTTTTATCAGTTCCAAACCACCGCGACCGCAGGCGTAAACAATGCCGGCCTTGGCATCGTTAAGTCAGCCAACAAGTCATCTGCTGAACCTGGCGACATTGTTATCTACACCCTGCTGGTCAGCACCGTCACTGGCGATGCACCCACGCTAAGCGTGCTAGATGACCTGCCGGACGGTGTCGAATATGTAGATGATTCGGCAAACGCTGCGCTGGTATCACCGGGTAACCCTGAGGGCGTACCCGTGGCCTTCAATCTAACCGGCTCTGAAAATGCCATCACCTTTACCGACTTTGCGCCCGGGCTCTCACAAGGCCAGCAGCTTTTGATCAGATACGCCACTACGGTTAGCCCAGACGGGGTTCGCGGTGACGGCATCAATACGGCTACCGCCTCTGACATTCAGGCTGGACTCGGCAGCGTGTCCGATACCTTCCGGCTCACCATTCGTCCTGGCATCCTTTCTGACTGCGGCACTATTTTGGGTCGGGTCTTCTCCGATACCAACTTTGATGGCCTTCAGCAGCCAGGAGAGCCCGGTATTCCTAACGCCGTTATTTTCATGGATAGCGGTAACCGCATCATCACTGACGCAGACGGTCTGTTCTCTATGGGCAACGTCATTTCGGGTAACCGAGTCGGCGCGTTAGATACCAGCAGCCTCAACGGCTACACCTTGGCGCCAAACCTCTATCGGATTGAAGAAAATGGTCAATCCCGATTAGTCCACCTAGAAGCCGGTGGATTGGCTCGGATGAACTTTGCAGTGACCCCCACATTCGGTGAAGGAGAATAAAAATAATGCGCTTACTAAAAGGTTTTAGTTTGGGTCTTTTGACCTCTACGCTCAGCTTGTTTTTTGTGGGGCTATCTACGTCAGCAGCTGAGCCTGTTTCAGCAGGTACTAATGCAGAAGGCGCTGTTTCAGCAGGCGCTAGGCGTCAGCCGTCTCCTGCCGCGCCGTTGCCGTCTACGAATCTACCGTCTACGAATCTAACGTCTGCAAATCTACTAGATCAACTGCTCGTTCAGTCTGATGAGGCAACCCTTGATGCTCAGTGGGTTGAGTCGCCTTCACTGGCGGCCACCTTAGATTTGGCGGCTATTGCAGCAGAGTCAGAATCAGCTAAGGCTGCGTCTTCTGCGGCGCTGCAATCTTCTGAGTCTGTTCAGGCGGCGCCTGAAATAGCTTCCGAAACAGCACCCCAAATAGCCCAGAGCAGTAGCTTAGACGCCATCTTAGAAGACCAGGCCAACGAGGAAGCGACGGTGATTACGCCGGGGAATCCGGTTGGGCGGCACATTCGCAATGGTGAAAGAATCCAGGGTGAAGCGGAAGCTGAGATTGATGAAGTCATCATTCGCCAGGTACCCGACTCACGCCTGTTAGAAAATCTCTATACGATTCAGGTGGCCCCAGCTCAGTCATCACAAATCGATGCTGACAGACGCTCTACGCTGAAGATTGTAGGTCAGGTCAATGACGAAAACGGTGAGCTGATTAACCACGACGTGGTGGTGACTTTGACCACTAGCGCTGGTGAGTTCATCGGCGCTGACTATGACATTGACCGAGCGGGCCATCAGGTATTAGCTCGTTGGGGTGAGTTCGACGCTGAGCTGCGCTCCGGGTTAGATGCTGAGCGGGTGATTGTGCGCGCCAGTGCAGCTCGCAAAGATTTGCTGGCCGAAACGCCGATGCCGCTCGATACCGATTTGGTGACGGGTGCCAGAGAAATTGAAGCCTACACCGATGTGAATTTCACGACGGCGCTGCGGCCTTCTTTGGTGACGGGCGTGATTGACTTCCGGTTGGGGAGCTCTGCGACTAATCTGTGGGGTAGCTACGCTGACTTTTTGGACCCAGACGATATTGGCGAGACCGAGTTTGACGCAGGGGGTTCGATTTTTGCCACGGGCGCAATTGGAGACTGGCTCTTTACCGGTGCTTACAACAGTCGGCGTAATCTGAACGAGCGCTGCGATGGCGGCACTCGGCTATACCAAAATACGCAGTCGCAGTTCTGTACTTACGAGGTGTATGGCGATAGCTCAATTAATGACTATCTCACCCCGTCTCAAGACAGTGTCTTCCTCCGATTACAGCAGGACGCAGCGGTTTTAGATGCAGACCCGAACTTCTTCATGTGGGGCGACTACAGCACTAGCGAGTTTGCCCGCTCCTCTCAGCTGTTTAGTGCCACGAGCCGTCAGCTGCACGGTTTTATGGGTAACTACACCCTGGCAACTGGGGCAGACAGTGGCCTTCAGCTCACGGCGATGTATGCCAACAACATCCGCCCGTTCCGGCGCGACACTATCGTTCCAGATGGTACTAGCGGCTACTACTTCCTCTCCGATACGGATGTGCTGCCCGGTAGTGAAGAGATTTTCATTGAAACAGAAGAGTTAAACCGCCCCGGGACGGTGGTTGAGCGGCGACCCTTGAGTCGGGGTTCTGACTACCGGATCGACTACAGACGTGGTGCGATTCTGTTCAATCAGCCGGTATCGATTACAGATGCTAATCCCTTTGGCAGTACGCTGGTGCGTCGGATTGTGGTGGCCTACCAAAGAGACGGCCAAGACTCTGGCGGCGACCTTTACGGGGGCCGGTTGCAGTACAACTTCTCCTACGATATTGATTCGCCTAGCTGGCTAGGGGCTTCTGTTGTTACTGAAAACGACAACCTTCGCGACTACACGCTCTACGGGGTAGACACTCTGATTTCGCTAGGAGATAGAGGTCAGATAGTGGCTGAGTACGCTCAGTCTGACTTGAGTAACGGGCTCGTTGCCAACGGCGATATCAATGGCAATGGCTCTGCCTACCGAATTGAGGCGAGAAGCGACTTTACCAATAATTTATTCGGTCGAGCTTACTGGCGCAGAACGGATGAGGACTTTGCTAACAACGCCACCACGAGCTTTAGGCCGGGGCAAACCCGCTACGGCGCTGAGCTATCGGCGCTGTTGGGCGAAAGTACGCTGCTGGAATTCCAGTACGACCAGGAAGACAACAAAGGTCGAATTCCTCAGACCTTTGAAGATACGACGGTAGATGCTTTTGACCCCAACCGCTTCTTTTCTGCCTTTCAGGTGGGCAATGGTGGTGAGGTCGACAACTCACTGACGACGATTAGAGCGGGCATTCAGCAGCAGCTGGGGTCGGCTACGGCAGACTTTGGCTATGTGTATCGCGATCGCAATAATCGCATCGGCGCCGGCTCAGACTTCAGCAGCTCTCAGCTGGTCTCCGGCCTTACCCTACCGCTGGCGAGCAATCTCTCCTTCCGCGCTCAAAACGAGCTAAACATCGGCGGCGACGAAGACCCCATCTACCCGGGCCGTACGGTTTTTGGCTTAGATTGGCAGGCCCTGCCTGAAGTCACGGTGCGTTTAGCCCATCAGTTCTTCAACGGCAGCGACTTAGCGCCTGACTCCATCACCTCGCTCGACACCCTGCTCGACTACGACCTCACAGACAACACCCAGCTCACCGGTCGCTACTCTGTGCTCGGCGGCTTCAACGGCATCACGGGTCAAGGCGCAGTCGGCCTGAACCACCGCTGGAACCTAGCACCGGGTCTGAATGTGGACCTAGGCTACGAGCGAATTGTCGGTGAGGGCCTAGGCGCAGCCCTAGACTCTGACGGCAGAGTAGCTCAGCCATTTGCCATTGGACAGTCGGCAGCTACCCTGGGAATTTTGCCCGGTAGCACTTACTCAGTTGGACTGGAGTACTTGGATAATTCTTCATTCCAGGCCAGCGCTCGCGCAGAGCTGAGAGATAACGACAGTGGTGAAGACAACACGGTCGTTACCGCTTCTATTGCGGGTAAGGTTTCACCTGCGCTCACGGCCCTCGGTCGGTTTGAGTATGCCAACTACGCGAACCAAACCTTTAACGACCGCTTTGAAGATACCAGCGCTTTTAAGCTAGGACTGGCCTACCGCGATCCTAGAAGCGATACATTCAACGGTTTGCTGAGCTACGAGTACGCCACCAACCCTGGCACTACTATTAATACCCTGGGTTCAGATACCGTCAGAGAGCACACGCTTTCGGCAGAAGGTATTTACGCGCCGAGCTATCGCTGGGAGTTCTACGGTAAGTACGCGCTGCGAAATACCAACACCGACTTAACCGGTGTCGGCATAAATTCAGCCTCCAACACGATTCACTTGGCACAGCTGCGGGCAGCTTACCGGCTGGGCTACCGCTGGGATGTGATGGGCGCTCTGCGCTACATTGCGCAGCCTGAAGCTGACTTTTATGAAACGGGTATGGCGCTAGAAACGGGCTACTACGTTACCCCTGACTTAAGACTCGGCGTTGGCTACAGCTTCGGTGCGGCTGACGATCGCAGCTTCTCGGGCAGCTACCGGGATGACAGCGGCTTCTATTTGGCGGCGACCATGAAGGTGAATGAGCTGCTAGGTGGGTTTGGCTTACAAGATGTGGCCCCGGCCCAACAGACGAATGCGCTGGTGCCTGAAGCAGATGAGGTCACTGTGCCCGACATCTGCCCAGAAGATGTTAATCCAGAAGGGCTCGGGGTTGATCCTTGCGAGAATCGGACCTTTGAAGCGCCTGCTGCTGCTGAATTGCCGGTAGAGCCTGAGATTCCAGCGATGCCGATTGAGCCAGTAGAACCGGTGGAGCCAGCTGCCCCAGCTGAGCCAATTCGAGGGTTGTGGTAATGAGTTTTGAGGAGGTGAGGAGTCAACTAATGAACAAACTATCTAGCAATAAATCTGGCATTGAATCTGGGCGGTCTGCACGGTCAAATTCAGCTCGGTCCATTAACCGATTGGCAGGATCTTGGTCACTCAGTGCTCGCATGATGGGCGCTGTATTAGGTGGGATGCTCGCATCTTTTGCCTTGCCCGCTGCGTTTGCTCAAGATGGCGTAGATATTCCGGTGCCAGAAGTCACCCCAGGGGAGGAGACGTTTGATTTTGCAGCTGACGGTGCAGCGCCTATTGTTAACGTCACCGTTAATAGCAGCGCAGATGGACTGGTCACCCCAGATGACGCCCTGACGCTGCGCGAAGCGATTGAAATTACGAACGGGACGCTACCGCTGAGCGCGTTGAGCCCAGCAGAATCTGCTTTGGTCAGCCCAGCGGGTAGTCCGGCGATTGGGTTTGCATTGGTTGGTGGCATTGATATTGAGCTGGTGGATAACTTACCGGCGATCGCAGCTTCCGGCCTACTCCTCGACGGCACCACTCAATCTGGCTACGGCGAAATCAACGATGAGCCTGCGGCTGTTCCGGTGCCCATCCCAACGGTTTCTATCAGCCCAGCGGGCGACGCAGAAGTTTTCCGAGGACTCACCATCATCGCGGACGACGTCACGGTTCGAGGGCTGAGCCTGCATGGATTTTCTTCTAGCCATACCCGAACAGCCTCTACCCCACCTGCAGATATTTTCATCTCCAATGTCGATCTGCCTCAGGGGAATAACACCCGCTATCGTCGCGGCGTCCGCAGACCTTCTGCACGAACGGTACGCGTTACATCTCGCGAAATAGACCAGGCGCCCAACGGCATTGTGATTGAAGATAACTGGCTTGGCGTTCCGCCGTCAGGCGTTATTCCTGAGCCGGCTGAGATGTCTGCTTTTGGTGTGTCGGTGTTTAACGGCACCAATACGACCGTGCAGCGAAATCGGATTGGCTTCCATGAGAGCAGCGGCATCATTACCGGCAATATTGCTCAAGGCCTGGTCGTAACTGAAAATACGCTGATTGGGAATGGCCTTGCAGGTTTACCTTCAGCGGTGTACCTCGCGGGTGATATCGACGGCTCTGAAGTTTTTGGCAACTTAGTGTGTGCTAATGACGGCAGCGGCGTTGCAATGTTCAAGCCGAATGGTTCGGCTCGCATTTTTAGTAACGATATCCGCTTTAACGGTCGGCGCTTCCGTAGCCCAGGTATTTCACTAATGGGCAGCGGCCACGACGTGAGCGATAACTACGTCGCCTTTCAGCCTGGGCCGGGTGTGGGCATTGTGGCCTATCCTAAGAGCCAGCAAAATACCGTGCGCGGCAACTTTTTCCGTCAGGTTGATGGCCTCAGCGTAGACCTGAACTACAACCACAACACGCGCGTTTCTGACTACCAGTTCAACGATGGTCCGAACCCACCGCGTAACTCTAACCAGCGGCGTCGCGACTCAGCCAATGCGGCCATTAACGCCCCTGAGTTCGATGAGTACATGTTCCCAATTACCGGTAATACGGTGACGCTAACGGGCCGTGCTGACCCTGGCTCGGAAGTAGATATCTATTCGGTATCGACTAAGCCAAACCGGCACTATGGCAACTTGGGTAATTTGCTGACTACCGTGCCCGTTGGGGACGACGGTACGTTTAGCGCCACGGTGGATGCTTCGGATGTGTTGCCAGAAGCTGGCGTTCGAGAGATTGAACAGAGCGGCAGCGGGCTGACTAAGCAGGTGGTGATGGGGTCTGAGGTGGCGGCGATCGCAACCGATACCCGCTACGGCACCTCCGAGCCCTCGCCCGTCGCCGCCATTGGCAGCGAGCCCCCCTTCTCTCCCCCCACGCCCTACACACCGGTCTGCCAAGATCCGCCGCTAGAGGCCGAAGTTGTAGCGCTACCGCCAGACGAGCCGATTGCGCTGACTATTCCTCGGAATATTCACTTTGCGCTCGACCGCTCCTTTATCAGTGCGGAAAGTGCAACCATCATGGACCAAATTGCCTCTGCAATGGCGGAGTACCCTTCGCTAACGGTAGAGCTGCAAGGACACACCGATCCTCGTGCCAGCGATGAGTACAACCAGGCGCTGGGTGAACGGCGTGCGGTGGCGGCTCGCGACTACATGCTGCAAAAGGGCATCGCCCCCGAACGGATGCGCATTCGGTCCTTTGGTGAAACCCAGCTGATTTCAAACGCGCCGGATATTGTCGACTATGCGCGCGATCGCCGAGTAGAGTTCATCTTCTCTGATACGCGCGGGCTCGACATTGTCTTTGAGCGCCAAGAGAGCGACCTGCAAATTGAATAGCGGTTTACCGCGATCGCTCGCTAAGCATCTTTGCTCTTAGCGAGCGGCCCTAGCCTTTTCCTTTTGATCTTTTTTAACAAACCTGCCGTTGTTGCCGCCCATGTATCAACTAACCCGACGCCTCCTTGCACCCATGACTGCTGACCAGACTCCCGCTGCTCAAAAGCCACTTGCTCGCAGGCAGCTAAAGTTGCGCCATCTGTTGGCTACGGGCACCTTTGCACTGCTGTCGCTGGGGGCTCATCAGCCTGCGGCCCGAGCGCAGTCGCTCAATGAAGGTGAAATTTGCTACGCGATCGCTGACAACAACCCACCCAGCACTGGCAACGGCGGCGGCAGAAACCTTCAAGATACCCTCTCTGTCATTGACGACTTTCAAGCGGGTGCGGCCTCCCGAGTGGCTCAAATTAGCCGCCCAGGGGGTGAACCCATTGGTGACATTGAAGCGCTCACCTCACGACCTGAGGCTGGAGAATTAATTGCGGCTAACGGCAACGAAATCGGCTTAGTCGATACCGAAACAGGTATCTTTACGTCACTGGGCGTACTGGAAGCCTATCAAGACTTTGATGCAATCGTGATCGATCGTAATTCACCGGATCAAACCCGGCTCTTAGCCGTTTCCAAAGCGAGAGGACCCAACAAGGAAAACGCTATTGTCCAAGTCGATATTGTGCTGGGAGATGACGGGCAATCAGCCAGCCTTGGAATACCGGAAGAACTTTCTCGTATCGGCCCCGAACAGTTTTTTGAAGGAACAGATAGTATCGACGGTATTGCCATCGACCCGAATAACAGCAACTTGATCTACGGTGTTGCCAACGGCGGGCCCCGGACTGCTCAGCGCTTTGTAATTATTGGTCTCGATGGCACCCTGCAAGATAGGGGCCCCTTTTTACTCGGGGACACTTTAATCGAAGACGTTGAAGACCTTAGCTTTGACTTAACCAATAACCTTCTGTTTGCCACTACCGGCAGTAGCCGCAGCCCGCTCACAGAAAACGCATTCCTGTTCAACAATCCCAACGGCGGTAATCTTGCACCGGCTATTTCTAATTTCAATATAGGCGCGGTAACCAGTCCTGCTATTGACTACGAAGCCTCGGCCTGCATTAGTCGGCCAGATGAGGTTGCTGGCGACCTGCTGCTGGTTAAGCGCATTACTGCGGTTACGCCGTTAGGTGGAAATGAGCAGCGTTTTGCCGGCTTCCAAAATCAGCAGGGTACACAGGCTGACGTGCAGCTACGCACCGCTACCAACCAAACCTTCCCGGTAGGGGTAATACAGCCTGAACAGCCGCTATCTCCGGGTGACTTGGTTGAGTACACCGTGTACGTGTACAACAACACCAACGACCCCGTGACCAACATTGAGCTGTGCGACCCGCTCCAGCGACCCAACGTGCTACAGACCGACACGATGGAGTTTGCGCCGCCTAATGGGGATCTTGAGCTAGACTTCGATGATTTAGATGATGCAGCCGCGCGATCGCCTCAGGCACCTGCAGATGCTTCTTGTACAGCTGCGCTCGGGGAAGGCGGTCAGTTTATCGCTGCGCCTCCAGGCCCTATTGGTCCAGCTGGTAACGGTGGCGGCGTGGTTACCGACTTATTTACCCTAGCGCCGGGTGAAATTGCCGCTGTGCGTTTTACGGTGGAAGTCGGTGCGCCTCAATCGGGAGAATCGGTAGAAGATTTTGACCTATAGTTTTGACCCCTCGTAAAGCCTAAACATCGGCTTTACACTATCTGTGGCAGATAAAAAGCGCAGTACCGCTCACTCGGTACTGCGCTTTTTATTAACGTGAATGACAGCAAATCAAATCTGAAGACCGTAGGGTACGGCAAGTACATAAGGCCTACATATTTTCTGAGAAAAGCTCTAATTATGAAGCTAGCATGAAGATATAAACCACCCTGTTAGCAAGTATTTCTACTGTCTTTTTCTGCGGACACCTCTCTGTAAGAGGGCCTGATATCAAAGCATTTCGTCGTTTTTTCGATGCCGGGAATGTACGCTATCTTCTTTAGAAAAAGGGTAAATGTAGCTATTTCTATATATTGACAGTAATATTACAGGGATGTTTATGTAAGGATTCGTTAAAGAATTCGAGCTGTTCCTCTTTAATTGCACTAGCAATTTAGAACGCTTTTTAACTCGGGAGTAATACCTACCATGCCAGCTATATTTCCTTTATTCGCGATTTTAGTTGTCTTCGTTTTCATCAGTATGCATGCTTCTGCCAATCAAAAGCCTCGGCGCAGACGCGCCTCAGATTATCGCCGTTCGGGAGGGGGTGGCTATAGCGATAGCTACGGCAGCTCATCAAGTAGAGACTATGCTGGGGGAAGTCGTGGACGTAGCGCTTCCGGTGGCGGTCGAGATAGCTACCGTGGTGGTCGAGATAGCCGTGGGGGTAGCCGAGACAGTCGAGGGGCTTCGCGCGATCGCTACTAGCCCCTCGACACAGCTTTGGCCTCGGAAGTTAAATGTGTTTAATCTTTGAGGCCAAACTCAAATATCACCTCAAAAAAGAAAAAGGGCAGGCTACCTTCGTATCAGCCTGTCCTTTTTCTTGGGTCTTTTGACACGCTTACTCAATCGCTGATTTCAGCCCACGGCAAAACTCTGCAACGGCAGCGAGCCCTTCTTCAGGCGTACCTGTTGCCAACCGCTTCACAATCGCACTGCCTACAATCACGCCGTCTGCCCCCCAGTCTTTCAGCTGCTTAGCCTGGCCCGGTTCTGAAACGCCGAATCCGACGCCTACTGGCTTATCGGTCGCTTTGTGGATGTCGGTGAGTAAGCCTTCTACTCGCGTGGCGATTTCTTGGCGGACGCCGGTGACGCCGGTAACGCTAACGAGGTACACGAAACCTTGGGAACGCTGTGCGATCGCCCGTATCCGCTCATCGGGCGAAGTCGGTGCCACCAACAAAATCACCGCAATACCCACCGCTTCTGCCGCGCTCAGCAGCGTGTCCATTTCCTCTAGCGGTAGGTCAGGCACCAGCAGCCCTCTAGCACCCGCCGCATAGATGTCCTTTAAAAAGGTCTCTAGGCCCCGGTTCAAAATCGGATTGTAATAAGTAAACAAAATCAACGGCGCAGACAGCTTAGGAGACACTTCCGCGACGAGCTGAATTACGGCTTCTAGCGTTACCCCACGATTCAGGGCGCGAGTCGCCGCTGCCTGAATCGTGGGCCCATCGGCCAGCGGGTCAGAGTAAGGAATTCCCAGCTCAATAATGTCTGCGCCGTTACGGTCTAGTACCTGTAGCGCTTCTGCCGTGGTTTCTAACCCTGGATCTCCTGCGGTAATGAACGGAATTAGAGCGCACTCGCCTCGCGCTCTGAGCTCATCAAACCGGTCTTTAACAGACACCTTACTCATGACTTCAGCCATTATTTCTACGGTTCCTTGTTAGTCTGCGCTAGCCGTTCTGCGTCTACTTCTGCCTGGAGTTTTGCTAGCTCCTCTGGGCTCATTTCTTCTAGCCGCTTTTGCAGGACAGCGTCTTCATAGTCTTCTAGCTGCTGGTAGTAAGTCATGTTTTTGCCCAGCGCTCTGGCCAAATAGGTCGCGGTCCAACCCAGCAGACCCGCCACAAAAATCACCTGACTCCAGATGCCTGCCGATAACCCATCCATACCCGCCCACGAAAAAGCCAGGTAGATAATGCCGCCCGCTGCAAACACGCCGACCCCAATGCCGATAACGTCAATTCTTCTCATATTGATTTCTCTAGACGTTACCGTCTCTACAGCTCGCGGTTTCTAAAGTTCACGGCGTTTTGGTCGAAAGTTCAAAAATGGGCTCAGCACCAGGCAGCCTGGAAAAAATACCAGAAGCAACCCGTAAAAGATCAGACGCTCTACAGAACCTGCCGTCGTCAAACGGGCCTTGAGATAAAACATCAAAATGGCAGGCACCACCACTAAGTACAAAACACCGAGGGTGGCATAGAGCCCAAGAATAACTAACGAAGAAGTTTCGAGTGCAGGAAAGGTCATCTTTAACCGGTTTATGCTTTCAATGGCAGGGCTATCGCTAGCAGCCACTATATATAGTAGATCGCGACTCGCCATCCCAACGGATATTTCCAGCAGATATTTTCGGGGGCCCGATTCAAATTAGCGGCTTAAAAATAGTTGCATCCAAGCCCACTTGGTGGTGGAATGGACATCAGCGCCAAAGGGGGCGTGGCGGAATGGTAGACGCTGCGGATTTAAAATCCGTTGACTGTAAAAGTCGTGAGGGTTCAAGTCCCTCCGCCCCCATTTTCGAGACAATTAGTCAAAACTAATTCAATACGACTTTCCTTGTTACAAATGGGCAGTCTAGGGGTGATCTCAGTAGCCTCTAACTTGCCTAAGTATTGCGATGGTTGTAGATAGTACCTCTAAAAGCTCTGACGCCAACTTCGACGCCGATGCGTCAGGATTCAGCCAGCGTAATCAACCCAAACCGCTTGAGTTTCAGCTAGCCCAGCAGCAAATTTATGACGATTTGCTAGAAGCGGTTCGCAAGCTGCCACCCGTAGAAGCCCTAGCTGACTTTGAAGTCTTGTTCTTTGGCCATAGCAGCGCCCAAGATACCGACGTTTCCCCGTTTCTTTATCGGATTTTATTCGCTGATGACGAGGCCGAGTTCCGCAATACGCTAAAGCGGGCCTGCTACATTTTGGTGAATAACTGGGACTTGGGCAGGCATGGCGAAATGGTGCACGCGCTGCTGGCACTGTTTTCACAGCCTTCGCTCAAGAAAACGACTTTTTCTCCCAGCATTAAAAGGCTGCGTCAGTGGCTGCTGAATTTTGCCCAGAGCCAAGACTTTGAAGAGTTAAAGCTGTTTGCCAGCCATCGGCTCGGACCCACGAGTGCGGGTAGCTGGAGCAATCGTTACGTGACCTATCAGCTGATTGCTCAGCATGTAGACGAATCGAACTCGCTAGAGCAGCGCGAAGCGGCCCGCACCCTGTCTCGCCGGTTAAAAAATAAGTTCAAGCACGACTTAGCAATGTATACGGCCTTTTCGCAGAGTTCTTCTCGGCGAGGTCATAAGTACATGAACCCAACGGTGCTAGGCGATGAAGTGCTGCGGCTAATCAAGGCCATTCTGGTCCGTCGGGGGCAGTTTAGCTATCGCAATGTCGCGCGGATTTTTCAGCAGCAGACCTTTGAGACGCCTTACGCTGCATACAAAGAGAGTCTGCTGGAATATCTTTGCTTTTCTATCTCCCAGCATTCGTTTGTAGAGGCTGTAGAAGGCTCTATCGGCAGCAAGTTACCTGAGCTTTACGCTCAGCACAACAATGAACCGGTCGAACCGTCTTTAAACTTGAGAACGTGTAATCGGGTGATTGATTTACTCACGACAGAGGATGGTCACAACCCTTCTAAGCTATTTGTGCGGCTGCTTGCTCAGGGGAATCCGCTGAATGTAGTCGTGCTGCTGCTGAAGGTGGTGTTGATTTCGCCCAATTCGCAGATGTATTTGGAAGCTCGGCTGGCAGACCTGATTGGATATTACAGGTCGTTTATGGAGGCGGAGTGCCGAGGGATTGTTCAGTTTTTGGAGATTTGCAACGTCACGTTTGCTATCTATAGTGAAAATGTGGAATATAACTTAGTCAAGGTAGCGCCTAGAGGCTCAAGCCATGCCGCAGACGGCGATACCACCGTGCTGCAGCAAGGAACAAATTGCAGCGGCGAAAATTTAGATGAGTTTCGCATTTTTTCTCGCAGCTTCAGGGCCGCCCAAAAGCGAGCCAAAATAGAATTAGAGAAGCGGAAAAAATCGTAGGATTGTCCCACCGTCTATCAGTTCTATAGAAAAGCGCTAAGTGCGGAAAGCTGTAGTTCTGAAGGTTCGATAGGCAACGTACTTATTTTATAGAACTCAGATCTGCATCCCACGCAATCATCGCAGCCTGATGCACTTGCCGCCAGGGAACACCCTGCGATTTAGCGACGCGCGCGCAGTCGTCATATTCAGGATGCACGTTGAGCACCGCGCGTGTTTTAGGCGATCTGGCTACTTTGAGCTTAATGTCACCATAGGCGGTTGATACGCTGCGCATTTCTCTCGTAAGTACTGTTCTTGTTTGCACGCAGTGTCGAATGCCTAGGGTTGTGGTTTCTTGAAATATGAGGTCTTCGCAGGTGCCCACTATTTCTTGAGGGCACAGCACGTTGAGTAAGGTGCCTAGGCGGTTTTTTTTCATCGCGATCGCCTGACTAAACACATCCACTGCCCCCACCAAAAACAGCTGGTCAAACAGGTAACCAATCGCCTGCGGTGAACAGTCATCAATCTGCGTTTGTAGTGCAACAACTGTCGCTGGCGTTGAATCTACAGTGGACGTTGAATCTACAGTAGACGTTAGCTCAGTGGGCGTTAGCTCAGCAGAATGCTGGTGAGTGTGATACGTATGAGTTCGATGCTCATGAGTGCGCGCTGATACCGCCGTCTCAACCGTCCCAATCCACAGCCGCAGAATATTCGGAATGGCAAAGTCTTTGCCGCCTGCGCCCAAACCGACTTTTTTCAGCTGAAAGGTAGGCGGTGGTCCAAAAGAATTTGCCAGTGTCGTTGCTAGCGCGCAGCCAGTAGGGGTTACCAGCTCTTTTTGAATGCCATTGCTGTACACCGGTACCGCTGCGCTCGTCATCATACTGAGGACGGCGGGTACAGGTACGGGCAATAAGCCGTGTTCACAGCGCACTGTTCCGCCGCCGGTGGGTAAAGGCGAACACATCATTTCATCTATCTGGAGCCAGTCAAGACCAAGACAGGTGCCTACAATATCAACGATGGCATCGGTCGCCCCGACCTCATGGAAGTGCACCTGCTCAGGCGGAATTCCGTGAACGGCGGCTTCAGCTTTGGCCAGCTGCCGAAACGTCGCTAGGCTCCACTGCGTAGCTCGCACCGGCAAGTCGGCCTGCTGAATCATCTCTTCAATTTCAGGCAGTCGCCTACTGGCATGCGCATGCTGGTGGTCGTTGTGACTGTGGTTGTGACCGTGGTTGTGACCGTGGTCGTGAGAGTCGTGATGAGTCTGCTCACCGTGACTGTGATCATGACCGTGACTGTGATCATGACCATGAGCGAGATCATAACCATGAGCGAGATCAGTCGTATGCAGCTCGACGTGTACTTTGGTGGCAGCCTGCTGGTTGCGCAAGACTGATTCAGCTTGCAGGTTAAATTCGTTTTGAATGCCTAGGCGCGCTAGCTGCTGGCTCAAGTAGGTGAGCGGCACGCCCGCATGAACCAGCGCGCCCAGGCACATATCACCGGCAATACCGGTCGGGCAGTCAAAGTAGGCTAACGTTTTCATAAGCATTCTGTCGTAAGTATCTTTACTTACCCACATCAAAGGGAGAATATCTACTAAATAAGTCGCTTTAACCCTGTCTTTGTAAATCTTTGGCTATGGCAAAAACCTACAACATCCATCCTAAAACGCCTCAGTCGCGCGAGATTGAAGCAGTACGAGATGACCTGAGAAAAGGTGCCATTATGCTGTATCCCACCGATACGGTGTATGCCATCGGGTGCGATTTGAACGCGAAGAATGCTTTGAAGCGAGTCCGTCAGCTCAAGCAGCTCTCAAACGATAAGCCGCTGACGTTTTTGTGCGCGTCTCTGTCAAACATTGCAGACTACGCCCATGTGAGCGACCCCTCTTTTCGCTTAATCAAACATTTAATTCCAGGGCCGTATACTTTTTTGCTCCCGGCTACTAAGGCTGTACCTAAGCTGGTACTTAACCCAAAACGCCGAACCACCGGTATTAGGGTGCCTGAGAACCCCCTTTGTCTCGCCCTGATAAAAGCGCTAGGTAACCCAGTGATCTCTACCTCCGCTTTACCCATCGCTCGTAATTCTACGGAAGACGATATACAAGCTTTATCAAAGGCTGAACTGTTTGACCGGATGGAGAAGCTAGTAGACGTAATTGTAGATAGCGATTCCGATCTGAGGTATCAGGTATCCACCATTTTAGATATGACGGGACAGACCCCCCAAGTCACTCGTCAAGGTCAAGGTTGGCAAGATGCGATCGCATGGGGTGCAGAGTTGGCATGATAGCCTTGCACCCTGTTAGACGATTTCATGACCAGCAAAGGACCAATCTCTTTCTAAAAGGTGCCTGGGCTAAAAGGTGACTGAGCTAAAAGGTGAATGGGCTAACGGGTGACTTATCCAATGAGTAACATTAGCTGGAGATGACTTAACTAAGTTAAGTCGCCAGCTGAAAGATGACTTAGCCAACAGGTGAGCCAGCTAAAAGGCAAACCAAGCGGTGATGAGTGACTTTGTGTAGAGCGGTCAGGCATGGCTATAGACAGCCAAGGTAACTGGCATAGAGGGCACGCGCCCCTCAGCACCCCCTAGCGTCTGTGCTTTAGAACGTGAAACGCCTTGCCACTCAAAGGACACAGGTTCATCTATGAAAAACCGCCGCCGAGCAATTTACACATGTGACAGTTGTTGTGTGCCAGTTGGTTGTGATACTGCCACACCCACACCCAAGAGATGGATTCATATTTCCTAAAGTGAAACAGTCGATTCCGGGAAAAGCGCTTTGTCTGTGGCTTTGATTCTTTATCTAAGCTCACGGTATTAGTAAGCCTTTCCATAAACCGGCGCTTTTTAGCCGCTATTTATAACCCCTAGAGATGTGCCACTTCGTTCACATTTTCTATAGAAAACCGACTCGCATCACTCACCATTATGAATTCATCTACCATGCCTATTCACGGTCCTAATGACGCTCAATCTCGCGTTGCTTTTTATACTACTGACAAAAAAGCCAACCGTCCGGAAGACGAGAGCAAAAACCGCACGTACCCCCACTGCAAGCTAGAAGTTGAGCCAAAAGATCAACCCTCAGCAGATGCCGACACCTCTGATTCTCAGCTAGCGCCTACGACCCAAAAACAAGCCAGTCAACAAAAAGAGGATAGCAACAATCGTTCCACTGAAGTTATCAGCAGCGCTACGCCTGCACTGGCAGATGGCGATGAGCAAACGCTGTGTCCGGTGGACCAAAGACTGATCGACTTTTTGATTGACGATATCAATTCTCAGATTTCGACGAGTTCTAAAGTGACGATTGCGGTGGCAACGCGATTGGCCATTGAGGTGACTCGCATCTGTCGTAAGAGCGCCCGCATTCAGTCTTTAGGTGAGGTCAATTCGTGGCAGCGATCGCTCGCCCAAAACCGCATCAAAAAGTATGTTGACTATTACCGCCTCGGCTCCCGGCAAGGGCGGGTAGAACTGCACAGTCGGTTGAGTGCGATTGCCTATCGCTACATCGCGCCAGCGAGAACTCAACTGGGATTCCAAGGCCGCTGCACCCTGCTCGAAGACTTCCTTCAGGGCTTCTATATTGAAGTGCTTAAAGCCTTCCGCCGCGAAAATCATCTCAGCACGGAATACACGCCCCGCTCTCGCCTAGAACTCTCTGAGTACATGGCCTTTAGTGAGCATTACGCCAAGCGCCGAATTTCACTTCCGGGCTGCTATAACCAGCAGCTGATTGTACTGCGCGCTCAGGCATTCGCTCGGCGGCTGCCGGCAGAGACCTCCGTCGATATTGAAATGGCCGTTGATTCGCCCAAAGGCGACAGCGATAGTCAGTTTCGCTCACCGGCCATTGCGCAAATTCGCGAGAAAATGGTGGCCAATGCGACCGACCCCTCTGAGAGCGTACTGCGCGATCGCATCGTGGCAGAACTAGTGGAGTATCTCCAAGACCAAGACCAGCCCGAGTGTATTGACTACCTCGTCTTACGCTTGCAGGATATGGCCGCCTGCGAAATCGACGAAGTCCTCGGACTTAGCGCCCGCCAGCGCGACTATTTGCAGCAGCGCTTTAAGTACCATGTCGAAAAGTTTGCGCAGTCTCATCGTTGGGAGCTGGTGCACCAGTGGCTAGGCGCTGACCTCGACAAGAACTTTGGCCTCTCCCCCAGCGAGTGGCAGCAGTATTTAGGTCAGCTCACCGCAGAGCAAACTCAGCTACTACATCTGAAACAGCAACAGCTGGAGGATCCTGAGCAGGGCCCTTCTGATATTGCGATCGCCCAGCAGCTAAAGTGGACGCCAAAGCGGGTAAATCGTCGCTGGAGTAAGCTCATCAGCCTCGCATGGAAAGTTCGTAATCAGGCGAAGACTAGCAGTAAGCCTAAGCCTAAAGCTAAAGCAAAGTCCACCACGCAAGCTACTGTGAAAACCACCGTTCAAGCAAAGTCCAACGTTATTGCATCCTCTACCCCCCTGCCAGAATGAAGCCACTAAACAAAGAGCCTCTCTCGGACAGTGCGTCCAAGAAAGGCTCTCGTTTGGTCATTTAGTGAAGCCTAATCGCTCAATGCTCGCCATTCAATGCTCGCCATTCAATGCTGGGCAAGTGCTCCTTAATGTAAGGGCGTAATATTAGGACGCAGGCTCTTCGAGCATATCTTCAGGGGGCTCAAACTTGTAGCCCACACCGCGAACCGTTTGAATTAGGGTTGGCTGCGTGGTGTCGATCTCAATCTTTTTTCTGATCTGTCCGATGTGTACGTCTACAACCCGCTGGTCACCTACGTACTCATAGTCCCACACCTTTTGAATAAGCTCAGAGCGTCGCCAAACGCGGCCGGGATGGCCTGCTAAAAAGTGAAGCAAGTCAAACTCAAGCGCTGTAAGCGGTACGATTCCACCCGCTAATGTGACTTCACGGCGAATCGGGTCAATAGAGAGCTTATTAAAGGTCAAGCACTGCTGTTCGGCCACAGTGACTGGGCGCTGACGCTTCAAAATAGCGCCGAGACGAACTTCTAGCTCACCCAAGCTAAAGGGCTTAGTAATATAGTCATCTGCACCAGTATTGAAACCGCGAATTTTGTCGGCTTCGTCAGTCCGGCTGGTGAGCATCAGTACGAACACACCTGTACGAGACTGCATCTCCTTACAAAGGTCGTAGCCATTCGCATCGGGCAAGTTGACATCTAAAATGACGAGATCAGGGTTGAACTGCTCAAAAATCGCGAGCGCGCTTTTTCCATCCTCAGCCGATTCCATTTGATAGTCTTGCTTGGCTAAAAAACGGTGGATGAGATTCCGGATAGCGGGTTCGTCGTCAACCACAAGGATTTTGGCAGCGGCCATAGTTGATAGTCCTGGTACTAAATCAGAGCGGTCGGTCGCATTGGCCACCATTGTCCCGCGAATTTCCGCAATGGCCGGTGAG
>JBCBDN010000036.1:0-18813 GCA_038529685.1 Cyanobacteria bacterium J06598_1 | reverse complement strand
ACGTATGACTAAAGTACAGTTTATGCTCAAGTGGTCAGGCCGCTGGGTTGTGGTCGCAGTGCGCCATCGCTTTCCAGTATCAAATTTGCTATGACTTTCCCAGCCCCATCTAGCAGCTTACCGCCTGTTGGCTTGAACTGAAGCGAAAATTCTGGTACCCCGTTCGATTGCCGAAACGTAATCTTTTGAGACAGCCTGACACTATCAGGTGCGCTTTCTTTGCCCTCTAATTTTGTGGATGGCCAAGCTGGCGACTCCGTCGCTATTTGCCCCGTTTCAGATACCGTGCTTGTATCTGACTTCGGCTGACAGCTCATCAGCAGGGGAACCATCATCAGTGCGACCACAACCCAGCGGCCTGACCACTTGAGCATAAACTGTACTTTAGTCATACGTATCTCCCAGCCTCTCGCAAAAACTCCAGCGAATCTTGTGGGAGACTTGTAATAGATACCTTGATCCTAGACCATGCCTTCTGAAAACGACCAGCCGGATCTCCCTACACTCGCCGCTGGTCAGGCATTTATCCACACCACACCCACAGAAGCGGTAGAACAACTCACCTACAAATCTATCTCAATTGGCGCTCGGAACTTTGATATTGCGTATCCTGGCGATGCCGATCGGCTACTGGACCACCCCAGTACTCACGATGCTTTTCAGGCTGATGAGTACATGCCTTATTGGGCGGAGCTGTGGCCTTCTTCGCAGATGTTGGGCGAGGTGCTGACCCAGCAAGACTGGCCAGAAAATCATACGGCCTTAGAGATTGGTTGTGGCGTGGGGCTATCGGGCATTGTCGCGCTTTCGTTGGGGATGCGCGTCATTTTTAGTGACTATGATGCGACGGCAGTTGAGTTTGCCGCGCGTAATGCGATCGCCAACGGCTACCAAAACTTTGAAACCCGTCCTCTCGACTGGCGCGTTCCGCCCGATTTTCAAGTGCCGCTGATTTTAGCTGCCGATGTCATTTACGAAGAGAGAAGCATTGAGCCGCTGATCACCTTCATTCGGGCCGTACTAGCCCCCGGCGGTGTTTGCCTTCTGAGCGATCCTGACCGGGTGACACGAGGGGGATTTTGCTATGCACTCAAACGGGCCAACCTTAAGTTTAAGCGTCAAAAGATGACCGCACCCGGCCCTGAGGGGAGGACGGTCACTGGCAGTGTGTACCATATCTCTCTGCTTTCGTAGTGCTTAGAGTTGCAGATCTAACCAGGTCTGCGACTCTCGGTTTGCTAATTTTATAGCAGAGCTTTCTGTCGTTCTCTTTCTAGCTGTAGGGTTTGGATACGCTCTGTGGTTCCTTCTGGAATAGCGGCAATTAATTGTTGTGTGTAGTCGCGACGAGGACGCTGGTAAATGTCTTCTGCTGTGCCGATTTCTTCGATGCGACCAGCGTTCATTACCATGATGCGATCGCTCATAAACTTCACAACCCCTAGGTCATGAGAAATGAAAATGTAGGTCAGCTTAAACTCTTCCTGCAATTCTTTTAGCAGGTTCAACACCTGTGCCTGTACAGAAACATCGAGTGCCGACACTGACTCATCGCACACAATGAACTTTGGACTGAGTGCCAGTGCCCGAGCGATACAAACCCGCTGCCGCTGCCCCCCAGAAAACTCATGGGGAAAGCGATTGAGCGCCGTAGGATCTAAACCCACACGTTCTAGCAGGTACTGCACCCGCTCTTTTAAATTGCGGTTGCCTCGAATAACCCGGTGGATTTTCATCGGTTCTGCGATCGCCGCTCCAATACTCATTCTGGGATTTAGCGAGCTGTAGGGATCTTGAAAAATAATTTGCATTTCCCGGCGGCGCTTGCGCATTTGCCAGGTTCGCAGTCGGGTGAGATCTCGCCCTTCAAACCATACGCGCCCGCTCATGGGTTTGAGCAGCTGTAGGAGCGCCCTGCCCAATGTGGTTTTGCCGCAGCCCGACTCGCCTACTAGACCAAAGGTTTCACCCTTGTACACCCGAAAAGACACATCGTTCACGGCCATCACATGGCGCTCTACCCGGCCAAATACGCCCTGTACGGGGTAGCCCACTTTGAGGTTTTCCACTGTCAGCAAAGGCCCTTTTTCCTGTAAGGCTTCCAAACGAATCTGCATTTCGCGGGGGCTGATTTCAGTGACTGGGGGCAGCCCAGAGCCAAAGTCATCTTGGGGCTTGGCTTCGATCAGCATTTCGCCGTCAGGGCCGGCTAGCACGTCCATATAGTCTGAAACGGTTGGTAGCTGCCTAAGGCGCTGGCTTGGCTGAGGTCTGCAAGCCAGGAGACCTTGCGTGTAGGGATGGCTGGGCCGTTCAAAGATGTCGAGTACGGAGCCGGTTTCAACAATTTTGCCGCGATACATGACGGCTACTTTGTCGGCAATTTCGGCAATGATGCCTAGGTCGTGGGTGATGAAGACCATAGACATGCCCCGGCGATCGCGCAGCTCACGCATCAAGTCCAAAATGGTCGACTGCACGGTCACATCTAGTGCGGTTGTCGGCTCATCGGCAATCAGCAAAGATGGATTAGAGGAAAGCGCCATCGCAATCATCAGACGCTGAATTTGGCCGCCCGACATTTGGTGAGGGTAGCGATCGAGCATGGCCTGCTGACGCTTTTTCACCTCTCGACTAATCAGCGCGGTATCTTCAACTTGCAGTTCTTCACGAATTTGCTCAAACAGCTTCACTTCAGGGGGCAGCAGCTGGACTTCTTGTAGCTGAGAAATCGCCAGCTCTTGGGCCTGCCACTGAGAGAGTTTCTGATGCTGTCGAATCGCCTCTATCAGCTGAAATCCGCAGGTATACACCGGATTCAAAGAACTCATCGGCTCTTGAAAAATCATGGCGATTTGGCCGCCGCGATACTGGCGCATTTTGCGCTTAGCCACCTGCCGCAAATCTACCAGGGGCCGATCGTCCGGCTGAAAAATGATGCGTCCACCGGTTACCTGACCAGGCGGGCTAGGCACGAGCCCCATAATCGCCAGAGACGTTACTGACTTGCCCGAACCCGATTCGCCAACAATCCCGAGGGTTTGACCGCGCTCCAGCTGAAACGAGACGTTGTCTACAGCGCGAATGCTGCTACGACCATCTTCACTATCCGTAGCGAATTCAATAGTTAGACCTTGAACATCTAAGATGGTGTCATTCATAAGAGGAGATATAAAGCCAAGCGTCGAGTAAATTACGTTTAGGCGATCACAATAGCAAGCATCATATCAGCGATGCCCCAGAATGACACCCCCGAGGCCCTTCTGTAACGCCTTCTCTCTTTTTCTTTTTCTCATTTAATGACTCAACTTGCGATCGCAATTCTCATCGTCATTCTCGGGTCAGCACTTTGCTCTGGCATCGAAACAGCCCTCCTCTCCATCCCCCTACTGCGCGTTCGGCAGCTCGCCCAAAACAGCCCTAGCCCCGCCGCCAGCGCCCTGCTCTCCATTCGTCAGCGCGTTTCTAGACCCATCGCCAGTATTGTCGTTCTTAACAACGTTTTCAATATCGTGGGCAGTAGCGTTGTCAGCAGCATTGCCGAGTCTTTATTCGACAGCACTGGGGTCGGCATTTCGATTGGTGTGCTCACTTTCTCAGTGATTCTATTTGCTGAGATTTTGCCGAAGACGCTAGGTGAGCGCTATGCCGAATCGATTGGACTCGTCGTGGCGATTCCGATTCGAGGCATGACGTTTTTATTCACGCCGTTGATTTGGCTGCTAGAGAGAATCACCGCGCCGCTAACCAAAGGCAACCGCCGCCCTATCACTGACGAATCAGAGATTAAGCTGCTGACCATTTTGGGCTATCAAGAGGGCTTGATTGAAGATGACGAAGTCGAAATGATCGATCGTGTTTTTCGGCTCAATGACCTGATGGCCGCCGATATTATGACCCCACGAGTCGCGATCACCTTCATTTCAGGCAGCGCCCTCTTAAAAGAGGTCCGAGATGAAATTATTGGCTCCCAGCACACCCGCATCCTGGTGATTGAAGACGATCTCGACCATGTGATTGGGGTCGCGCTCAAAGCTGAACTGCTCGCTGCCCTTGTTCAAGGTCAGGGCGAGGCCACTATCAAAAGTCTGATGCGAGAGGTGCACTACGTGCCTAATACAGAGCGTACAGACCGACTGATTAAAACCTTTCAGTCCTTGCGAGAGCATTTGATGGTGGTCGTGGACGAATACGGCGGCGTTTCTGGCGTCGTCACGCTCGAAGACACGCTCGAAGTGCTAACCGGCGAAATTGTAGATGAAACCGATCGCAACGTGGACTTACAGGCATTAGCAAGACAGCGACAGAAGCGAATTTTGCGCCGCAGCGGGTTCCGCAAAACAAAGCGCACAAACAAAGCGCCTGACCGACGGCCAGACGCTTAAGGTTATGTAGATAGCAAAAAACGAAGGGTGAGCGTAGCCGAACCCCTAGCCGTACTACTCAGCAGTGTTGCTAGATTCAGCGTCAGCCGGAGCCGCTTCTGTAGACTCGCCCGCTTTGGCCGCTGCCCGCTTTTTCTTATCTTCTTCACGCTTAGCTTGCTTCTTCTTCTCAGCCTCAATCATGTCTTTCATGACTTCTTGAGCCTGCGCCATCTTCTCTAGATTGCTCCGGTAGAGGTCGATGTCTTTTTTGAAGAGGTCTGCATTTAGCTCGAAGGTACCCGCTAGGTCTTCTAGCAGTGCCTCACGCTTTTCTTTGTCCTTCAGCGCCTCGGCATCAACCGCGTCAATCACGTTGTATAGGCCAATGGCAAATAAGCGGCTGTACTTGAACTTGGGGTTAGCGATTATTTTGTGGAGGTTGGCTTTGAGTGAGTCGTTGCCAGCGTCGGTCTTAGCTGACTCCACCAAAGACTTGAACTCGTCGAGACTGGAAACAGACTTGGCAGAGGCCATAATCTCTTCTGCATCGCGGCGGTATTGAGCTGGGTCACCATTCACGGCCTGCACGATTGCGGTGTAAATGGCGTCGCGATCACTCGCTGGCTCGTAACCGGCCATGAAACGATCGTAGGTGCTTACAACGCCCAAGGCATAAAGTGAGTCGTAGTTAAAGTCTGCATTTACTAACAGCAAATGCATCTCTACCATGAGTTCTTCGACCACACGGCGATAGATCGCATTGATGGGACGAGTGTGCTGGCCGTAGAAGGCTCGCTTCGTGTCTGAAACCGTGCGGACGTTGTTCACAAGTAAACGCTCTAAAAATTACTCTTTGTAAACATATTTTACGCTGATTTGTCCTTTTGCCAAGCGATTCGGTGTGAATGGAGAGTGAAGAGGGATGCATTTTGCGATAATGAGAGGGCTGCGCCCACCCTACGACGTTTTTTATGACGAATGCACCGCTCGACGTTTTGGCGACCTATTTAGCCGGTGAGTTTGAAAATCAGGCGCAGGCTGCGGCTGAACCCGCCTGGTACGTTCACTTGCGTTTGTGGAATAGGCCAGTCCCCAGCCTTTCTTCGAACAACGTCTACACATTTTTGTTGGAGCAGGCCAATGTTATTTCTAGGCAGCCGCCCTACCGACAGCGGATTCTGCAGCTTCAAAATGGTGATGAAGCCGGTCAGCTACAGGGGCAGTACTTCGCCCTAAAAGATCCGCTTCAATTCAAAGGTGCAGGGGGTGACGCTAGCGTGCTGGCAGGCATTTCCAAATCAGATTTGGTCGTCTTGCCCAACAGCGGCGCGGTGATTCAGTATCAGCCAGCAGGTGCGGGATACCGCTTTCAGTCGGCGCTGAAAGATAATCAGCTGTGCTCTTTTGAGTACGGCGGGCAGAAACGATTTGTCTATTTGGGGTTTGATGCTGAGGCTCAAGGTGACGGGGTGCTACTCAAGACCTATGACAAAGGAATAGACCCCGACACAGGTCGGGGTCTATGGGGTGCCCTAATGGGGCCTTTTCAAATGGTTAAGCAGGTGTCTTTTGCCCTGAGCTAATCTTAAGACTAGTCTTTTGGCCCTAGCTAGGCGACAGCGACTTTGTAGGGCTCAGCCAAAGCGTCTTCCTCGGTGTCGTAAATTTCAAACACAGAGTCCATCATCGTGACTTCAAATACTAGTTTGGCTTCAGGATGGACGTTGCAAATGCGGAAAGTGCCTTCGATTTTGTCGGCGTCGCGCATGCCGGCGACCAAAGAGGTTAGGCCAGAGCTGTCAATGAAATTGACTTCACTGAGGTTGACCAAAATATGAGGCGATTGCTCGGAAATCGCTTCTTGTAGCTTCAATCTAAACTGCCAAGCTGTTGTAATATCTAGCCGCCCTGTGGGGGCCAAAATCACGACCGAATCGCCTTGGGGAGTTGTAAAGTCTCGCTGCTCCATACCGTTGATGTCACTCTCTCTATTGGGTTCAAAACTTCGCGCTCCCACCACTGCTGAACTGCGAATGGCAGCGAGGGAATCAACGCATCGTGTTGCCCTTTAGAGTGCCCACCGGAAAGAATCGAGAAACGTTACGAGTCTTTGCGTGCCTACTTTAAAGGCTCATTCCAGCCCAGTCTTGAGGCTTGAGGAAGACATCGTATAGTTTGGCTTCGGGCGTGTTGGGCTCGGGTGCGTAGGAATACTCCCAGCGAACCATCGGTGGTAAAGACATCAAAATAGATTCGGTGCGGCCATTGGTTTGCAGGCCAAAGAGAGTACCGCGATCGAATACGAGGTTGAACTCTACGTAGCGGCCTCGGCGGTAGAGCTGGAAGTTGCGTTCGCGATCGCCATATTCTTTATCGGCGTACTTTTCAACAATCGGCACATAAGACGGCAAAAAGGCATCGCCACAGTCAGTAGCAAACTGGAAAATTTCTTCCCAAGAGCGCTTGGGCGCACTGCCTGCTTCTTTGCTGTAGAGCGCAGCGGGCCCGTCTTGGTTGTGCCCGCGATACAGCTCGCCCCGCTGGCCATTCTGATAGTCGAAGAAAATGCCGCCCACGCCTCTGGGCTCGTTGCGATGCTTGAGGTAAAAGTACTCGTCGCACCAGCGTTTGAAGTTGGGATAGTACTGCGGATTGTGGCGATCGCACGTTCCTTTCAAAGTCTGGTGAAAGTGCACCACATCCTCTTCGCTGATGTAGTAGGGCGTAAGGTCAATGCCGCCGCCAAACCACCAAACCGGACCGGCCTCAAAGTATCGGTAGTTGAGGTGCACCGTGGGAATGTAGGGATTCCGGGGGTGCAGCACCATAGATGTACCGGTTGCGTAGAACTGATGGCCTTCCGCCTCAGGACGCTTCACCAAAATAGAAGGCGGCAGCTTATCGCCCCACACCTCAGAGAAGCCCACGCCGCCCTGCTCAAAAATATTGCCCTCTTTCATCACCCGCGAGCGACCGCCGCCGCCTTCAGGCCGGTCCCACGCATCTTGCTGAAACTTACCACCGCCATCGACTGCTTCCAGCTTTTCACAAATGCGATCTTGCAGCCCTTTAAAGGCGCTGCTAACCCGCTCGCGAGAATCACTCGGCGGTAGGTTGAGTGCGGGAGTCTCTGAAGAAGCGTTCTCTGAAGAGGCGTCTGGACGAACAGCTTTAGTCGGAGCGAGGGTCATGGCGGTCGATAACTGTAAATATTCCTTCAATTAGTCAAACATGATTTGCCCTGCTCTATTGCACTTTTGCAACAGAGCGTGACAATCTGTGACAAATCATCCGGCTGGGTAAAAACGAAGCGAAGCCAGCTAACGCTAGCGTTTGGGCGCAGGCAACGTTTGTGTAGGCGGAAACCCGCCTACACAAGGAGCCTTAACCCACAGGGCATCTTCTAGACTGGAAAGGTTCCTCGTATTTTTGCGGATATGCTTCAGCGAATATGGTCACCTAGCTGGTTCCAGCGGGCGTACACTAGCGCCTTCACTAGCCTCTCTACTCGGTGGCAGAAGGTGCGAGCCCTTTTGTCTGGATACAACCACTCAGAGCACTACTTTTGGGCCACTAGCACCGCCCCTGCCGAAACCCTGTGGCAAACGGTGAACAACCTCGCTGATCTCGCCGCTTGGCATCCGTTGATTACTGGAACAAATGCGCCACGAGGACAGAGCGCAAAACCAGGACTGATTTACCGTGTCTTTAGCCGCTATTTACCGGTGTCAACCAAGATATTTGTGGAGCGGGTGCGGCCCGGAGAGCTGCTGAGCGTTCGCGTCTTTCCGTTGCCAGGGTTGCAGGAACGCGCCACCTATCGAATTGTTTCTACGCTCTGCGGTACCTGCGTTTTGTATTCCATTACCCTTAGCGGGTGGCTTTCCCCCCTGGTGTGGCCGATGGTAAAGCCTCGGATTACTCAGGTCGCAACTTCGCTTGTGCATGCCGCAGAAGAAGCCGCTGCCCATCCCGAGGCATTTGCTCAGCGGGCTCACTTAGCGGGCCTGCAAAAAGATATCTTTTGAGCTGTTTCGCCGGAAGCGCTGTTTTTAAGCGTTCAAAAGATATAGTTATCACATCCCGTTTTACCGCCCTTTTTACTACAAGTACTGCTTCAAATAATGATTAAAACGCTTGATGCCGAATCCGTCTTAGCGGTGCTCGAACCGGTCCAAGACCCTGAGCTACAGAAGAGCCTAGTAGCCCTCAACATGATTCGTAACGTCAAGGTAGAAGGCTCCCAGGTGAGCTTTACCCTCGTGCTCACAACACCGGCATGTCCCCTACGTGAGTTCATCCGAGAAGACTGCGAAAGAGCGGTGAAAACGTTGCCTGGTGTCGAGAGCGTAGAAGTCGAAATTACGGCTGAGACCCCACAACAAAAGGCACTGCCGGACCGTACTGGGATTGATGGCGTTAAAAATATCTTTGCGGTTACCAGTGGAAAAGGCGGCGTGGGCAAAAGCACGGTCGCGATTAATTTGGCCGTGGCGCTGGCGAAAACAGGCGCGACGGTGGGCCTGATTGATGCTGATATCTATGGCCCCAATGCGCCGATCATGATGGGACTGAGCGACTCGAACGTGGTGGTACGCGATGAAGGGGGAGAGCAGGTGCTAGAGCCTGCCTTTAACCACGGTGTAAAGATGGTGTCGATGGGCTTTTTGATTGATCGTGACCAGCCGGTGGTATGGCGTGGGCCGATGCTGAACGGGGTCATTCGTCAGTTTTTGTATCAGGTGCAGTGGGGCGAGCTGGACTACATGGTGGTAGATATGCCGCCGGGGACTGGGGACGCTCAGCTAACGCTGGCGCAGGCGGTGCCGTTGGCGGGCGCGGTAATTGTGACGACGCCTCAAAATGTGGCGATTTCGGATGCGCGACGTGGCCTGAAGATGTTTGAGCAGCTGAACGTGCCGATTTTGGGCCTAGTGGAGAATATGAGCTACTTTGTGCCGCCCGACGCGCCTGATAAGCAGTACGCCATTTTTGGTGAAGGCGGTGGAGAACAGGCCGCAGCGGAGCTGGGCGTGACGCTGCTGGGGCAGATTCCGCTAGAGATGCCGGTAAGAGATGGGGGCGATAAGGGGCTGCCGATTGTGCTGGGTGAACCGGGTTCTGTGAGTGCGATCGCCTTGATGGACATTGCGAAGAAAACAGCTGCCAAAATTTCCGTGGCAGCGCTAACTTAGGGCAGTGTCAGCACTTAACTTTATTTCCCAAGACTATAGATAAAAGACTGTAGATAAAAGACTATGACTTCTTACTCCTCCTATTCGCTGGGAAAGCGCTGGAAAAGACTGATTCAGGGCTGGCAAGGGGTGGACTGGCTGCTGTTTATGCTGCCGGTAGGGGTTACGGTTTTTGCCAGTATTTTGATTGGCAGTACTCAGAAGTACACGGGTGAGACAGGTCTGGCGATTAACCACGCGGTGCTCGGTGCGATTGGGATGGTGCTAGCGCTATGGATTGCCCGCAGCAGGTATGAGGTGCTGTTGCAGTGGCGCTGGATTATTTACGCGGCGACGATTGCTTCGTTGATTGCGGTGATGGCTGTAGGAACAACTGGACTGGGCGCGCAGCGGTGGATTAACGTTTTTGGATTTAACGTGCAGCCGTCTGAATTTGCCAAGCTGGGGGCGATTATCACGCTGGCCGCTTCTTTAAAGGACCGAGATGCGCCGACGCTGTTTGGCATGGTGAAGGCGCTGGGGATTACGGCGGTGCCTTGGGCGCTGGTATTTTTACAGCCGGATTTGGGGACTTCGCTGGTGTTTGGTGCGATCGCCATCGGTATGCTGTATTGGAGCGGCACTCACCCTGGCTGGCTAGTGCTGATGATTTCTCCGCTGGTATCAGCCATTATTTTCCATATCTCGATGCCGGTATGGATTGGCTGGGTTTTGATCATGGGCGTGGTGGCCTATTTCTCTTTGCCCTGGTGGTCAATTTATAGCGCGGTGATTGCGCTGGCGGTGAATGCCTCTTCTGGAAAGCTAGGCGCAGTGATGTGGGGCCTGCTGAAGGACTATCAGAAAGATCGTTTAATTCTGTTTTTAGACCCGGATAAAGATCCTCTGGGCGGCGGGTACCACCTGATTCAGTCGCGGATTGCGATTGGCGCGGGTGAAATGTGGGGTCGCGGGCTATTTCAGGGCACGCAGACGCAGCTGAGCTTTATTCCTGAGCAGCATACGGACTTTATTTTTTCGGCAGTGGGCGAAGAGCTGGGCTTTATTGGCGGGATGGCGCTGCTGCTGGCGTTTTGGCTGATTTGCCTAAGGCTGGTGATGATTGCCCAGAATGCGAAGGATAACTTTGGCTCGCTGCTGGCGGTGGGCGTGCTGTCGATGATTGTGTTCCAGGCGATTGTGAACATTTGTATGACGGTGGGGCTCGCACCGATTACCGGGATTCCGCTGCCGTGGATGAGCTATGGGCGATCGGCGCTACTGACGAACTTTATTGCGATTGGCCTAGTGGAGTCGGTGGCGAACTATCGGTTTAGGCTGAAATTTTAAAGGGGCAAGAACTGGTTAACTTATCAATTTCTGTTACTCAGAGAGAGCCCCCGACCCCGAGTTCGGGGCTCTGAGGCAAGATGTTCCAAAAGAAACTGTAGGCAACTACGAGGTTGGTCATAAGCAGGCGGTAAATAAGCCGATAGGCTCTCTATATTGCGGCGATAGAGTGAACAAAGTATTAGGAGGAGATTCATATGACCGACTCAACCTATAAAGAACCTGTCTCGAAGCTGCTTACATACGGCAGCTGTCTCGAAATTGATAAGCGAACATCGGCAGAAAATAAGCGACGCATTCAGGAAATGACTGCGTCAAAATCTGGCTCGGTGGATTTTGGCTTGCTTTCGCAGCTCAAGTCTGGATCAAAGCCTACTCGCTGGCCCAACTACGTTCAGGAATTTTCCTTGAGCGCAGCGGATATTCCAGCGCTGATCCAGATGGTGACTGATGAAGAACTAAATTGGGCCAGCGGTGAATCGACAGAGGTATGGGCGCCGACTCATGCTTGGCGTGCTTTGGGTCAGCTGAGGGCAAAGTCGGCTGTAGATACGTTGATTGGTTTGCTGGTGAATGAAGAAAGAGGATGACTGGATTTTAGAGGAGATCCCTGGGGTGCTGGGGTTGATTGGGGAGGCAGCGATCGCACCTGCTTCACGGTTCTTAGCCAGCCGAGGAAAAAACGAGTGGGGGCGAGTAGCCGCAGTCATTGCCTTAGAAAAGGTGGCAGAGATTCATTCTGACCTCAAAGAACGCTGCATTGACAGACTAGCCTCTCAGCTCACAGACTATGGCCACAACCCTGAGACGGTAAACGGCTTTTTGGTCAGCAGTTTGGTACATCTCAATGCGACTTCAAAAGCAGATTTGATTGAGAGAGCGTTTGCCAGTGAGAAAGTAGATGAAAGCATCATGGGAAATTGGCCTGATGCCCAAATTGCGTTAGGGCTAGCGACAAAAGCAGACTTTTCAGAAGAAGAATTAGCCCCAACCTTTGAGTGGGTGCGCGAAACAGACCCATCGCCAAAGCCTTCTGCACTGGACTTAGGCTTGCCGCTAAAACGGAGTAAGCGTAAGAAAGGCTCGAAATCAAAGGGCGATAAGAAGCCCGATACGAAAGCGAGCAAAGGGTTTGGGATGGCACCGGCTGAAGCTTCAAAGTTGTCTAAGTCTAAGAAGAAGCGGCGCTGAATAGGCATTAAAGCGTTTTATGAAACAAGCCCTGTGCAGCTTTTGTTTGCACAGGGCTTTTTGAGTGATTTTGAGTTGAGCGCTTAGTAGCTGTCGTCGCCGGTGACGGTTTTGATGCCGAGGGTGTGGTTGGCTTCGTGGAGGCGCTCAGCGATCGCATCTCTCCAGTTCAGGCTAATGCTGGGGTTCGCCAACACCTGCTGCGCCTGCTCGCGACACTGGGCGCTGGCAGATATTTCCATATTGCCAATATTTGCAAGATCTTCGTAGAGCTTTTGGAGTGGAATTTTTTGCTGAGGCTGGCGGCCCGTATCTGGCGATACATTGGCAGGCATTTCAGGCATGGTTTAATCCTCGTGGCTAGGAATCATGATGGGCAGCTTTTTAGGTCAGCTGCCTAGAGCGATTGCTTAGGATTGTGGCCTTTTTTCTTTTGGGAAAGGGTTAAGTTACTCAAAAGATTTACAGAGTGGCACATACAGCCTAATTTCTTTGTGTTTCTTAAAAAGAACATGCGTGAGAAGAACATTCGTAACGATGGGGAGAGGTGCGATCGCTTAAATGAAAAAATAGCGGACAGGCCCTGAATAAACCCAACCCCAACCCCAAAAAGACTGTCGTGAACAGGTGTTAGGAGAGAACCCAAAACTATGTTGCTATCGCCTCAAGAAAAGGACAAGCTGTTGATTTTTACAGCGGCGCTAGTGGCTGAAAGGCGCAAGGCTAGAGGCGTAAAGCTTAACTATCCAGAGGCTGTGGCCTATATTTCGGCGGCGATTATGGAAGGGGCTCGCGATGGCAAAACGGTGAGTGAGCTGATGAGTGAGGGCACTACGCTGCTGAAGCGCGATGATGTAATGGAAGGAATTCCGGAAATGGTGCATGAGGTGCAGGTGGAAGCTACGTTTCCTGATGGAACAAAATTGGTGACGGTGCACAATCCTATTGGAGATTGAGGTTTGAGTAAGTAGACCCGTCAAATTACATCGTTGATACGCATACTGTGCCGAGGCCCCCGTCCCCGAATTCGGGGTTCTGAGGCAAGATGTACTGCCATACATCGGCGTTCTATGAGTAATTAGATTGACTTAACTTGGCTGCACTTTATGAATAGATTTATTTGAAGGCAACTACGAGATACAACAATGTATACAAAAGATGAATCTGAGCCGATGCCGCTGGTCCCAGGGCAAATTATTCCGGGGGGCTCTGAGATGATTGAGCTGAACCAGGGGCGTGAGGTGGTGTCGATGGTGGTGCGCAATGTGGGCGATCGCCCGATTCAGGTGGGGTCCCATTTTCACTTTTATGAGGTGAATGACGGGTTGGCGTTTGACCGGGAGCAGACGAAGAAGATGCGGCTAAATATTACAGCCGGGACGGCGGTGCGGTTTGAGCCGGGGGATGAGAAGGAAGTGGAACTGGTGCCCTATGGTGGGAGTCAGGAAGTGTATGGATTTAATGGAAAGTTCGATGGTGCAGCGCTGAAGGGCTGATTTGTTGTCGGCATGCTGCGCCACAGGTTCCCCTTCCCAAGGGGAACCGCAAGGGAGGGGTCTTCGATAAGTACGCCATACACCGAGACCCCTCCGTTGGTTCCCCTTGCCAAGGGGAACCGGAGATGCGCTTCAATATGTAGGCGGGTTGTTGAGTTATCAAGAAAACAAAAGATGCCTAAGTCAGCAGCGAGATTAGGAATTGGAGGGCCGGTCGGCAGTGGAAAAACGGCCCTGATTGAAGGGATTGTGCCGATGCTGATGCTGCAGGGCGTAGAGGTGGCGGTGGTGACTAATGACCTGCTGACCACAGAGGATGCTGACCGGCTAAAGCGAAAGGGCTTTTTGCCAGCGGAGCGGGTGATTGGGGTGGAGACTGGGAGCTGTCCGCATACGGCGATTAGAGAAGATCCGACGATGAATCAGCTGGCGGTGCAGGATTTGGAGCTGTTGTTTCCGCAGCTGGATTTGATTTTGATTGAGAGTGGCGGCGATAATTTGGCCTCTACGTTTAGCTATGAGCTGGTGGATGCCTACATCTTTGTGATTGATGTGGGGGCGGGGGATGATATTCCGCGTAAGAACGGGCCGGGGTTTGTGCAGTCTGATTTGGCGGTGGTGAATAAGGTGGATTTGGCGCCTTATGTGGGGGCTGACTTGGAGCTGATGCGTTTGCAAAGTGCGCAGTATCGGCAGGAGAAGCCGGTGATATATACCAACTGTAAGACGGGTGATGGGCTCGGTGAGGTGACGGCGTTTATTCAGAAGACGCTGTTGTTTTCTCAGGCGGGTGCTGACTCGGTGGCAGCAGCAGGTGCGAGCTAGCGCGGTGGTGAGTCAATTAGATCAAGTGGGTCAGTCAGTAAAACAGTCAGTAAAACAGCCAGTGAGGCAACCCGTGAGGCCGCAGCAGCTAGCGCTTCGGTTGGGCTGCAATGAGGCGGGGAAAACGGTGCTGCGCGATCGCTTCATGGCCTACCCTCTTAGCATTTCACCCGTGTTTCGCTTAGACGCTGACGGCAGCGGTACCGATGCTGTATCAGAACAGCGGGCGTATCTGTATCGGATGAACACGTCGCCAGGATTACTGGCGGGCGATGTTTTGGGAATGTCTTTGGCGCTAGAAGCAGGGAGTGCGCTGTATTTGGCGGATCAGGCGGCGACGAAGGTGCATACGATGCCGGGAGACGGGACTAAGGCGGCGGTGCACTATGAGGTGGCGGTGGGTGATCGCGCGACGCTAGAGTTTTTGCCCGAGCCCCTGATTTTATTCGCGGATGCTGAGCTGAAGCAAGTCACAGACATCACGCTGCACCCTACGGCTGGGCTCACTTGGGGCGAGATTATTTTGCCGGGGCGGTTAGCGAGAGGAGAGTGCTATGAGTTTCGTGAGTATTGGAGCACGATTCGCATTAAGTCGCCTTCGGGGGCCGTTGCTTTTGTGGAGACGATGAAGCTGTTGGGGAAAGGTAATCGATTTTTACAGCGATCGCTATTTGCCAGTGGACCGGTGATGGGGACTTTGATTTTGGGATTGCCGGATGCGATCGCTACGCCAGAAACTTTGAAGGCGTTGAGTGAGGATGTGGATAGGCTGAGTGCCGATAGTATAGAGATAGCAAGTTCGGTGCTGCCACAGGGGAATGGGCTGTTTGTGAGGGCGATCGCCCAAAAAACGCAGGCGATGCAAGGGGCTTTCAAGGCGATCGCAACCCTAACCAGAAAGCTCAGAAACCAAGCCCCTTTACCCTATTCAGTTTGATCTCTCTTCAAGTGTCTTTTGTCGTACAAATAGTTTCATCACCAACACTGCCATGACGCTCTCTAACGAACCTGCTCAAGTTGCCGATGAGTATCTTGGCAATGTTAACGACAGCTCAGAGCTGGCCAGTCAGGTGGCTCAAGATAAAAGCAAAAATCAGTGTCTAGAAGTCTTCATTGAGCGGCAAGACTGCCGAAAGGGACGCATTTTTACCCAAGCGACTTCTGGGCACTCTGTTGGCATTGTAAAGGATAGAAACTGGACGCTCAGAGATGGTGATGTGCTGATGACGGCTCAGCAGCAGCGGGTGCTGGTGTCGATACAAAAGCAACAGATTATTGCTTTGCAGTTTGAGCGCAAGGCTTACAATGCGCCGATGGATTTGGTGAGCTTGGGTCATGCGATTGGCAATCAGCACTGGCCGATGAGTGTGCAGGGGGAGACGATTTATGTGGATGCGATCGCCACCGCCGACAGAATAGAATCCACCCTGAGAGAAATTGCCGATACGCTAGGCATTAAGGGGCTACACATTGTACGAGAGTTCAAGTCCGCAGACCAGAGCATTGATTTCTCCGGTTCTCACGGGCATGTGCACTAATGGAACAGCAATTGACCTCGAAACAACTAGCCGATCAACAGCTGGTTCTGCTACAGCTAGCAGATTCGTTCTTTCCTTCTGGGAGCTACACGCTTTCTCACGGGTTAGAGAGCTTGGTACAGAGCGGCCAAATTGCTGCCGCCGCAGAATTAGAAACCTTTATTCGGATACTGCTGTGCAACAAAGTAGGTAGCACAGATTTAGTTGCTCTCGCGCACACTCACAGAGCCAGCATTCAACAAGACTTGGAACAGATAAAGGCTATAGACGCCCAGCTTTTTGCTCAGACACCGATTGAAAAAACACGCCTTGCCCAGAGACAAAGCGGTAGGGCTTTGCTGATGGTGGCACAGAAAACTTGGCCGCATGCTCAGCTTGAGGCGCTTCAGCAACAGACCCGCAGCGGAGAAGTCAACTGTCTGCATCCTGTTGTATTTGGAGTGGTTGCCCAAATCGCAGGACTCAATGAATCTGCAACGCTGACTGCCTTTACCCACAGCTTTGTCACGGGATTGCTTGGCGCAGGGATTCGGCTGGGCGCGGTGGGCCACCTGCAAGCGCAGCAGATTCGGCTCAGTGTGAGTGCAGATATGGCCGACGTATGCCAGCAGGCAAGTGAGCTAGCCCTAGATGAAATGTGGTCTTGTACGCCGCTGATTGATCTGGCGCAAATGCAACAGGCGAAGCTTTCGCGGCGGCTATTTGCAAGCTGACGCAAGGCAGCACTTAAATCACCGCCTCGATCCAATCGATCTCTAACTCAAATGGACCACTTTGAGATTCTGATAACAGAAATCCTATTTGCTGAATCTCTGTTGTGACTAGATCCGGAGCCTCTTTAAGAACACGCCCACGAAAAACAGGCTCAAAGCTATCTATCGGCAGCGATACCGTAAGCCACTCTCCAGAGCGCGTATCAAACTCAGCCCGGTATGAAGGCGCTCTATCGGAGTTGTTCATTTTCAAGCGCAGCTGATAGCGACGGCCATCGCCCTTCACGCGAAGTGAAAGTGCATTAGCTTCGGCAAAGTCTGCACCGTTTGCGGCTCGGCGCACAGAGGTAAAGCCACCGTTGTTTTCTAGTGAAAGGGTGCCGCGAAAAAGGCCTGTGCCTTCTGGCGTGATGCTAAACGTGCTTTGAGAAAGGCCGCCCATGACATTGTCGTTCACGGTCCACCATTGTTCTGCTTCGGCAGGCGTGTCAAAATGGGTGATGAGTGATTTTGACATAGACTGAGTTTCAGGTTTGGCAGGTGTTTGGGTCACGCTCTCAAAATCGACTTGAGAATCAATCGTCGCTTGAGAACAGCCCAAGGTAACAACAGTGCTCAGCACGCCTAGCGCCAATCCTAGCGCCAATCCTAGCGACACTCCTATCGACCTTATCAGTGCCTTTAGCGCCGAGCCCCTTAAAACAGTTTGCATACCCACTCACTTTTTACGATTGCAGCGACGAAATGTTCAGCGCATCCATCGTATCGAAAAAGCCTAACAACCGGCTTTTAATCTTAGAGACACCGCCTGCTACGTTCGACTCTATATTCAAGGGAAGAACCGGATCGTGGAGAGATAAGCGCAGCAAGAACCAACCATCTTCTTCTGCGCTGGTGCAGGCGACTCGGATGCCTTCGTAGTTGTTCGGGACGGCCTGCCAACCGGCTTGATCCTCTATATAGTCGTGCAGCTTTTGAATGACCGCATTGCCGTAGGTTTGAAAGTCTTCGGAGAGAATTTTTAGGCGGTATTCTTCGCTTTCTTTAGGTTCTTTGAGCGCGGCGATGAGGTCGGTGATAACTTTGCCAGATTGGCGGGCAATGGCAAGCTCCACCAGCAGCTTACTCACCAAATAGGCCCCGTCATCCAAAAAGTAATTTTCCTTCATCGCCCCGTGGCCAGAAGTCTCAATCGCTAGCCACGATTCTTGCCCTGCCGCGTTCAATCGCACCGCTTCATTGATCACATTTTTGTAGCCCCGCTTAAATCGGTGGTGCACACCGCCCAACCCGGTGATGAACTGAGCCAATCCGTCAGATGTAATCGAATCGGTCACGATGGTAGAGCCCGGATGTTCACGCAGAACCACCGCCGAAATCAGTGCAATCAGTCGATTGCGGTTCAGCTCATTGCCTTCCGGATCTACTGCTGCCGACCTATCTACGTCGGTGTCGAAAATGATGCCAAAGTCAGCTTTGTTATCCAGCACGGCCCTGCGAATAGAGGCCATCGCGGCTTCATTTTCAGGATTAGGAATGTGGTTAGGAAAGCTGCCGTCAGGATCTAAGAACTGACTGCCGCTAGTGTCTGCGCCCAGAGGCTTCAGCACCTTATCGGCATAGAATCCACCGGCCCCGTTCCCAGCATCTACAACAATGTGCAAACCCTTCAGCGGCTGCTCGTAGTGTTCAGGGTGATTCACCGACTGGCGAATCTGTTGAACCAGCCCTGCTGAATAAACAGAAATAAAGTCTCTTTGAGAAAGCGCTCCTTTGGCAGCGGCGGTGAGAAAGTTGTTTTCACTGGCGAGGGTCAAAATTTGAGTGATGTCGGGTTTGTTCAGGCCGCCTTGAGCGGTGAAGAATTTGAGGCCGTTGCGGTTGAAGGGGAGGTGGCTGGCGGTGAGCATGATGGCACCGTGGCAGTCGTAGCCGGGGGTGACGGTGCTCATGAACATGGCGGGGGTGGAGGCTATTTCAAAATCAAATACACTTGCCCCAATCGACATCATCCCTTCGGCCAGTCCCGTCATCAGCGCGGGGCCCGAAATGCGGCTGTCGCGCCCGACTGAAATCACTAAATCGCCAGCGGCTTTATCTTGAGTTTTTGCCAGCCACGTAACAAATGCTTGCCCCAGCTTGTAGGCAATCTCTGGGGT
>JBCBDN010000035.1:0-19019 GCA_038529685.1 Cyanobacteria bacterium J06598_1 | reverse complement strand
TCATTTCCCTCACAGGGTCCGTCACCATTCGCGGCAGAATCAGGCACAATAAAACAGTCCGCTGCAAAGCGGCCTAATTTTGGTGGAAACCTTTCAACCAACGGGGGCCCTCACCTCATGTGGCGACACATCGAACAGGCCCTACGCCAGTACACTCAATATCAGTTTGACCGGCCTATCAAGTCAGCAGCCCTCATCGATACCTGCTTTAGCTAGTTATTTGCTTTAGCTAGTTATTTGCTTTACCCCACCAACTTCCATGCTTCGCGAGTCTGAGTCCGATACCAACACCGCTAATAGCTCACCAGACAGCGCAGAGCCCCCTCTCTCTTCTCAAGAAGATGCTAAATCGGCTAGGCCACAGACCCACAGCGAGCAGGTAGCTGCACCCGAAAAAGCTACTGCTAGCGAGACCACACCATCCGCACCAGAAGTCGCCAACGGGCTATGGCCCGTCTTCCGTAACCGCAACTTCCTCACGCTGTGGAGCGGCCAAGTCTTTTCGCAAATGGCCGACAAAATTTACTTGGTGCTGATGATTGCCATCATCTCTGACACCTACAAGTCGCCAGAGCAAACGATCAGCGGCTGGGTGTCAGCCATTATGATCGCCTTCACCATTCCCGCCGTTCTCTTCGGCTCACTGGCTGGGGTCTATGTCGATAGATGGCGCAAAAAGCCAGTACTCGTCATGACCAATTTACTGCGGGGCCTGCTAGTCGCGCTGCTGCCTGTGCTGCTGTGGCTAACGGCAGGCTGGGAAATTTCAGAGATTCCAGTCGGCTTCTATATTTTGCTGTCCGTTACGTTCTTGATTTCTACACTCACGCAGTTCTTTGCCCCAGCAGAGCAGGCAGTCATTCCGCTCATCGTCAAAGAAGAAAATCTGCTGCCCGCCAACTCGCTCTACACCACAACCATGATGGCGTCGGTGATCATCGGCTTCGCGGTGGGTGAACCGGTCTTAGCCTTAGCCGATACGGTCTTAGCGCCTATTGATCGGGGCACTGGGGTTGGAAAGTCAGTGCTGGTGGGTGTGAGCTATGCGATCGCTGGCATTCTCCTTCTTCTCATCACCACTCAAGAAGTCAAATCCGATATCCCTGTTCAAACCCGCGCCTGGGAAGACATTAAAGACGGTCTCAGGTACCTCCAAAAGCAGGTTCAGGTCCGCAGCGCCCTGATTCAGCTAATTGTGCTGTTCTCCGTATTTGCAGCCCTTGCAGTATTAGCCGTTCGCCTCGCTGAAGTGATTCCTACGATCAAATCTTCGCAGTTTGGCTTTTTGCTCGCGGCAGGCGGCGTGGGGCTCGCCATTGGAGCGGTCGTCATTGGGCAATTTGGTCAGCGGTTCTCAAGGTCGCAGCTTGGCCTCGTTGGCTCGTTGGGCATGGCGGCTACCCTCACCGGGCTCTCTCTCGCCCCCGCTCAGCTCTGGCCTAGCATTGGGCTAATCGGCGGCCTCGGCCTTTTTGGCGCAATGGTTGGCATCCCCATGCAAACCACCATTCAAGAAAAGACCCCAGAAGACATGCGGGGCAAAGTCTTCGGTCTACAGAACAACGTTGTCAATATTGCCCTTAGCCTGCCTTTAGCACTCGCAGGCATCGCAGAAACCTTCCTGGGACTTAGAGCCGTCTTCGGTCTGCTTGCAGCTTTTGTTTCCGTCAGTGGATTCTTCACTTGGTCGCTCGTCAAAAACTCACTGCAATCAGACACAACAGACAACCACACAGACGGCAGCGTCTAAGACTGACAAAAAGTCTCGCCGCAGCAGAACCGATCCCCACCTCAGCAATATCGTCCCCAGGCTAAATACGATACATAGTCCAATCCGCATATACTACTAGTAGTCGGTTGACCTAAGTTGACGAAAGGCAGCGTGTGCCTTACTTCGTAAGTGATTCAGGCCAAACCGACTGTGATCCTTCCATAAAAAGCTGGTAAAAGCGCTTCGACTTGTAAATGCATATTGCGTGGCTTGGTAAAAAATCTCCCTTCTGCGGCAACGTTACCTATGGCAGAGAAATCACCAATGCGCTGCTCGATCGAGGCCATCGCGTCACCTTTTTGCACTTTGCCCAATCTGACGAAGCAGCAGACGATCCCACCGGCTACGAAGAAGTCTCTCTTCCCTTTATTTTCAAGTCGCAAATTCTCACGATCCCTACATTGGGATCAGCCCGTCGCCTTGCAGAAGCACTAGAAAAGCTCAAACCCGATGTCGTCCACGCTTCCCTTATTCTGTCTCCGCTAGACCTCAAGCTACCTGAGATTTGCCAAAGCTTAGGCATTCCACTCATCGCCACGTTTCACCCCGCCTTCGACCAAAAGCGACGCAACCTTTCCTCCAGCACACAGCACCTCGCCTATCAGGTCTATGCGCCTCGGCTCGCCAACTACGACAAAGTCATCATTTTCTCCAAAATTCAGCGCGACCTTCTCGTGAAGCTGGGCGTCCCTGCCAACCGAATCGTCATTATCCCCAACGGCGTCGAAATTGCCCGCTATTCACCCGGCCCGTCTAACATCAAAGCCGAACTCAACGCCCGCCAGCTCTATGTGTATCAGGGCAGACTATCGCCTGAAAAAAATGTAGAGTCTCTCCTCAAAGGCTGGCACGCCGCCAACATGAAAGAGCACGACAAACTGGTCATTGTCGGCAGTGGCCCGCTAGAAGCTTCGCTTAAAGCCTTCTACTCACACCCCAACATTATCTGGCTAGGATTTGTAGCTAATGAAGAGCGCCGCATCGAAATTCTGCGCGGCGCCGACTGCTTCATTTTGCCGTCGCTGGTAGAAGGGCTCTCGCTCTCGCTACTAGAAGCGATGGCCTGTGGCACCGCTTGCATTGCCACCGATGCGGGTGCCGATGGAGAAGTCCTCGATCAAGGTGCGGGCGTCGTGATCAATACACAAAAGGTCTCTAGCCAGCTACAAACGCTCCTCCCTCTTTTCCGCGAGCAGCCTGAAGTCCTAGCCATGCTAGGGAAAAAGGCCCGACTGCGAGTATTAGAACGCTATACCCTCAGCCAAAACATCACCCAGCTTGAGCAGCTATACCAGAGCACAGCACCCCTGGCCAAAAGCGGTTACGCTAACGACTACTCCTTAAGCAAAGGTGCCTAGCATGGTGACAATCTCCAGCCAAAACCCGCTTCCCTTTGAGTTAGAGACACAGCTCAAAGACTCTACAGCCGACAGCTTTGCTATCACCTTTGCACCACTCGAGCTCAATCAGGTTTATCAGCTAACAGATGATGGGGCCAATGGTGCGATCGCGCTCTTCAGCGGCATGGTGCGCAACCAAACCGACGGTCTCCCCGTCATCGCCTTGGAATACCAGGCCTACGAACCTATGGCGCTCACCGTCTTCAAACAAATCGCCGCCGAAATCCGCAAGCAGTGGCAGGGCATCACCCACGTCGTCATTCACCACCGCACCGGCAAACTCACCATCGGAGAAATCAGCGTCCTCGTCGCCATCGGCAGCCCCCACCGCAGCGAAGCCTTCGCCGCCTGTCAATACGCCATCGACACCCTCAAACACAACGCGCCCATCTGGAAAAAAGAACACTGGCAAGACGGCTCTACCAGCTGGGTCAGCATTGGCGCCTGTGAAGAGGAAAACGACAGTTAGCGAACTGCCCTCATCACCAACGCAGTCACCGGCAAAATCGATGTCCGCGACATCAAACTACCCCAAACGCCTTTCTCCAAAACGGTTTAACGAATCCTCAATCCAATTACAGACAGCTCGCCCTTAAAAGTTGAAGCCTTCAGAACCAACGCTTACAATCGTAGGTACTAATTCGGCCTAGCAGCCCACCCAAAAATGACCAATTGGAACATCTTGCTAGAAAGTGCCGCAAACGGACAGACGACGGCGACAGTGATAGCACTCCCCACCTTTAAAGTGACAGCCACAACCCGGCAGTTAGCACTCAAAAAAATTCAACGGCTTCTAACCCAGCGACTCTCCAAAGCCGAAATTGTGTCATTACCTATTCCAGAAAATCAGGAGGCGCCTAATCCTTGGCTAGAGTTTGGCGGCATCTTCAAAGGCGATTCAGACTTTGCCGAGATTGTTGAAACACTACAAGCAGAAAGAGCAGAAAACGAATGACACGGTGGATATTGGATACCGATCAGGCGTCTGCTGTTCTTCGAGGTCATCCAAACGCACTACAGCAATCGGCTAGCCATCACCCCCACGCTGGTATCACCATTATTACCGTCCAAGAGCTATTCAACGGCTGGAACGGGAAACTGAATCAAACCAAAGACCCAAGTCAGCTCGTTAATCTATTCAGCCGCCTCCAAATCAGAAAAAATCTCAAAAATCTCGATAGAAGATACCCTCTCCGCCAAAGTCTCCAAAATATCTGCCACCTGAATCCGCATCTCCCGAATACAAGGCCGCCCACCACATTTACCCGGCGTTTGTGTAATCCGTGCCAATAGAGCCGTTCGATCAAGCATCCATCCGCCTCAAACTGCTTACTCGTACGGCGCAGGCAACCCACCTATCAAAGACGACTACCACACCCACTCCCTCTGGGACGATACCCTCCGCCGTCATAACCTGCTAGATATTCTCGCTCGCATCCTGCATCTGGAAGTCAAAGAAAAAACCATCGCTACCGAAAAAGGGCTAAAGCGCACCAAAAAAGAAACCCTCATCCTCGCCTCAATCGTAAAACCCAGGGCAAAACCGACACCTTCGTCCTCGATTTTGTAAACGACCCCGAAGAATTCTACGCCGCCTTCAAGCTACACTACGAAACCACCCCCATCGGCAAGCAATCCGATCCCCAACAGCTCAACGACCTCGCCTATCGCCTCTCCGAGCAAAAACGTAGGCTAGAACAGCGCCCTTCTTCTGGGGTTGCTGAATTTAGCGGGGTATTGAACTGCTATCTGGAAGAAAAAGTACTGGCAAGATGAGTCCACTAGCTAGGTCAGCATCGGATCTTGCGAAGAATCTTGATATTTTCCCAAAGCCCACTTTAGAGACCAATCAAAAGTAATCTCTTGAATATCGGCGGATTAAAAGGTAGACCGTCATATTTACTCAGTATCTTGTGACACGTTTTGTATTTCTAATATTCAGCTACTCTCTAATATTCAGCTACTTTATGTTGATTTACTAACCGCAGCATTTAAGCTGCCCTGGCAATGGTCTTTCGGTCTGATGAAGCGTTGAAAGTAGCTTACGCCGAACGTCTAAAAAAGGCAGGTCAAGGCGTTTCTACAGATGTACCCGTAGATGAGCGGGGCGGTAGTATCGATATTTTGACCGATCGTGAAATTATCTTTTGCGCGCGGGTGTTAGATCACAAAAGCGTGATCGCTCTCAAATCTCAGCTCAACTTCTACGGCAAATTCGCCACTAGCCGAACCAAAGTCGCCGTCGTTGAGCAAGTTGTAGATGCCGTCGCTGCCGATCAGCTCAGCGCGGCTAATATCACACTTATTGTCTTTTCCCCCTCGGGCTCATCACCCAACTCGCCGTTGCATCAAGCGCATTCTCAGTCAGCAACGAAGCCGACACCGACAGCACCTGAGCAGGTTATTTATCGCTACCCCGCGCTCGATAGCGTCGAAGGTGGTGAGGGTCTTAATACAGCGGCTCTCACACTAGGCGTTGTCTTTGTTGTAGGCATCGTTGGAGCTGTCGTCTCGCTAATCAAGTCGCAGACGCCAGCACTAGAACCCCCTACATCACTTGAGCACCAAAAACAGGTCATAGCGACCCTTTAAAGCACTGAAACGCTAACGCGATGAAGATAACAGCGACCCGCTCTGAGTTTGTACAGGATTAATTTCCTTAAGCCGATTCTGGCGAGCGTCTATTACTGAACTCAGCTGCTGTGCAAACCGAGGGGTTTCATTCAGCATTTTTTGCACCGCGTCAATCTCCAAAATCAGCACTTCTAAGTCTTCTACGGCAGTCACTGTCATCGGACTAGGCTCATTAGCCAAAATGGCAGAGTAGCCAAAAAAGTCGCCTCGGCCCATTTCGGCAATCGTGTATTTTTTGCCTTTGGAATCTTGTGAAATAGCGATCGCACTCCCTGCCAGCACAAAATGTAGCTTCACATCTTGCTGCTGCTGAAAAATAGCCGACTCGCCCTTACCAAAATGGGCCAAGCGAGCCTGACTCGCAATCTCCTCTAACACCGCATCTTCTACCATTGCCAAGCTCGGCAAAGACTTCATATAGCTAGCTAACCGTCGCAAAGGCTCGTCTGCACTCAGTTTTGGCAAGTGGTGATGATATACATCGCGAATCGGGAAAGGAATAGAGAGTCCATTACGTCTCGCCGCGTACCAGATGCGCGTTGTAAACTCATCACGAATGGCGGGCACCTGAGCATAGTCTTCTAAAAACAACAGTACCTGATAGCCGATAGAGCTGTCGTCGTATGAAAGGGTCTGCACCACAGGCGCTGGATGGCTTAAAACCCCTGTCGTATTCAGCGCCGTTTCACGCATTACTCGCTTGACTGTATTGGGAGCATCGCTATAAGAAAATCCGATAGCGACTTGCTCTCTGTGGCGCGAAGTGGGTTTGTTGTAGTTTCGAATCACGGCTCCGGCTAATGCTGAGTTCGGCACGATCAAAAGCTCAAAATTGCGCGTCATGATGTGCACAGAGCGCCAATTCACCTCAACAACTTTACCCTTCTCGCCATTAACTTCTAGCCAGTCTCCAATGTCGAAAGGCCGCTCAAACAGCAGCGCTACACCCGAAAACAGGTTTCCCAGCGTATCTTGTAGGGCAAAACCAAGAACAACACCACCGACCCCTAAAGCCGTGAAAGCGCCTTTAAGATCCACACCAAAGACCGCACTGAGCACAATAGCGATGCCCATCGCAATCAAAACGGTTCGCACCAAATCGCGAAACAGCTTAGGCATGTCGCTCTGCCAAGTGCCCGGTTTGGCGCCCGTAAAGAGCAACACATTCACAAACGATAGCGCCGCTACAATCAGCGCGACCCAGGCTAGGGTTTCAACAATTTGAATCGGCGGTGCAACTTTGTCTATCTGCAGGACTTTTGTCAGCAAAAAGAACAGAGCAGACGTCGGGAATACCCAGTTGCGCAGCTCTCTGACCACCTTCACCATAGGATGGTCACGCTTCTGAAGTTTGAGCACCAGCTCTCCTAAGACCACCATCAACAGTGGGAACCCCACCATCAAAATAAATCCCCAGAGTAGCCAGCCTTCTGACAAAGCTATAGTCATGGCTGGTTCCTTGTTCCTCTTACACTTTCACACGGAAAATTGACACCTGATCACCGCCTCGAGTTTCGATCTCACCGGCTGGCTCAAACTCATAGAGATCGACGAGGCTATTGGCCACAGACTGACTCACAAAAATACTGTCGGGCTTTCCCGCCGACTGCACATAGTGAGCCGTCACCACCGTATCGCCCCACACATCGTAAATCAGTCGCTGCCGACCAACCGTTCCAGCCATCACGCTGCCAGAATGCACGCCAACACGCATTTGCAGATCTGTTCCGTGTTCTCTGTTCACCTGCCCGACAATTCGAATAGACTCAACAGCAAAGTCAATAACTCGCTTGGCATGATCCAAACGGGCGACCGAAAGGCCACTCACAGCCAAGTATTCGCTACCAGTGGTTTTAATTTTTTCAATGCCGTGGGCTTCAGTCGCGTCATCTAGGGCGCTGACCACTTCGTTCAAAATTTCGATGGCTTTTTTGGGCTTCAGCTCATGGGTCAGCCGCTGAAAGTTTAGGACATTGGCAAACACAACGGTAACGCTTTCGGCTTCGTCAGCGATCGCACTCTCCCCTTTCTTCAATCGCTTCGCCACTGAAGCCGGGAACATATTCAGCAGCAAAGACTCCGTTTCCTGCGTTTTCTTAAACACCAGCTCACTCGTCTTTCGGTTCTTTTTCACCATGTGGTTAAAGGACTTAGCCAGCTCGCCTAGCTCATCACTCGCCAGCACCGGCACCAAGACTTCTTTATGCCCACTAGAGAGCCGCCGAAAGCCTTCGCCCAGCAAGTTCACCGGCTTCAGGAACGCCCGTGCCAGCCACAGCGACGCTAGCGTAATCACAAACACAAGGCCCGCTGCCGCAATCAGTACACGCCGTGCAAACTCCGAAATCGGCTTAAAGATTTCAGCCTCATCAATCTCAGCAATCAGCGCCCAGTCTACGCCACGAATATCGAGTGGTGTGTAGGCACTAATCGCCTGATTTCCTAAGTAATTAGTAACCGTATCGACGCCATTTCGGCCATCAAGGGCCGCTTTCACCGCAGCACTCGTTGCCGACTGATTGAGCACCGACGTATTGAGCGCGCGAATTCGCTCGACCTCTTCTTCACTAACGTTTTGCCCGCCCAAAGACTCAAAATACTCATCAGGACTTTCAATTAAGGGCCGAGAGTCTGAACGCATTTTGAGGTCATCGCCCACCAGAAAGGCTTCCCCAGTGTCTCCCAGTCCGTCCTGCTGCCAGTTGGCGTTATTGGTCATGACACCATTGACTTCATCTACCGGCACTTGAACAGCTAGCACCCCAATTAATTCGGTGCCTTGGTAGATAGGTGTGGCCATAAAGGCGGCAGGAGAACCGTAAGAAGGCTGATAAAAGCTGAAGTCTGCGATCGCAACATAGCCGCTGTTCTGTCTCTGCGCATCTCGGTAAGCATTAGCGAGGTTAGAGCGCGCATGAGGGCCTAGCACCAAGTTCGTCGCAAAGTCTATCTCCTTAAACACGGAATAAACAATATTGCCGTCATTATCAATTAAGAACAGATCGTAATAACCAAACTCCTCAACAATATCTCTAAAAATAGGGTGGTAGGTTTGGTGAAACTTACTGTAGGTGCTACCATCACCCGCATCGTCAAGCTTCTGTTTTTCGCCCACAACACTGCCATTGTTAGCAATGTACTCGTACTGCAAGTAGCGCGCCAAAATAGATGCGGGCAAAAAGGTATCAGAATTGACCGCCAACCCCGTATTTTCGGCCAGCCTAGGCGCAAACTCATCTTGATAAAAGCGCCGCAGCCCGCCGACCCGGGTGCCATCAATCGACTTTGACTCACCTAAAACCGCACCGAAAGCCGTCGACAGCTCTTTCATGGCAGCTGCCGTACTGGGACTTTTGCCCAACACTTTCATCTCACCGCGCAAAGAGCGAAAGTACTCCTCTATTTGGCTAGCTTTAGAGGCTCTAAGGCTCACGAGCCGCTCTACAACACTTGCTTCAATCGCAGAGCGCCCACTGCGATAGCCTTCATAGGCAATCACCGCAATCGAACCAATACTGACAGCCAGCAGCATAGTCATCAGTTTTGACTGAATGCTTAAACGATTAAAGCCGCGCACAAAAATCCCTCTTACCGCACAAAACGTAGAACAAAGACCTTAGAGAAAGCCAAGCCAATCATAGATTTAACGCATGATTTTTATAGACGTGGTCTTTTAGTCATAGTTTTTCATACATACTCTATGGCCTAAACCCGTCTTATTTTGAGGCCGCTGTTCATCTCGACAAGTAGGCAATGCAGCTTTCTGGCACCAGGCGATACTCACCGCTAAAGACCTTGGCTGATTCGATCCAATAGGCTTGCGTAATGCGATCGCCCTCCACCAGCCGAAACTTTTCCTGAAGCTGATAGAAATACTCCTGCGCAAAGCGCGCTCTAAACAGCTGAACGAGCTCATGCTTAGGCTTGCCGTTATGTACAAAAATATTGTCTAAGCACGTCACGTACTCAATATCTACTAGCACCGCATCAATTTCTTCTACAAACTCACGCGCGAGTGCCACCTCGCTCGTTTCTCCAAAATCAATCCCACCGCCCAAAAAGCGATAAAACGGCACTGTCGTCTTGGGGTCCTCACCTCGGCTGACAAAAATATGGCCTTCGTGTTCAATCAGCCCTAGGGCAATCGGTCGAATTCGCTTTTTACTCATATCGCTATTGAATACTCACCAGTGTTGACCAGTCACTAATCGGGAAAGGCCGCTTCAGGATTTTCAGTCGGCGTAGGCCAGTCTTCATTCTCACCACCAATGATGATCTGACGAATCTCCACGTAGTCTTGGCTAAACTGACGCATGGTGTTGATCAACACATCAAGAGATAGCGCGTCCGTTGTTCCCAAGTCGAACCAGCAGCGACTCCACAGCCCCTGAAACTCGACTTCTGCCATGTTGTGCATCAAAGAGAGCAGCGATCGCTCCGACTCATCCTCATCGTAGTTAAAGTAGCTAATATCAACGCCTGTTTCTTGAACCTGAATATTTTCAGCATTGAACCCGCCTAGCTTACCGATAAAAAACCAGGAGTTCAGAATTTCTTCGACATACTGCTGCTCCGCAATCGATGGTACGGTATCGAACTCAAGCCATATCCACAAATTGAAAAAATCACACTCACGAAACCGAACGTCCATACCTAACTCACTTACACCAGCACGCTATTGACTATCCCTATGCACTATACAGTTACGGTTCTGCGTACGGATATAACCTAGGCCCCGAATAGAGGCCATAGATAGAATATGTAATAAAGAACATGCTCCACCTCCGCGATATCGGCTATCATCCCGCCGCGACCCCAAGTCCTATCCTCAAAGACATTAGTTTTGATCTGGCCCCCAAACAGCTAGGCCTCATCATCGGCCCTAGCGGCTCTGGCAAAAGCACGCTGCTAGAGCTTCTTGCGGGCCTAGCCTCGCCCACCACAGGCAAAATCTTCTGGCGAGAGCGAGCCCTCCTGCCTGACGATCTCCAGCAGCTAGGCGGCATTGTCTTTCAGTTTCCAGAACGCCATTTCTGCGGCCACACTCTCTTCGAAGAGTTACGCCTTGGCCACCCAGAGCTCAGCTCCGACCGGGTCTATGAAGCACTGGCCGCCGTAGGACTTGGCGATCTCTCGCTGCAAGCGTCTCCTCAGCAACTCAGCGGCGGGCAACAAAGGCGCTTGGCTTTAGCCGTTCAGCTGATTCGTGAGCCCTATCTGCTGCTGCTCGACGAACCCACCGCTGGCCTAGACTGGTCCATGCGTCAGCAGCTCGTAAACTTATTGGCCAAACTTAAGCAGCAGTGGAGCCTGCTCATTGTTTCTCACGACGCTGAAGACCTTGTAGATATTGCTGACTACTGCTGGACCATTGAGCACGGCCAGCTGAATAACGCCGATTTGGATGCGCTCCGCCAAAAACACTCAGCCACAGAAGGCTAAACTGCTCATCTGTGAAGACCTACTTCATCCATCGATTCTTTTACCTCTCTCTTACCTCCCTAAGGCAATGCCCGAAACGCTTCCACTTCATCTTGACCTCTGGGAAAGCAGCCTTCACTGGCAGCCGTCCAAAGCGCAGCAGACGCTGTTCCAACAGCTGTATGAGCAAATTCTGTTGGGCAATCAGCAGCTGAACCTCACTCGAATTACAGAGCCAGAGGATTTTTGGGAAAAGCATCTTTGGGATTCGCTCAGCGGCCTTGCCCCTTGGCTAGCAGATATGGCCGCCGCTGAGCGAAGTGAAGAGTCGGATAAACGTGAGTCGGAGGCGAATCTGCCAGAGGAAGAGGATAAGCCGCTACGGGTGATTGATATTGGTACGGGAGGCGGATTTCCAGGGGTGCCAGCTGCGATCGCACTCACCCACTCACCCACCGATCCGATCTCCCTCACCCTCGTCGATTCCACCCGCAAAAAGATCCAGTTTCTCCAAACCCTCTGCCAAACCATCGGCATCCCAGCCACCTGCCTCCCAGCTAGAGCCGAAACCTTGGGAAGAGACCCCTACCATCGCGAACAGTACGACCTAGCATTGATCAGAGCCGTCGGCAAAACAGCGACCTGCGCGGAGTACGTCCTCCCCCTATTGAAAGTAGGCGGACAAGCCGTCATTTATCGCGGCCAGTGGACCACCGACGACACCGAAGCGATCGTGCCCGTCATTGAGCTGTTGGGCGGCGAACTCACCGATTTGCAGGCATGGCAAACACCGATTACCGCAGGACAACGGCACTGTTTGTTTATCTACAAAGTAGAGCCCACGCCCGACGATTTACCCAGGGCAGTCGGTGTACCAGCCAAAATACCGTTGGATTAAGCCGCGCATAGGTCCGCAGCCTAGGCCCTAGGTCCACAGCCTAGGCCCTAGGTCCACAGCCTAACAGAGCTAACCAATCTAGCCCTGATACTTAATCGTCATCACTTCCACCACCTTGAGCGCTAAGCTATCAGGAATTTGTAGCAGCTGTCGCAAGTCATCGACAAAGGCCTGCTCCTCTTTAGAAACAGTGCCGTCTGCAAACACCAAGTCAACAGCGACGGTGAAAGCAGTCGGCGCTAATTTTGGTGGCAGCGATGCTTTAGCACTTTTAACCAGCTCATTCGGACCGTGCTTTTTCAAGCCTTCTAATAGGTAAGCTTTCATCCGCTTTAAGCTGTCTTGGGTCGTATTTTGAAATAGCTTCATCCGGCTAAGACGCAGGTTCATCTCGGTCTCTTCTGACTCTGAGAGGTAGCCATCGGATGCGATCGCCACCAAACAAATCGCGGCAAAAGCCTCAGCTGAATTCATCGCCATCTTATTTTCAGACTCAGCCTTGAACACACTGTTAAAAATCCCCATACTCCTCACCTTCAATTCAAGATCTAGACAAGCGACCCGTGAAATTATTGTGAGCCTATTGTGGGCAAGGCGAAACCCTTTCTATCAAGAAAGATCGGTTAAAAGGGGGAGAATTATCACTTTTTTGTCCCTTACGTAGCAAAAAGGGGCAGAGCCATAGCTCTACCCCCTATTTACCGACAAATTGTCTGAACAAAAATCACGAAGTCAGTCCTAAGGTGTGTACGTCCTCAGAGCTACGCTCTCGTGGACATACACTACACAGCCTGACGCATCTCGGATTCTAGCTGATCAATCAGTCTCTGGTTGCCTTGCGCTCTAGACACTTCAATTCGGTGCTCCAAAGAGCGCGTAATGCTCTTTTGGTGTAGCTTGCTAGACTCTTTGAGCAGCTCGCGGCGAGCCTGAGCCGCATCGCTTGTGCCCGCTAGCTTGCTACGTAAGTTAGACAACGGGCTCTGCTGCCGAGTCGCCTGCTGAGTGGCCACCTGCATGCCCTCGCTTAGCTGCTGAATTTGGCCTTGGCGAGTCGTTTGATAAGCCACACCGCGATAGCTCAATCGCTCAGCAGGCTGAGGAATTGGCACGTGGCGTACATATGTGTAGGCAGTGCGGGCACCTCTGTACTGACAAGTCATTTCGCTTTCGGTGACTTCCAACATAGGTGGGTTGTAATCGTATTCAATACCGCGATAGGTGAGTTTCATGTGCTCGTTCCTCAAAGAATTAAAGAAGTTAGGTTTCTTCACCCAAAAATTCAGGTGACTTTGTTTGGAACGCGTTCCTTCAGGACAGTGGTGACCACCGCTCTTACTTCCGTCTCAACCAAAAGACTTGAGATGAACGTATCCGAATCATTTCTGTATATATTGTTACAGTTCCCAATCGCAATGACAACCCATCGTGACATTCGGTAATCCACCCATTTTTCTATAAAATAGAAGGGGTACAGCCGTTTGACAGGCAACGAACAAAACTTTTTTTAATAATTCTTAGTTGATTAAATCGGGCTCACTCGTAGGCTTTGTGCACATATGTAGCCTTGTTCGAGTGAGTAATTCTGCTATCCCGTTCTTACTGTTCACACATGCAATGCACCATCAACCGGCGAGCGCAATTTTCAGCAAGCCATCGCTACTGGCTAGAAGAACTCAGCGAGCTAGAAAATCAACAGCGCTTTGGTAAATGCGCCCGTGCTCCTGGGCATGGGCACAACTACGAGCTGCATGTCTCTATCGCCAGCCAGCTAGATCGTTACGGCATGGTGCTCAATCTCACAGAAGCCAAAGAAATTATTCGTAGGGAGATCATTGAGCCACTAGATTTTGCTTACCTCAATGACACTTGGGCAGAGTTCAAAACAACCCTCCCCACTACAGAACATATCGCTCGGGTGATTTGGCAGCGGCTGAGCGCTCACCTACCGGTTGTTAATATTCAGCTATTTGAAACCCCCGAACTCTGGGCCGACTACACAGGAAACGAAATGGAAGCTTATTTGACCGTCTCTTCTCACTTCAGCGCAGCTCACAGGCTGGCGCTGCCAACCCTTAGTTATGAAGAGAATTGCCAAATCTACGGCAAGTGCGCCAGGCCCAATGGTCATGGCCATAACTACACAGTAGAAGTCAGCGTAAAAGGCCAAATCGACCCACGAACCGGCATGATTGTGGATTTGGTGGCGCTGCAAGAGGCGATCGACCACCACGTAATAGAACCGTTCGACCACACCTTTCTCAACAAAGACATCCCGTACTTCACCGAAGTCGTCCCGACTGCCGAAAACATTGTCTTGCGCATCTGCCAGCTTCTCTATCAGCCCCTCGAAGACATCGGCGCCACACTACACAAAGTCAAGCTGATTGAAAGCCCTAACAATTCAGCAGAAGTATTGGCAACAGACGCTCTGAAAATAAGCAAGCCATCAATAGTAGCTGCGAAGGAAACGCTACCAGCTCAGCCTCTAGCAACAACGCTCTAAATATAGCTAAAGGTAATATAGATAAAGGTACAAAAAAGCCGCCTTTATCTCAATAAAGGCGGCTTTAAACGCTAGAAGAACTCATAGTTCCCGCTGTTAACAGCGGGAACTATCAGCGATTAGGCAATACTAGCCATCTTCACATCGTTGGTTGCCAGAAGCTGCTGAAGCTCTTCAGAGTCAACCGTTTCCTTGTCCACCAGCATGTCGGCTAGCTTGTCGAGGATATGGCGGTTCTCTTCGAGGGTTTGCTTACAGCGAGCGTATGCTTGGTCTACCAGAGAACGCACTTCTTTATCGATAGAAGCGGCTGTCTTCTCTGAGAAGTCACGCTCACTGGCGATGTCGCGGCCCAAGAAGGGATTGCCTTGCTGGCGACCGAGGGCAACCGGACCGAGTGATTCACTCATACCGAAGCGAGTGACCATTTGGCGGGCCGTGTTAGCCACCTGCTGAAGGTCATTAGAAGCACCTGTGGTGACTTCTTCGTCACCAAAGACGATTTCTTCTGCGAGGCGGCCGCCAAGGGCAACGGCCATTTGGTTTTGCAAATAAGAGCGAGAGTACAAACCAGACTCCAGGCGCTCTTCACTGGGGGTGAACCAGGTCAAACCGCCAGCCCGTCCACGAGGGATGATGCTGATTTTTTGTACAGGATCGTAGTCAGGCATGAGCGCACCGACAAGCGCATGGCCTGCTTCGTGGTAAGCCACCAGCACTTTGCGCTTTTCGCTCATCACACGGTCTTTCTTTTCAGGACCAGCTAGTACGCGATCAATTGCGTCGTTGACTTCATCCATCGCAATCTCAGTCAGGTTACGACGAGCCGCTAAAATAGCCGCTTCGTTCAACAAGTTCGACAGGTCTGCGCCAGTGAATCCAGGCGTGCGACGAGCGATTTTCTCTAGGTCTACATCCTGAGAGAAGGTCTTACCGCGAGAGTGAACATTCAAAATTTCCAAACGACCAGCGTAGTCGGGGCGGTCGACCACAACCTGACGATCGAAACGACCGGGACGAAGTAGGGCCGCGTCCAATACATCAGGGCGGTTAGTCGCCGCGATGATGATGATGCCAGTGTTGCCTTCAAAGCCGTCCATTTCAGTGAGTAGCTGGTTGAGCGTTTGCTCACGCTCATCGTTACCACCGCCCAAGCCAGCGCCACGTTGACGACCAACCGCGTCAATCTCATCAATAAAGACGATACAAGGTGCGTTGGATTTGGCTTGCTCAAAGAGGTCGCGAACACGCGAAGCACCCACACCGACAAACATCTCTACAAATTCAGAACCAGAGATAGAGAAGAAGGGAACGCCTGCCTCACCTGCAACGGCCTTTGCCAAGAGAGTTTTACCAGTACCCGGAGGGCCCACAAGCAGCACACCTTTAGGAATTTTTGCGCCAATCGCCGTGAAACGGTCAGCATTCTTCAGAAAGTCTACGACTTCAGTGAGCTCTAGCTTTGCTTGGTCAATACCAGCAACGTCGCCAAAGGTCACTTGGGTTTGCGGCTCCATCTGAACGCGCGCTTTGGACTTACCAAAGTTCATCGCCTGAGAACCCGGTCCGTTGGACGCACGACGGAAGAGGAAGAAGAGCGCTACCAGCAGCAGGACTGGAATGACCAGCGCGCTGAGAACCTTAGCGATTGGGCTTTCATCTTGAGTAGGCTGTACCTTGATATCGACATCATTGGTGGTGAGCAAATCTACTAAACCAGGATCCTGGGGTAGGTTCACCAGCACACGGCCAGTACCATCAGGAGACGCAAAGCGGGCCTGAGACTTGTCAGAGCTAATGGCAACACTTTCTACGCGGCCTTGCTCGACTTCAGTAATAAATTTGCTATAGCGCCAAGACTGCATCTCGGGGCGAGGTTGATCAAAAAATGCGGTTGCCAAAACAATGACAACGATAACGAGCAGTACGTAAAGACCCGTATTTCTCCAGCGCTTATTCACCGGCAGGAAGCCTCCTTTAATAGTGGTGTGAGGTTGCTTAGTAGCTTTTTTCTCTTTGTTATTAACTTATGTTAACTCATTTCAGGAATCGTCACAGCACTCCGCAAAACTGGCAAGCCGTTGACGTAGCCATTTAAGGCTTTCGTGTTGAGAATTATATTTAAGTGTAGTGCGCTCATTCAGAATTGTGTGTATGGGGATAAGCTCTACGACGCAGTTGCTGTAGGCGATCGCATCAAAGCTCCTAGCCAAAGCATCATCCCAAGGTTGAATGCAGACCGACGCGCCCTCCTGACTCAAAACTTGCACCAGATAATCTCTCATTAATCCTGGCAGACACTGATTCCCTATCAATTTTCCGATGGGGGTATACCATTGGCCACTTTTCCAGCCCCACAGATTCCCGGTCGCAGTTTCTAACCAGTCGCCTCGTTCGTTCGTCAAAACGGCTGCTTGAGCACCGTGATTTTGAGCAGCTTGGCGAGCCAGCCAGCAAGCAAGATAGTTGCCAGTTTTGTGGGTGGGTAAGCTGCGCGCATAGGTTGGCGGAGCCAGCCAGCCAGTGATGCCGGTTTGCTGCTGAGTGAAAAGCTGGGTAGGAAGAGATCGCCCTGTAATCCACTCGGTCCCATCAGAAAAAACCGTAATGCGAATCACAGAATAGTGAGCAGCTAACTGACTGCATCCCTTGTGGATAGAAGGCCAATCGGGGAGATCCCAGTTGAAGGCTTTGATGGAATGGGTGAGGCGATCGCAGTGAGTAGAGAATTGCGATCGCCGATGCTCCAAATCCTGACAATGCACCCGCATCGTCGTAAACACACTCGCCCCAAACCGCAAGCCAGCATCATTAAAAGGACTACTGGCTAAAACATCATCAGATGAAACCTCAGAACAAAGCCTGCCATCGTACCAATACATCTAGACATCACCTACATCTAGCCAATCACCCTTTCCCAGAGCGTTCAAATACACTACAAGAGCCATCAGAAGTCACCTGTAAACCCACCAGCGGCGACTCAGGATTGCGACAGCGTTGCCCACGCAAATGACGGCAGTAATAGCAGGTCGTTTCTGAATCAAAACCGCCCGCAACCTTACCCAAAGACTTACTGGCTCCAACCTGCATCAGCTCGCGCTGGTTCAACCCGCGAATCACCAACTGGTCGCCCTGCCAAGTCGCCTCCACAATGCCAGTATCCGCCAGCCGCTCCCAACGGGGATCACCCTCCAAACTCTGCGGGAGTCTAAGCTGTACCCCACTTTTATCCGTCTCCACTTCTCCTTCGTACAGCGTGTCTCTAGGCGGTGCTGGCTGCCAAAAATTAGACGCTAAAGGCAGATCAATTGTCTGATCAGGGGTCGGTAGGTGCAGTTGATAGCGCGCCTGTAAGTCATCCAGTCCAGCTAAATCAGTCAGCTGCTGAGCCCCACCATGTACAAATACAATGTGCTGAGGCCGCAGGTTATGGATTAGCTGAGTCGTTCCACCGCCATCGCAGTGGTTTGTGAGCATATAGTGTTCGATGCCTACTCGATCTGCGCTCGCCGTATCCTCAAGCTCCGCGAGCCAGTCAAACTGATGGTAGCGAGTATCCAGCTGACTTTGCCAACGCGGAATATCTGTTAGCTCAGGCGCAAAGACAGTCCAGTGTGTATCATCATCCTGGCAGTAGAGGCTGGGGTGAGTGGCCGGATGCACAATAAACACCGCCGCATCGGAACCAGAGGATAGGAAATCAGCATCCATCCCTGGCAGCAGTCGCCTTACCCGAGGCAGCACACGCTCATCCCAAAACAAGGGCTGATGCTGCGCAAAGTTTTGAACGGTTTCTGGCAGCGAGCTGATGCAGCCTAAGTAAGCATCACATCCTGCGGCCACCAGCGGATCTACCCATACATCGATCGGTTGCCCGGTGAAGTGATGATGGCTCCGCACCAGCATTAACAGCTCTTGCCCTAGCCCTAAGAGCGGCACAGGAAAAACCGCCCGCCCCCGAGTCTCTAACGCCGCACCCAGCCGATCGACTAAATAATTTTCCTGCTGCTTGCGATGGGGATGGCGCTCTGTGCCGTAGCTACCCTCCACAATCAACACGCTAGGTTTGAGGTTGCGCAGCTCTGCAAGGGGCATGCCGTCCACCAGTCGTCCATTGGACAAAAAGCAGTCGCCCGCATAAAAAATGCTGTACGTCCGCTGACTGGTCTGATACGTAATCAAAAAACAGGCCGCACCCGGCAGGTGACCCGCTGGCCAAAGTTGCACGGTCAATCCTGGCGCAATTTCTGTCGAGCTACGCCAGGGCAAAGACCGGCAAAAGCGAGTATCTTCTTGGCCTGGCCAGTTCAGCGGCAGCAGTGAAATGGTGACCGTTTCGGTGTACACCATTGATGATGATTGCGATACCTTTGTGGCTCAGCCCATACA